>NZ_JAWRXV010001747.1:0-235 GCF_046534875.1 Paraburkholderia sp. SIMBA_054 | reverse complement strand
CTGATGCGCGGCATCTGGATATCGAGAAACAGCACATCCGGGCGCAGTTTATGCACCGCGCCGATCCCTTCCACGGCGTTTGAACACTGTCCAACGATTTCAATATCGCTCTGCTCCTGCAAAAATACACGCAGGTTCTCCCGTGCTAACGGTTCATCATCGACAATTAAGACTTTAATCATGCCTCGTCCCTCCATGGTAGTCGTAACGTTATTCGGGTGTAACTATCAGGCTC
>NZ_JAWRXV010001746.1:0-235 GCF_046534875.1 Paraburkholderia sp. SIMBA_054 | reverse complement strand
GGGTCGTTTTCATGGATGCCGGCAAGGTTGTAGAGGAAGGTCCGCCGCAGCAGGTTCTCGAAAATCCTCAGCATCCACGAACGCGCAGTTTCCTGAGCCGCTTTATCTGACAGACATTCACGCGGCGGGCTGGATCCCTGCCGTGTGGACAATTAACCCTTTCCCCACTCAACCGGAATAACAGGAGGCCTTGCATTCCATTTGGCGAGGCAAACGATATGACACAGACGCGACA
>NZ_JAWRXV010001745.1:0-235 GCF_046534875.1 Paraburkholderia sp. SIMBA_054 | reverse complement strand
CATTGGCCACGAACCATGACTGCATACTGCGGCGCGCGATCGAGCGCCAAGTAATATTTAAGAAAACCATCGATCTGAGCGTTCTTCGTGTTCACCATCGATCCTCCTGCCACCGGTTTCTGAACTAGGATCTTAGTCGCTCTTGCGGAACCAGCGCGGTGCTGATCCGGACATCGCCAATGTCGCTTCGTATGTTTCGTGAAGCCGTCTCTATCGGGAGAACGTGGTTGTGCCC
>NZ_JAWRXV010000261.1:0-443 GCF_046534875.1 Paraburkholderia sp. SIMBA_054 | reverse complement strand
CGGCCACCATCACATAGTCGTTCTGCTTTTCCTCGGCATCAGGAGGCAGCTTCAGGCAGTTGAAATCGGCCCAAGGAACGCGCAGGTATTCCGCCTGTCCGCCCTGATAGGGTCCCATGTCGGCGAAGCCGAAGGCAGCGCCTGCCATGCCGGGCTCAGGATTGGCAGCAAGGCAGAATGCGGTCAATCCCTTTTCGCAATTCCTGCAATGCCCACAGCTGATATTGAACGGCATGCACACCCAGTCACCGACTTTCAAACGTTCAACGGCCTGCCCCACTTCCGTGACCTGGCCGAGATTCTCATGCCCGAAAACCCTCCCCTTTTCAAAGTCGGTCCTGCCTTCGAACATATGCAGATCCGAACCGCAGATATTGGTGCTTCTGATCTGCACGATCACATCAGTCGGACGCTCGATTTTTGGATCGGGCACGTTCTCCACG
>NZ_JAWRXV010001744.1:0-235 GCF_046534875.1 Paraburkholderia sp. SIMBA_054 | reverse complement strand
CGTGGCGCAGCCGAGCAGGGCCAGGCCGGCCAGCCATCCGATCCATCCCTTGCGCATCACTCCCCCTTGGCGGGCTTGCGCCCTAGAACGCGTTGATCCCGGTCAACCCGCGACCGACCACCAGCTGGTGGATCGTCTGCGTGCCTTCATACGTGATCACCGACTCCAGATTCAAGGCATGCCGGATCGCCGCATGCTCCAGGCTGATGCCGGCCGCGCCGAGCAGGTCGCGGCA
>NZ_JAWRXV010001743.1:0-235 GCF_046534875.1 Paraburkholderia sp. SIMBA_054 | reverse complement strand
GGCATGACGGCTGGTGTTCACGGTACGACCTATGGCGGCAATCCGCTGGCCATGGCCGTCGGCAATGCCGTGCTTGATGTTGTTCTGGCCGATGGCTTCCTCGAAAATGTCCAGGCAACTGCTCTGGTTATGAAGCAGGGGCTCGCCTCCGTCATCGACCGCTACCCGAATGTCGTTTCGGAAATCCGTGGTCGCGGTCTGCTGATCGGCATCAAGTGCGTTGTGCCAAATACCA
>NZ_JAWRXV010001742.1:0-235 GCF_046534875.1 Paraburkholderia sp. SIMBA_054 | reverse complement strand
AGACAGGTTCGTATTCGAACCTGACGAGCGGAAGTGCAAGCTCGGCCTTCAACACGTACGACCGCGTCGACGTGGGCCTGACGCTGCACGTCAAACCGCAGATCACCGACGGCGGCATCCTCAAGCTGCAGCTCTACACGGAAGACTCGGCGATCGTGAACGGCACGACCAACGCGACGACGAACCCGGCCGGCCCGCAGTTCACGAAGCGCTCGATCCAGTCGACGGTGCTCGC
>NZ_JAWRXV010001741.1:0-235 GCF_046534875.1 Paraburkholderia sp. SIMBA_054 | reverse complement strand
CCCCAGCCCCCATTTCGCCAACGCCAGCCCGGCACCGGAATATTCGGTCAGCGGGCCTTCCTGTAATTCCTGTTCTGCTTCAGCAACATCAAAGGGAATTTTTCCCATCTCTATGAAGCAGGCAAAACCACAGGCCAGTAACGCCAGTACGGTGGTTAGCGGCGAGTTCCAGCCCATCGCCAGCGTATTGCTGATCATCTCGATATGCGTGGAATCCGCTATCAGCGCCAATACC
>NZ_JAWRXV010001740.1:0-235 GCF_046534875.1 Paraburkholderia sp. SIMBA_054 | reverse complement strand
CTACCAATAATGTTGCTTTAAAAGCGTGAAAAGAATTACCGCCTTCAGGAGGCTGAATTTTTTGTATCTTTCCTTCGTTAGTATCTTGCAACCATTGCTTCAAATCCTCGCTTAGATAACTTTGAATATAATTAGCATTCAGCATTCGAGGTAAAGCTAAAGCTCCTCCTCCTTTTAAATTCATAGTACGGGCAGTTCCTCTTAATGAAAGAACTCGTTCACCGTTTTCTAATAC
>NZ_JAWRXV010001739.1:0-235 GCF_046534875.1 Paraburkholderia sp. SIMBA_054 | reverse complement strand
GCCCTGCACGCTGCCGTCGCGAATCCGCTGCGCGGTGTGGTCCTGATCGTCGATCACGAGGTCGAGCAGCATTTGACGCTCGGCGCAAAACGGCGCAACTGCGTCGATGAACCAGGTGCCCACGCTGTCGTCGTTCACCGCCACGCGCAGCGTCGGCCATGCTTCGACCAGACCGCCCGGCAGCGCGGGCACGCGACCGGTCAATTCCGCTTCCAGCAGTTGCACGCGTTCGGTA
>NZ_JAWRXV010001738.1:0-235 GCF_046534875.1 Paraburkholderia sp. SIMBA_054 | reverse complement strand
GCCTCCACAAAACCGTTGCGAAACAGTTGCGTGTAGCCATGCACGCCACCCTCAACTTCCTTTCTGAGACCCAAAGCACCATCACGGTTAACGCGAAAGCTCATCGCCGCGGTACCAAGTATGGGAATCTGGCGGTCAAAATCCCAGTACGTGAGCGGTTCTATGCTGCCCGTACCGAGCTCAGCGTGCGTAGGAATCAGATGCAACACCCAGATGGAGCCTTCGGAGAGCCGAC
>NZ_JAWRXV010001737.1:0-235 GCF_046534875.1 Paraburkholderia sp. SIMBA_054 | reverse complement strand
GCATGGCGTCTGTTCTCGCTCATCAGCCCGGTCAGTCATGGTCGCAACCCGGATATCTACCGCGTCGAGCCTTATGTGATTGCAGCCGACATCTATTCTGTCGAGCCGCGTCGCGGGCAGGGTGGCTGGACCTGGTACACCGGTTCCGCCGGCTGGTTCTACCGCGTTGCGACGGAGGGTATCCTTGGCGTTACAAAACACGGCGACCGCCTGCATCTCGACCCGGCCTTGCCGC
>NZ_JAWRXV010001736.1:0-235 GCF_046534875.1 Paraburkholderia sp. SIMBA_054 | reverse complement strand
AAGGCGATCTTCCAGCTCGAAAACGGCTTCTCGCTCGGCACTGGCGCGTTGCGCAATAACGGCGCGCTGTTCGGCCGCCAGGCGTTCGTCGGGTTGTCGAGCGACTACGGCACCTTGACGATGGGTAACCAGTACGACTTCATCGCAGACTACATCACGCCGTTCAACCTCAACGGCTATGCGAGCGTGTACGCGGGCCATATGGGCGATATCGATCGCATCTCCGCGGTGCAAC
>NZ_JAWRXV010001735.1:0-235 GCF_046534875.1 Paraburkholderia sp. SIMBA_054 | reverse complement strand
GAAGACGTTTACAACCTTGCGCTTATTACAGCAGCTCAAGCACTATAATATAATCATCCAAGAGGCTAGCTTCGTGTTAAAACGAAGCTAGCTTTTTTTATGTGAATTCAATTCGTTTTCAATCATATGCCTCTCGTGCTAGGAAATGGTAAAATAACGGAGGGCTATTTGAGGAATAAGGGTGTTTGACGCCGATCTCATTAAAAGACAAGAAGAATTCAACCGGGCCATCCTA
>NZ_JAWRXV010001734.1:0-235 GCF_046534875.1 Paraburkholderia sp. SIMBA_054 | reverse complement strand
AGATGTTTTCGCCGAAAGCACCACGCGCGCTCAGACGCGGGTTTTCGCCGATTTCTTCGCGCCAGACCGCATAATGATCGTGCGGATAATGATGGAGCGCTTTTTCCGGTCCACCATGCACTTTCCGGTCGCCCTGCGCATCGCAGTCCAGCCCCTCGAAAGCAATCAGCCCACGGCCCGCCTGAAGGATGGTACGGCGATCCGTTTCGCGCCTGACAGAAAGGTCAAACGGGGC
>NZ_JAWRXV010001733.1:0-235 GCF_046534875.1 Paraburkholderia sp. SIMBA_054 | reverse complement strand
CGGCGGTCGCGCTACGAAAGCTGGTCGAGACGGCGCGCGCAACCGGCGAGCATGGCGACCGTCGACGCGCAGCACAGGAGGCGGTGTATCGCTTCATGACGGCGCTGGCGGGCAACCTGCCGGATTACGAAGATGCGACTCGTGCGCTCTATGCCGGCGACCGGCCGCGCTTCGAAGAAAAAATCGCGCAATGGCCGGAGGATGTCCGCAGGTACACGCTGCGGCTCGCTGAGAA
>NZ_JAWRXV010000260.1:0-444 GCF_046534875.1 Paraburkholderia sp. SIMBA_054 | reverse complement strand
GACCTCCGGCGTGCCGGGGGTTTAAACGGGAATCCGGTGCGCCGTGCTGGCCAGTCCAGCACGGCAATTCCGGAGCTGCCCCCGCAACGGTGGGCGAGACAGGCGACACAACCCGGCCACTGTGCATCCGCATGGGAAGGCGTGTCGCCGGAAGCGCGATCCAGCAGGAACGCCGCTTCACTCGCGAGCCCGGAGACCGGCCCCAGGGATGCATCGGCACGCGGTGGGCGTGGCTGCGGCGATCGCGGCCATGCCGCGCCTCGTCCTGGTCATCCCTGCGCCTGCCGTCTTCCCACCACCCGCGCGGGCAGGCGCGGTCCAGGAGTCACCACCTCATGCAGTCCCTCGTTGTTGCTCGCCGTCGCGCCCTGCTGGCCGCGGCCGTCTCGCTTTCCCTTGGCACTTCCGTCGTCGCCCCCGCCTTCGCCGAAGCCGCCACCGACC
>NZ_JAWRXV010001732.1:0-235 GCF_046534875.1 Paraburkholderia sp. SIMBA_054 | reverse complement strand
ATAACGGTGCGAAGACGCCCGACTGGCATTCGAACGGCATCCTGTCCGGCTATAAGTCGAAGGAATATCAGGGCAGCGGCTACAACCAGATGGTGATGGACGATGCCACCGGCCAGAACCGCGTGCAGCTCTACAGCACGAGTGCAAATTCCCAACTGCATCTGGGCTATCTGATTGCGCAAACCGGTAACTCGCGCGGTGCGTATCTCGGCAGCGGCTTCGATCTGAAGTCGGA
>NZ_JAWRXV010001731.1:0-235 GCF_046534875.1 Paraburkholderia sp. SIMBA_054 | reverse complement strand
AGGGGTCATCTGCTAAGAAGAAAACTAAAAAAGAAGCAGATGGAACACGAACCGCTCCCATACCTATTAAAGAACCAATATATTTCAACGATTACATAAGTACTTCAGATAACGAATTTGCTGCTGAATTAAAAATGAACGTAGAAGAGGTTATACGGGGAGATAAAGCATTTGATGTTTTATATGACAGGAATAGCACAGTTGATAAACCTAAAAAGGGTTTTGAATGGGCACT
>NZ_JAWRXV010001730.1:0-235 GCF_046534875.1 Paraburkholderia sp. SIMBA_054 | reverse complement strand
CGGCACGTCGAGATACGGCAGCACGTGGCCCTTGTACGGACCCGACGCCATCATCGGAATGACTTCGTCGACGCTCGGGTACGGATACACGTAATGCAGGCGCACCCACGCGCCGTATTGCGCGGCCAGTTCGCCGAGCGCGCCGACGAGATCGGTCATGCGCGTCTTGATCGGCTTGCCGTTCCAGAACCCGGTGCGATATTTGACGTCGACGCCGTAGGCGCTCGTGTCCTGC
>NZ_JAWRXV010001729.1:0-235 GCF_046534875.1 Paraburkholderia sp. SIMBA_054 | reverse complement strand
AGGCAAAAGAAAGCGGCTCACACCGCCAACATTTCTTCTTGCCTGAGGGCCCCCAACCGGTCCTACGCTTCACACGGAAGCGTATCTGTTAACGCGAGTTGCCAACGCTTCGAATGAGCGCCTCACCCGCTTCAAACACCCGTACTTGGGCTCACGGTAGCGAACGGTATGTGCCGCCCAGGTGGCAAACTGTGTGTAGGTTGTCGCGTCGTATAGCTTGGCGCTCTTACAGGGT
>NZ_JAWRXV010001728.1:0-235 GCF_046534875.1 Paraburkholderia sp. SIMBA_054 | reverse complement strand
AGAGCGTCAGCGCGACGATGCCCGAGATCACCACGGAAATCGCAATCGTGATGGCGAACTGCTTGTACATCTGCCCGGTGATGCCGCCGAGAAACGCGACGGGCACGAACACGGCGCACAGCACCAGCACGATCGCCACCACGGGGCCCGCCACTTCATCCATCGCCTGCTTGGCGGCCGTCTTCGGATCGAGCTTGTGCACGGTCATGTTGCGCTCGACGTTCTCGATCACGAC
>NZ_JAWRXV010001727.1:0-236 GCF_046534875.1 Paraburkholderia sp. SIMBA_054 | reverse complement strand
CCAGCGGGCGCAGGCACGAGTCGCGCCCCGAAGGGGTCAGTTCGAGCGGCGCCAGCCCGATCTCCGGCTGGGGCATGCGCCGTACGCCGCCGCCCAGCACGCAGGCCAGCAACTGGGCGCCCAGGCTGATGCCGATCGTCGGCAGGCCGTAATGGCAGCGCACGCGCAGCAGTTCCAGCTCTTCCTGCAGGGAGTCGTGGGTCGCGACGTCGTCGATGCGCTGCGGGCCGCCGAGG
>NZ_JAWRXV010000259.1:0-444 GCF_046534875.1 Paraburkholderia sp. SIMBA_054 | reverse complement strand
CACTATTATTAATCGATAATAATAGTTTAGTCGTAACCATAATTTTAAAACATTTTTTCATCGTATTAGAAAAGGTTAAAGTTTCATCAACCTCTAATGCATTTACAAATTTATATGTTGAAACTATAAGAATAAACATTATAAAAAAAGTAAGTATAAATAATATTATTGTCCAGATATAACCTCTTGGGTTAATTCTTAATATTAGAAAAAAACTAGTTATAAAAATCATATAAAATATAATCCATGAAATTTGTTTTTCGAACCATTTATGATTGCTCATTTCTTCATTATAAAAGCTTATTATTTTCTGCATTTTAATCCTCCAATCTTTATTTTCCATCCCACTAAATCTAATTATATACCTAATCAAAAACATCCCCCTCTAATCTGAATAAAGAAATTGCAAGAGCATAAAGAATTTTTACTATCAACAAAGCCTAA
>NZ_JAWRXV010001726.1:0-236 GCF_046534875.1 Paraburkholderia sp. SIMBA_054 | reverse complement strand
GGGTTTACCAGAGAGATGGAGAGGTCGACGAAAAGCGAGCGGGCGCGCATGAAGCGCGGGCGCCGGGAGAGACTTAGTCGTGTTGCGAGGGGGAAGGCGCGCCGCCTGTCGTCAGATCAAAGGCGTCTGACGAACGCAGAGACTTGCGACTGCGAGGCGCATAGAAAAAAGCCGCAGACAAAGCTGCGGCCAAAAAACAAACACACACGCCGAACGTTTGGGAACGCTGACGCCTT
>NZ_JAWRXV010001725.1:0-236 GCF_046534875.1 Paraburkholderia sp. SIMBA_054 | reverse complement strand
CAGGGCGGTCCGCTGATGCATGTGATCGCCGGCAAGGCTGTCGCATTCAAAGAAGCGCTGTCGCCGGAGTTCAAGACGTATCAGCAGCACGTTGTCGAAAACGCTCGCGTGCTGGCGGAAACGCTGGTGAAGCGCGGCCTGCGCATCGTCTCGGGCCGCACCGAAAGCCACGTGATGCTGGTCGATCTGCGCGCGAAGAAGATTACCGGCAAGGCTGCGGAAGCCGCGCTCGGCGC
>NZ_JAWRXV010001724.1:0-236 GCF_046534875.1 Paraburkholderia sp. SIMBA_054 | reverse complement strand
AAGAATTTTTCGTCGCTCGTCCTGCCGACCAGGAATAGCGTTAGCTCCTCCACCTTCAATCCTGGCAGGTTCCCCGAGGACACCATTTCCTTGAACACGCATATGTACAGCTCGATATCCGACCGCACAACGACGCCAACGGCAAATAGATCGTCCGTTACCAGAAAGGCGAAGAGATCGCCCGGCTCGATGTTCCTGTGAGTCAATCGCTTCATTCCCTGAAAACGCCTCGCGTG
>NZ_JAWRXV010001723.1:0-236 GCF_046534875.1 Paraburkholderia sp. SIMBA_054 | reverse complement strand
GCTGTTTCTTAATCATGATCATCATCCTCGCCGTCCTGGCGCTGATTGTGGTTAAAGCCCTGGCCGAAAGTCCGTGGGGTGTCTTCACCGTTTGCTCAACCGTACCGATTGCGCTGTTTATGGGTATCTACATGCGCTTTATTCGTCCGGGGCGTGTGGGTGAAGTCTCTGTCATTGGTATCGTGCTGCTGGTTGCCTCTATCTACTTCGGTGGCGTGATTGCTCACGATCCGTAC
>NZ_JAWRXV010001722.1:0-236 GCF_046534875.1 Paraburkholderia sp. SIMBA_054 | reverse complement strand
CGAGATGCCATAACGCGCGAGCAACTGACCGGTGTTGCGTGTGTCTTCCGCGGCGATGCGGTCGACAAGACCTAGCACATGCAGCGCGCGCAGCGTGATGTCGGCGACGTTGCCGATCGGCGTGGCCACCACATACAGCGCGGCGGCAGGGTACTGCTGTCCTTGCGCGAGTTCGGAGAGAGAAGTCATGAGGCAGAAAACGCAGACGGACGGAATGAGGCCGTCATTGTGCCACG
>NZ_JAWRXV010001721.1:0-236 GCF_046534875.1 Paraburkholderia sp. SIMBA_054 | reverse complement strand
ATCATCGCCGCGCGAGCATCATAGCCAAGAATTTCACTGATCTCATCGCTTTTATGGCCTGCGATCTTGCGCGCATCCTCGGCATCATAAGCGATCAGTCCGCGCGCGATTTCGCGTCCGTCCTCGTTCAGCACCGCGACCGTATCACCGCGCTCGAACTGGCCGTCGATTTCCCTGACGCCTGCGGGCAAAAGCGACTTTCCGGATTTCAGTGCCCTGGCCGCACCGGCATCCAC
>NZ_JAWRXV010001720.1:0-236 GCF_046534875.1 Paraburkholderia sp. SIMBA_054 | reverse complement strand
GCCGCATTGACGGCGGGTACACTGGCCTTTGGCGGTGCAGCAAGCGCACAGGACAAGAAAGTGACGATCGGCGTGTCGATCCCGGCTGCCGATCATGGCTGGACGGCAGGTGTCGTCTATCATGCCGAACGTGTGGCGAAGCTTCTGATGGCTGAGCATCCGGGCCTCAACGTCATCGTCAAGACGTCGCCCGATGCGGCATCGCAGGCCAATGCGTTGCAGGATCTGGCCGTACA
>NZ_JAWRXV010001719.1:0-236 GCF_046534875.1 Paraburkholderia sp. SIMBA_054 | reverse complement strand
CTGCGCAATTTCCTGCTGACCAGGTGCGTATCGCACTGGGCATCGCGTACGCGAAGAAGTGGGGCGCCAATGTGCCGAAAGCGATTCCCGTCGACGTGAAGATGATCGACAAGAGCAATGCCAAGGGTTTTAGCTGGTAAGCCGAATGCCCGCTGCCGCGCTTCGATTCCTGATGCGCGGCGGCGGGCAGTGATGGAGCACCCGATGGACACGATACTCAAGCTCGACAACATCAC
>NZ_JAWRXV010001718.1:0-236 GCF_046534875.1 Paraburkholderia sp. SIMBA_054 | reverse complement strand
CTGCATGGGCTACTTCAGCCGCAGCTGCAAAGGCCTTACTCATGGTAATGCCGAGATCGCTATCGCCGACTTTGCCGTCCAGCGCGATGAGGAATTCACGCTGTTCTGCAAAAAGTTGCTTCCAGCTGTCGAAGAGATTGATGAGATCAGATGCTGTAATAACGTTCATGACCAGACCTTAACCCGCAAAATGCTTGAAGAATGGCGTGTTTGCGGAAGCTGCAACCAGCGGCTCC
>NZ_JAWRXV010001717.1:0-236 GCF_046534875.1 Paraburkholderia sp. SIMBA_054 | reverse complement strand
CGGCTGCTTGAGGCGTCTCGAAGCGACGTGCGCAAGGTACTGGTTCGCGCCCACAGCGAGGGCTGGGTTGAGAAGGAGGCGGGTTACGGCTGGCGTTTCCTGCCGATGATCGATTCACTTGACGCCTACGACGACATGTATTCGCTTCGGGCCGCGATTGAGCCCGCCGGCATCCTCAGTCCAAAATTTCGGCCCGTTCTGGAGGAACTGCGCGAATTGCGCCGGGAGCAGCAAGC
>NZ_JAWRXV010001716.1:0-236 GCF_046534875.1 Paraburkholderia sp. SIMBA_054 | reverse complement strand
CTATATGCACTGGATCAAAATAGTAAATATGAAGACTTAAATAAAGAAGGCATAGTTTATAGAAATGAAAAACCTATTCTATGTAAAGAAGATAGTAAGGTATATAAAGTGAGTAAATACGGTTCCTGTCCAATCTGTGAAGGAAAAGTTAACATCTACTATGATAAAAAGCTTGATAGAAAGCTAGGGTAGTGTGTTAATAATAAGGATCATTTATATACTTATGATCATACTAC
>NZ_JAWRXV010001715.1:0-236 GCF_046534875.1 Paraburkholderia sp. SIMBA_054 | reverse complement strand
AGCCGAGTTTGACGAGCGCTTCGCCCACGACTTCGACGGAACCGATATCGCGGTCATGCACGAAGTTCTGCTGCATGATCTCGCGGCAATACGCAGCGATCCATTCACGCTCGGCGCCGAGTAGCGCGACGCGCATCGCGAGCAGCGCGGCGCGCGGAAAAACGCTCGGACGTGTCAGGGCGATACCGTACTTGCGGCACTGCCGTTCCATATCCTTCCAGACGTAGGCGCCCTTC
>NZ_JAWRXV010001714.1:0-236 GCF_046534875.1 Paraburkholderia sp. SIMBA_054 | reverse complement strand
CGCTAGTGCGAAGCCTGCTGCATATAAGATGGATTTCATATGTGTACCGTTATTCGTCGTGTGCCAACACGTACCACGCAATACTGTCCGCGTTGTTTATCGCAAGATTGGAGTGATCGCGGGCGAACCAGGTGCAAGCCGTGCGTCCATAAGCGTTAGGATAATCAAGCGTGCCGAAGGTATCTACGAAATGGGTGCATTCGTGTACTAGTGTCAGTTGCATCGACGAAAGCTAG
>NZ_JAWRXV010000258.1:0-446 GCF_046534875.1 Paraburkholderia sp. SIMBA_054 | reverse complement strand
GCGGGCGTGGCGACGGAAGTGATCGCCGTGTCGGCGGGCGTGACGCAATGTCAGGAAACGCTGCGCACGGCGCTGGCAATCGGCGCGGATCGCGCGATCCTGATCGAATCGAACGAAGACCTGCAGCCGCTGGCTGTGGCCAAGCTGCTGAAGGCGCTGGTGGACAGGGAACAGCCGCAACTGGTGATCCTCGGCAAGCAGGCCATCGACGACGATTCGAACCAGACGGGCCAGATGCTCGCCGCGCTGGCGAATCTGCCGCAGGCGACGTTTGCATCGAAGGTTGTCGTGGCTGACGACAAGGCGACGGTGTCGCGTGAAGTCGATGGCGGCGCGGAAACCCTGTCGCTGAAGCTGCCCGCAGTCGTGACGACCGATCTGCGCCTGAACGAGCCGCGCTACGTGACGCTGCCGAACATCATGAAGGCGAAGAAGAAACCGCTCGA
>NZ_JAWRXV010001713.1:0-236 GCF_046534875.1 Paraburkholderia sp. SIMBA_054 | reverse complement strand
GTAGAAGCTGCGCCATTTACGTTTTCTGGCCATTTGGCAAAAAAACCACCGTCTGGAAGTATGGACTAACGGATCCATCGAATTTCACGCGTCAAAAGCATTTCAACCCAAGGCAAACAGAAGTTGAAAAACATAATCTGAATTGGATGGATGCAACTGATCGGAGTGTTGGTTGTCCGACATCGGAAGCGACGGTCAGATGACTATTCATCAGGCGATCCGCTGCTGGATATGGA
>NZ_JAWRXV010001712.1:0-236 GCF_046534875.1 Paraburkholderia sp. SIMBA_054 | reverse complement strand
CTAATATTTTTAATTTTTTATCTCCAAGTAAAAGATGGAATGCTTTTCTAGCAAAGAAAGTATTGAAAAACTCTTGAATAGTCCCTAGAAAATTAGGATAATCTATATCTCCCCTACCTAATTTAACTAAACCTTTTTTTATTTCATCTACAGCTACGTTTGTGTGAGTGATGAGACAAATACCTTTATTGTCTTCAACATTTCGTGCTAATAACAACTCGTATTTAGCTATCAAA
>NZ_JAWRXV010001711.1:0-236 GCF_046534875.1 Paraburkholderia sp. SIMBA_054 | reverse complement strand
CGTGAATCTTCCAAGGAATAAAATACTTTCGACAGCACTTCACGAAGCCCAAAACCGAGCAATCCGAGTGCGTAGAAGAACAATAAGCCTGTCGTCATGTCAATGGCCCGATCCTCAAATGCCCCCCGGCCAAACAGCAACTCCGTAATCTGTCTTGAGAAAATCATCATGCCGACCGCAGCCGGAATAACAATCAATGAGACTGTCGTAATGATTTTGCCGACGACCGCTTTTAG
>NZ_JAWRXV010001710.1:0-236 GCF_046534875.1 Paraburkholderia sp. SIMBA_054 | reverse complement strand
ATGAGGGATCACCGACTGGCCAGGCTTTCGGCCAGGCACAAGGCGCCCAGGCGCTCGCGCCGCAAGCGACGTACGCCGACTATAAGGTGATCCGCCGCAACGGCAGCGTGGTGTCGTTCGAGCCGTCGAAGATCGCCATCGCCGTGACGAAGGCATTCCTCGCTGTCAACGGTGGTCAGGGCGCGGCATCCGCACGCGTGCGCGAACTGGTCGAGCAACTCACGCAGAACGTGGTG
>NZ_JAWRXV010001709.1:0-236 GCF_046534875.1 Paraburkholderia sp. SIMBA_054 | reverse complement strand
CACACCGCATTGGCGATGTCGCCGACCACTTCGATCTGCGGGAAATACACGGTATCGACTTCCGCGCCGAGGAAGTTGACGTGAATCACCGTTTTCTCGCCGGCCTCGCCGCTGCGCATGAAGAACGGCGGCTTCTCGATCACGTCGTGCCCGACATTGATGATGCAGTCGGCGTGATCGATCGCGCGGTGCACGAAGTCGCCGTCGGACAACGTGGCGTTGCCGAGCCACATAGG
>NZ_JAWRXV010001708.1:0-236 GCF_046534875.1 Paraburkholderia sp. SIMBA_054 | reverse complement strand
GGTCATGTTCTCAGATCTTGACTTCAGGGTTGACCAAAGCCTTCTCGACGATCACCGAGCCAACGCCCCATGTGTCGAGAATCTCCTTGTAGGTGCCGTCAGCAATCAGCGAGTTGATCGTGTCTGCGATGAGTTGCGTGAGCTCCATGTCAGACTTGGCAATTGCTATACCGTTTGGCCCGTGCTTTGCTAGCGGACCAGTAGTCGGCTTCAAGGTATCAAACGCGCCTCTGGAC
>NZ_JAWRXV010001707.1:0-236 GCF_046534875.1 Paraburkholderia sp. SIMBA_054 | reverse complement strand
CCCTACACCAATGGCTGCGGCCCATTTTGCTTTTGACCATTTGTCTTTGTAGATCAGCGGCACAACAATCAAAATGATCTCAAAGCCTGTAAATTGAATGAAGGTTTGAGAGAAAAGTTTACCAAAATCTTTAAATCCGTGCGCCATGACGGGGCGCAAATAATCAAAATCAAATATTTTCAGGCTAAACAGCATCAGCCCAATATAAATAACCATCGTAATAGGGTAAACATACG
>NZ_JAWRXV010001706.1:0-236 GCF_046534875.1 Paraburkholderia sp. SIMBA_054 | reverse complement strand
GACGGTATCGTCAATGGCAGCGCACGCTTCATCGGCTGGTTCGCCGGCGTGATCCGCTTCCTTCAATCCGGCTACATCTATCACTACGCGTTCGCCATGATTATCGGCATGTTGGGGCTCCTGACCCTGTTTGTAACGCTCGGCGGCAAATAAGGCGAGGGACACTAATGCACGCTTATCCGATTCTCAGTCTCGCCATCTGGTTGCCGATCCTTTGCGGCCTGCTGGTTCTGGCC
>NZ_JAWRXV010001705.1:0-236 GCF_046534875.1 Paraburkholderia sp. SIMBA_054 | reverse complement strand
CATCTTGCGGTCTTTGCGAAACGAACGGCAAAGCGCGCGCCAGCCGCCGACAATGCCGCCCTTGGTTCCCAAAACCACGACGAGCAGAATGATCCCCATGGCAAGCTGCCAATGCTCCGTCCAGGAGGCGAGATAGGTCTGCAGGATCAGGAACGCGGCCGCCCCCCAGATGGGACCGAAGAACGTGCCGACGCCCCCCAGAATGACCATAACCATCAACTCACCCGATTTGGTCC
>NZ_JAWRXV010001704.1:0-236 GCF_046534875.1 Paraburkholderia sp. SIMBA_054 | reverse complement strand
TTCCTCGGCCAGTTCGTGACGACGCGCGCAGCGCTGTTTCCGCAGGTCGGCGCGGGCTTCGATGCCGGGCGCCAGCGTATCTCGACGTCGTCCTCGCCGCTGTTCGCGAATGTGCAGAGCCCCGTGTTCAACACGTACACGGCGGCGCTCTCGGCGTCATGGGAAATCGACCTCTTCGGCCGCAACCGGCGTCTGACGGAATCGGCACGCGCGAGCCTGCTGTCGACGGAAGAAGC
>NZ_JAWRXV010001703.1:0-237 GCF_046534875.1 Paraburkholderia sp. SIMBA_054 | reverse complement strand
CGCGTCCTCGGCACCGGCAGCTATCTGCCGCCCGCGCGCGTCACCAATCAGGACCTCGCCGAGCGTCTCGCGAAGCAGGGCGTCGAGACGAGCGACGAATGGATTGTGGCCCGCACGGGCATCCATGCGCGCCATTTCGCCGATCCGGACGTCACCACGAGCGACCTCGCGCAGTTCGCGTCGCAGCGCGCGATCGAAGCGGCGGACATCGACCCGCAAGCCATCGACCTGATCATC
>NZ_JAWRXV010001702.1:0-237 GCF_046534875.1 Paraburkholderia sp. SIMBA_054 | reverse complement strand
CGCAAGGCCGAACGCATGAACCCGGACATCGCCGGGCGGCCGGCGGTCGTCACGGGCAGCACGCAGCTCCTGTTCCCGGGGATGCGGCGCCTGCAGGAAAACACCGTCATCAACATCAAGAACAAGAGCCACTCGGTCACCGCGGAGATCGAGGTGCCGGCATCGGGCGCGCAGGGCGTGATCATCGCCCAGGGCGGCAACATGGGCGGCTGGAGCTTGTATGCCCACGACGGCAAG
>NZ_JAWRXV010000257.1:0-449 GCF_046534875.1 Paraburkholderia sp. SIMBA_054 | reverse complement strand
CAGCAGCGGCCCGAGCGACGATCCCGCGTTGCCGCCCACCTGGAACAGCGACTGCGCGAGCCCGTGACGGCCGCCCGAGGCCATCCGCGCGACCCGCGACGATTCCGGATGAAACACCGACGACCCGCAGCCGACTAGCGCCGCGGCCACCAGCAGCACGCCGAAACTCGTCGCCATCGACATCAGCAGCAGGCCGGCGAGCGTGAAGCCCATGCCGACGGGCAGCGAGTACGGCTTCGGATGTTTGTCCGTATAGATGCCGACGAGCGGCTGAAGCAGCGACGCGGTGATCTGATAGGTCAGCGTGATCAGGCCGATCTGTCCGAACGACAGCGAGAAGTTGTCCTTCAGCATCGGGTAGATGGCGAGGATCAACGACTGGATCATGTCGTTCAGCAGATGCGAGAAGCTGATCGCGCCGAGCACGGAATAGACCGTGCGCTGAACCT
>NZ_JAWRXV010001701.1:0-237 GCF_046534875.1 Paraburkholderia sp. SIMBA_054 | reverse complement strand
AGCCTATCTAAAAGAGGGCAAGCAATTCTTATTGAAAGAAGAAAAGTCAAATGTGAATACGACAAACTTCGTATGATTAGAGATACACTCGGAAAGTCCTTGCTGAGTGTTGATGAAAAAGAAATCAAAACAATTGAAAATGCCAAGCGCCGTATCAATAAAACAAATAACAACTTGATCAAGTGGAAATCTGAATCTAAGAAGAATCATTTAAAAGCTATTTAAACTACATAAAAT
>NZ_JAWRXV010001700.1:0-237 GCF_046534875.1 Paraburkholderia sp. SIMBA_054 | reverse complement strand
CGATGGAGCTTTCCACGGCCGCGCGCAAAATGCGTAACCTGTTCGATTCCCGCGTCCGGGAACGCGGGCTGACGCTGGCACGTGCCCGCATACTCCTGCTTCTCGCCCAGCAGCGCGACTGGAATCAGCGCGAGCTGGCAGATGCTCTGGAAATCGAGCACCCTTCCGTGGTGCGCCTTCTGGATGGGCTTGAAAAGCAGGGGTTGATCTATCGCGCCGCGGTTGAAAGCGATCGCC
>NZ_JAWRXV010001699.1:0-237 GCF_046534875.1 Paraburkholderia sp. SIMBA_054 | reverse complement strand
CGCGCGGTGGCCGTTGACCGAGGTTTCATAGAAGCCCAGCATCATCCGGTTCAGCGTGCCGACCGAGGCCTGCCCGGTGCTGTGCATCTTGCGCGCGGTATCCGCGCCGAGGATGCGCGCATCGCCGAAGACGCCGTCCTGCAGGTGGGCGATCATGAAGCGCGCCATGTCCGCGCCGGTCGAGGCCAGGCTGCCGGCCGGCGCCAGGCTGATGAACTCGTACGGCTTGGCCTCGCC
>NZ_JAWRXV010001698.1:0-237 GCF_046534875.1 Paraburkholderia sp. SIMBA_054 | reverse complement strand
CACTCGAACGGCTTGTGGTCCTGGAACTCCAGCAGCGCGTCGAAGCCGCCGGCCTGGCTGGCGTCGTCGAGCAGGTTGCGACCGAAGATCTTCACCAGCCGGGTCTTGGGCATGAACGGGGCCAGCGCCAGGAATACGAAGTGGCACTTCGGGCAGATGCCGCACCAGCGGTTCACCGGGCGCTCGCCCATGATGTGGAAATTGCGGTTGCAGCTGGAAAAGTGCGCGTCGTAGTGG
>NZ_JAWRXV010001697.1:0-237 GCF_046534875.1 Paraburkholderia sp. SIMBA_054 | reverse complement strand
ATTTCGGCGCGCACTGGCAGCCGGTGCGTGGCGTGCCGGCGACGATCCTGATCGAGGCCGACCGGGTCGATCCGCGGCGCTGGTACGGCGTGGATGGCGCCACCGGCCGCTTCTTCACCAGCACCGACGGCGGACTTTCGTTCATCGACACCGGCCTGGACGTCGGCGTGCCCGGACGGGTCGAACGTACCCGGCCGCAGATCCGCCCCGATCCCTGGCGCGCCGGCGTGGTCTACC
>NZ_JAWRXV010001696.1:0-237 GCF_046534875.1 Paraburkholderia sp. SIMBA_054 | reverse complement strand
AGCCTTTCGGCGGCATTCCGCAACCTCGACGCCGATGCCAAGGTCGATCTCACGCACCGATACGACCAGCTTTGCTCCCATTATAGAATGACGCCGACGCGCAACAACAAAGGCGTCGCGCATGAGAACGGCTCGATAGAAAGCTCCCATGGCCATCTCAAGAACGCCGTTCATGATGCCCTGCTGATGCGGGGGACCAAGGAGTTCGACGATCTCGGTTCTTACCGCGCCTTTGTC
>NZ_JAWRXV010001695.1:0-237 GCF_046534875.1 Paraburkholderia sp. SIMBA_054 | reverse complement strand
CTCCAGGAGCTTCGCGATATGGGCAGCCGAAAACCCTTGTTTGGTCAGCTGCCTCACTTTGTCCCGGCGGCTATCGGATGCAGGCGGAGCGACGGGAGCCGGCACGCTCTCCTGTTCTGCTGCTGGAGCATCCGTTGTTTCCCGTTGTGTCATTTTCGCTTCCGCCTGTTCCAAACGGTCCATCAATTTATCATATAAGGCATCGTTTTCATGCTCGACGGCTGTAATGAATTCCGC
>NZ_JAWRXV010000002.1:0-371819 GCF_046534875.1 Paraburkholderia sp. SIMBA_054 | reverse complement strand
ATCTTGTCGTCAAAGCCGGTGAAACGTCGCTCGTGCTTCGGAATCAGGATCGGGGCAAAGCTGCCGTCGCGGTCACGCGGAATCTCCAGGCGCAGCGGACCGTCGTCGGTCAGCACCGTCTTGCCGCTCTTGCCGTTGCGCTGGTTGGTCGCGTCTTCGGGCCGCACGGCACCCGCCGGATAACCCAGATGGTGTCCAAGTTCGGCGCCCAGCGCCCGCTCGATCAGCGCCTTCTTGAATGCCGCTGAAGCGGCGTGCACCGCTTCGGCGGTCATGGGTCCCTTCACGAACTGATCGATCAGTTCCTTCGGAATGGACGGTAACACTGTCGGCGCTTCGGTAGTCGTCTTGGGTTTGCGTGACATACATGCTCCTTGAGCTACATGCTATGCCCTGAACACAAAATCTATGACAGACCCAAACCGCCCGCGCCGCAAAGGCGCCAACCCGGATGCCAGCGAAAACACGAAGCAAACCACCCAGCGTCGCAGACAACCAAAAACTCAAGACGGCGTAACAACAACCGTACAAGTCGTCCCTGCCGAAAGCAGAACCCCTTCAGGCACAGAATCAATCTTCACCCGCACGGGCACCCGCTGCGCCAACCTCACCCAGTTAAAAGTCGGATTCACATCAGCCAGCAACTCCCGGCTCTGCGGATTATCGCGATCATAAATCCCGCGGGAAATGCTCTCGACATGCCCCTTCAACGTGCCCCCGCTCATCAACATGATATCGGCCTTATCCCCAACCCTCACATGCGGCAGCTTCGTTTCCTCAAAATACCCATACACCCAGAACGAATTGCTATCCACGACAGCCAGCTTCGCTGAACCAGAAATCGCATAGTCCCCGCGATACACATTCAGATTCGTAACATACCCATCAACCGGCGACACAACGCGAGTGCGCTCCAGATTGAGCTTCGCCGCATCCAGCGCGGCAAGCGCCTGCTGATACTGCGCCTCGGCGGCAGACGCCGTATGCGTCGCGTTCTCGCGGTTTTCCTTCGACACCACGAGACTATCCATATCCGCACGCCGCTGCGCATCGTCACGCCGCATCTGCAATTCGGCCTTGCGCGCGGCAACAGCAGCCTGCGCCTGCTCGACGGCGATCTGATAGTGCGATGGATCGATCTGCATCAACAGATCGCCCTTGTGCACGAACTGGTTGTCGCGCACGGGCAGCTCGACCACGGCACCCGAGACATCGGGCGCAATGTTGACGACTTCGGCGCGCACGCGGCCGTCGCGCGTCCACGGCTCGTCCATGTAGTGCACCCACAGCGCACGCCCGATCAAGATCGCGACGACGAACACGATGGCCGTCGCGATAAACCCAATGATGTTTCTGATTGTCATGATTCGACTCGGATCAACGATAAACGGCGAGGCCCAGCACGCCGCACACACACACGAGCAAACTCGCGCGGAACAGGGACGGGTGCCACACGACGCGATACAGGCCCGTCCACGCTATCGCGCGGTCGAGCAGCCAGGTGATCGCGGCGCCCGCAATAAACAGCAGCACGATGGCGGGCACGTAGGCGTCGAGAACGGCAATCTCACGTGGCATGGCGAACTCCTTGTGGCGCATCGCTGTTCGTATCGCTCGCGTCGTTGGCTTGCGCCAGCGGCGATTGCGGATCGAGCAGCGCGCTCCGGATGAAATGCAGATGACTCAAAATGCGTTGCAACTGATGGCGCTCGTCGCGCGGCGGCGTGAACGTCGAAAGCGTCTGCTGGACGGCGGTGATCGCATCGGCTGTCGCGGCCAGCGCTTTATCGAGGCGCGCGGCGCGAGGGCGTTCGAACAGGCAGCTCACGGCCGTGCAGGTCGCGCGCAGACTAACGCGCCAGGGCATCGACGGCGCATAGCGCGCATCGCGCGGCAGCGTTGTGACCTCGCTGCGCAGGTCGATCACGGCATTGCCGATCTCCAGCACCGCGAACATCCAGCGCATCGTGTCGCGCTTCACGCTGGGCTCGCTGGCGGCCAGCGCGTTGATCTGATGCATCAGGTCGCGCGCGCCGCTCTCAAAGCGCGTGCGTAGCCGCCACAAACGCCCGATCCGGCCGCGGCACGCCAGTACCACCTGCGCGCGCAGATCGGCGAGCAGCCGGTTGCGCAGCCACGGCGTCGATGGCGGCAACAGCACCGCGAACGCGATCGACGCGACCAGCATCGAGAGCGCGAGCGCAATGGCATCGTTGATGAAGCCGCTCGGATCGTAATGAATCACGTTGTCCGGACCCGCGAGAAAGCAGAAGAAAATGCAGTAGCCGACGCCGTAACCCGCGAGCTTCGGCCGCGTCGTCATCCACACGCCGAGCGCGAGGAAGGGCGTGAGCGCGGCGCACAGCAGCGCAAAGCCGTCGATATGCGGATAGATGCCGAACGTCAGAAACAGCGCGAGCGTCGACGACAGGATCGTGCCCGCCGCCATCTGGAACGCGGTGCGCGTCGGGTTCGGCGACGACGACGCGAGTGCACACACGGCGGCCGCGTTCAGCGTCAGCGTCGAGCCGCTCGGCCACGCGGTGGCGATCCAGAACGCGCCGAGAATCGCCATCACGATCGCCGCGCGCAGGCCCGCGACGCCAGCCGCGATGCCGTTGGTCTTCGGCTCGTAGCGTTCGATCCAGCGCTCGCGCTCGTGTGTCGCGACAGCGAGCGACGCATACGTTGCCGCATACGCGTGCAGGTCGTCGACGAAACGATAGAGCAACTCCGCGCCCGTATCGAAATCGAGCAGTGGCACGTCGGCGTCGCTTTCGAGTGCGGCGCGGGTCGCGCGCATGCGCTTCGGCAACTCAGCCTTGAACGCTTCCAGTTGCGCGGCTGCGTGCGATGCGTCGGCGGCCGTCAACACCGGCTGGCCCGACTTGCTCAGTAACGGTGAAATCTCGCGGAAGTACGGCTCGAGCGCAGCGACGGCGGCCGTCGCGCCCGCTGCGCCGGACGCGCCGGACACACGCAGGCGGTTCATCAGCTGATGCAGCGCGTGAAAGCGTGTCGATACCGTCATGAACTCGCTGTTCAGGCGCGATAGTCGGCCGTTGCGCATCCGCGAATCGGGGCTTTCGAACACGGCGACGCTGCGCACGGCCTCGAAGCCGACGATATCGGCAACGAACTTCGCGTTGGTGTCCTCGATGCGCGCGCGATCGGCGTTGCCCGCAAGCGCGGCGCACACGTAATCGACGAACGACGAGAAGCGAGCGCGCACCGTGCTGCGCATCTGCTCGCCCGCGTGCTGCGGAAACACGAGCGCGCTCACGACGCCCGAGCACAGAATCCCGACCACGATTTCCGCAACCCGAGTCAGCGCCGACATGAACGCGCCATCGGGATGCTGCGAAGCAGGGATGCCGATCAGCGCCGCCGTGTAGCCCGCAAGCACGAAACCGTACGAGCGGAAATTGCGGTTGCGCGCCGCGCCCGCGGTGCAGATGCCGACCCAGATCGCCGTCGAAATGATGAACAGCTCCGGCTGCTGCGAAAACAGGCCGATCAGCGCCATCATCACAACGAGTCCGATCAGCGTGCCGCAAATCCGGTAGAAGCTCTTCGCGAAGACCATGCCGCTTTGCGGCTGCATCACGATGAACACGGTCGTCATCGCGGTGCGCGGCTGCGGCAGGTCGAGCTTCATCGCGATGCCGAGCGCGAGGAAGCATGCGGCGAGCGCCTTGAAGAGGTAGATCCACGTGCGGCCATCCGTGCGCGCCCAGTCGACGAACGCGGCGTAGAGCGCGCTGGGCGTCGGCGGCGTGCGGGGCGTGGAAGGGTTCGAGGACATCGGCGGCGCTCCAGTCAGTGGGCGGCCGGCGTGCCGGTCGAAGCGCTGTTCACCGCGTTCGCGGTGGCTTTGTCGTCCGGTTTCGCGCCATCGCTCTTCTTGCCCTTGCCATGCGCGGGCAACACGTCCTTTTGTGAAGGACCGTCGGCGGGATCGATCACGCCGCCGCCCAACGCCGTCACGAGCGTCGCGTGCGCCTGCAACTGTCCGGCCTGCACCTTCGCGACGCCTTCCTGCGCGCGCAGCAGCTGCGTTTGCGCGATCAGCACGTTCACGTAGTCGGTCAGGCCGCGCCGATAACCTTCGCGCGCCAGCTGATAGGTCTTGTTCGCCGTCGCGACGGAACGGTTCGCGTCCTTCAATTGGGTATCGAGCGAACGCATCCGCACGACCTGATCGGCGATCTCCTTCAGTGCACCGACGATCGACTGGTTGTATTGCTCGACGGCCACGTCGTAGCCCGCCGAAGCCGCGCCCAGTTGCGAGCGCAGGCGTCCGCCCGTGAAGATGGGCAGCGACAGCGCCGGGCCCGCCGTCCAGCCGCCCGCCTGCGATTTCAGGAAGCCGAACAGCGGCCCCATTGCCGCATAGCCGCCGACGGACGCGAGCAGATCGATATTCGGATAGAAGTCCGCTTTCGCGACGTCGATGCCGCGTGCCTGCGCGGCGACCGTCCAGCGCGCCGCGACGATATCGGGGCGATGGCCGATCAGCTCGGCGGGCATCGTCGTCGGCAGGCCGGCGAAGGCGGACAGCGCGATCTGCGGGCGCGTGATCGAATCGCCCGCACCGGGGCCTTTGCCGGCGAGCGCGGCCAGCTGGTTGCGACCGAGCGCGATTTCTTCTTCGATCGCGTCGATCTGGCGTTCGTATTCGGGCAGCGGCGTTTCCGCCTGCGCGACTTCGAGCTGCGTGCCGATGCCGCCTTTCAGCCGCCGGTTGGCGAGCGCGGCGACCTGTTCCTGCTGTTCGAGCGTCGACTTGGCGATATCGAGCAGCGCGTAGTTCAGCGACATCTCGATGTAGGCACGCACGATGTTCGATTCGAGTTCCAGCTGCGCGGCGCGATAGTCGGCGGCGCGCGCGTGCGCGAGGTCGAGTGCTTCCTCCGCGGCGTTCTTGTCCTTGCCCCAAAGATCGAGGTGATACGACAGGCCGAGTTCAGCCGTGTTGTTCCAGGACTGCTGGCCGGCCAGCTCGCCTGGACCGTAGAAGACGTTGTCCGGCCACTGCTTGCGCTGAATCTGCATGCTGCCGTTCACCTGCGGCAGCAGCGCGGACTTCGCGACGCCGGCGAACGACTGCGCCTCACGCACGCGTGCCTGCGCGGCTGCGAGCGTCGGACTGTCCGCCTGCGCCTGTTCGATCCACGCGTTCAACTGCGGATCGTTATAGGCGCGCCACCAGTCGGCGGCGGGCCATTGCGCATCGGTATTGGCCGCGCGGATCGCGGCGCCGACGTCCAGCGAGGCGGGCTCAGTGCTGGTCGATTGGGGCGCGATGTGTCCCGTGCTCGCGCAGCCGGCGATTATCAACGAGATCGTAAGAACCGACAGCGCGGCGATCCCTTTTGTTACCGGAAACTGCACGATTTGCTCCCCAAATGACTATAGAACCTTGTAGGGGATTATATTTTTTGATCAATTAGCGAATAACCCGCAAGGGTGTAACGCATACTTACGGAGAATGAGATAATCGTCTTTCCAAATCGTGCAACAATCCTTCCCGTACTGAAAGATTTGGGTGTAAATCATGGATACGCTTCAGAACATGCGCGTATTTGTCCGCGTCGTCGAAGCAGGCAGCTTCACGGGCGCGGCCCAGCATCTGAACACGACGACGGCTTATGCGTCGCGCGCCGTGTCCGATCTGGAGGCGCATCTGCGCACGCGTCTGTTGAACCGCACGACGCGCCGTATCGCGCTCACGGAGGCGGGCGAGCGCTATCTGCAGCGCTGCGAGCAGATTCTCGCGTACGTCGATCAGGCGGAAGCCGAGGCCAGCGACGCGCACGCGCGTCCGTCGGGCAAGCTGAAGGTCCACGCGATGACGAGCTTCGGCCAGCACTACGTGGTGCCCGCCGTGAGCCGCTATCAGCAGCGTTATCCCGACGTGCATCTGGAACTGACGCTCGCGCAGCGCATGCCCGATCTGCTCGACGAAGGCTATGACGTCGCGGTCGTGCTCGCGCAGAGTTTGCCTGATTCGGGGCTCGTCTCGCAGCGCCTTGGCAGCGCGTTCAGCGTGGTTGTCGCGTCGCCGGATTATCTGGAGCGCAGCGGCGTGCCGCAGACGCTGTCCGATTTGCGAGGCCACACCTGCCTGCAGATGATCACGCCCGTGATGCCCGCCGACGAATGGACCTTCGATGGCCCGAACGGGCAGGAGACGCTGCATCTGGGCGCATCCACCTTCCAGATCAACGTCGCGGAAGCGATGGCCGTGGCGGTGCGCGAAGGCATGGGCGTCGCCGTGCTGCCTATCTATTCGGCCATTGCCGGCCTGCGCAGCGGCGAACTGGTGTGGATTCTTCCGGAATATATCTCGCAGGAAATGAACGTGTACGCGTTGTATCCGTCGCGGCAGTATCTGGACGCGAAGATCCGCACGTGGGTCGAGTTTCTGCGCGACGAACTGCCGGCGACGCTCGCCGCGGATCAGGCCGAACTCCGCAAGTTCGCGCGCACTTGAAATAGCGCGTGCATGGCGCGATATGGGTGAAGCAGCCTTTTGACGGACTGTTACATCCCGCTGTCGCGTCGCAACACTTCCTTACTTCCTCGCGGCATCGGGTTTGCTAACGTGTCATTCAAGGCCGGCATCTTTCGGCACGCAAGCATATCTGGAATCGAAGAGGACAACATGGATACGAATCTGCTGATGATCGGCGTCGCCGTCATGCTCGGACTGATTGGCGTTGCAGCGTCGCGCGATCTGCTGCGACGCCTGCGGCCGCAGCCGCGTCTCGTGCCGATTCGCGTCGAGCGGCCAGCGCGGCGCCCGCGCGATAGTAGCGGCATGTGATTTCCAGCTCTCGACGAGCCTGGATTTCGAGCACCTCTAGATTTCGACCACCTTATTCCACGCGAACGCCGCGTTTTCGAGCGCGCGCGTGCGCCGGTCGAGATAGCCGCGCGGATTGCACACGACGCGCGCGCCGTTTTCTACATAGTCGAATGCCGTATGCGTATGCCCGTGCACCCACAGCGTCACGGGCGCGCGCACCAGCGACGGCAGATCATTGACGAAGCCCGCTGACACGACGTCGTCCGCATAACGCTCGGCGAGACTGCGCCGGTGCGGCGCGTGATGCGTGACGACGATCGTCTTGCCCGCGAACGGTTTCGCCAGTTCCGCTTCCAGCCACGCGCGCGCGTGACGGTGAAGCGCGATGGTATCGGCGGGCGTCAGGTTGCGTGGCGTGTTGTCCTGCAGCGCGCCTTGGCCACTCGAGTCGTTTCCCGCTGTCCATGTCACCTGAATCAGCCCGCGATAGTCGAGCATCACGCGCTCGGCCGCCGCGATCGACGCGGCACGCGAATCTTCATCGTTGCCGTAAAGATCGAAGTCGGTCCACAGCGTCGTGCCGAGCACGCGCCACTGTCCGAGCGGATCGACGAGCGTCGCGTTGTTGAGAAAGTACACGTTGTCGACGCTCGCGGCGGCGTCGTGCATCGCCGCTTCGAGCGCGCCGAACTCGCCGTCGTAATACTCGTGGTTGCCCGGCACGTAGACGACGGGCACCGCGCCGTCGAATGTTTCGGCAGCCCAGCGCAGGCCTTCGGCGTGATTGTGGATGTCGCCTGCCAGCACGACCAGATCGGCGTCCGCATGCGGAATGATTTCCGGCTGGTCGGATTCGAGATGCAGATCGGACAGCACGCGAATTTTCATGGACGCCTCTCTTCGATACCCATGCTGTTAGCGTAGCACCTTGCCGGGATTCATCAGGTTCAGCGGATCGAACGCGGATTTCAAAGTTTTCATCAGACGCACTTCGATATCCGATTTGTAGTGCGCCGATTCGTCGATCTTCAACTGACCGATTCCGTGCTCCGCGCTGATGCTGCCGCGATGCCGATGCGTGCTGTCGTAGACGATCTGATTCATCGTGCTCTGATACTGGGCGAGAAACTGCTTCGCATCGCCGCCTTCGGGCGCCTGCACGTTGTAATGCAGATTGCCGTCGCCGAGGTGACCGAATGTCACCATTCGCGCGCCGGGCGCGGCCTCCGCGATCAGCGCATCCGTTTCTTCGATGAAATGGCCGATGCGCGAAATCGGCACCGCGATATCGTGCTTGATGTTCAGTCCTTCCTCGGCCTGCGCCAGCGGAATGTGCTCGCGCAGATTCCAGAATGCTTGCGTCTGCGCGAGATTTTCCGCGACCACGGCATCTTCGACGAGACCGCTTTCGAGCGCCGTTTCCATCATTCGCTCGAAGAGCGCGCGGGCGTGCTCTTCGCTTTCGCTATCCGACAGTTCGAGCAGCACGATCTGCGCGTGCGGCTCCGCGAACGGATAACGCATCTGCGGGAAATGCCGGTTCACGAGGCGCAGGCAGAAATCCGACATCAGTTCGAAGCCCGTCAGAAGCGGTCCGGCGTGACGCTGCGCGAGCGACAGAAAATCCAGCGCGGCATGCGCCGAAGGCAGCGCGGCGAGCGCGGTCACGCGCGCGGCCGGCTGCGGATGCAGTTTCATCACGGCCGCCGTGATGATGCCGAGCGTGCCTTCCGCGCCGATGAAGAGGTCGCGCAGATCGTAGCCGGTGTTGTCCTTGCGCAGTCCGCGCAGTCCATCCCACAGCTCGCCTTGCGGCGTCACCACTTCCAACCCGAGACACAGCTCGCGCGTGTTGCCATAGCGCAGTACGCCTGTGCCGCCCGCGTTCGTCGACAGATTGCCGCCGATCGTGCAACTGCCTTGCGCCGCGAGGCTCAGCGGGAACAGACGTGCCGCCGCTTCGGCGCGCGCCTGCACGTCGGCGAGTACGACGCCTGCTTCGACGGTGATCGTGTTGTTGTGCGGGTCGACATCGCGCACGCGATTGAGCCGCCTGAGACTCAGCACCGCTTGCGCGCCGCTCGTGTCGGGCGTGGCGCCGCCCACGAGGCCCGTGTTGCCGCCTTGCGGCACGATCGCGACACGGTGTTCGTTCGCGAGCCGCACGATCGCGGCGACTTCTTCAGCCGTCGACGGGCACAGCACCGCGCACGCGCTGCCCGTGTAGCGGCGGCGCCAGTCGGTGAGATAGGGGGCGGTGTCGTGCGGATCGGTAAGGACGTGCGCGGCGCCGATCGCGTCGACGCACGCGGCGATGAAGTTCGATGAAGCTGCGGAGTTCATGAATGGTCGGTCAGAGCGGGTAGGGCGTG
Source organism: Paraburkholderia sp. SIMBA_054 (assembly GCF_046534875.1). Lineage (NCBI taxonomy): Bacteria > Pseudomonadati > Pseudomonadota > Betaproteobacteria > Burkholderiales > Burkholderiaceae > Paraburkholderia > Paraburkholderia sp. SIMBA_054. The sequence continues at coordinate 362,636 of NZ_JAWRXV010000002.1, read as the reverse complement.
ATCGGCTAGTGCGTGGCTTTTGCGTGATTCGACGCTGACGGTTGATGCAGATTGATGCATTGGATACGCGGCGCGGCCAGGGCTGTGGCCGCGCTGCGCCCGTTAATCAAACGGGCCCGCTGGCCGCGCCGTTTTCACTGCGTGCGTGACGCTTCGCTGCGCGCTTGAACGGCGCGACATAAACGAGCGCGCAGACGAAGAACGCGACGGCGAGGATCACCTCGCACCAGCCGAGCCGGGCGCTCAGGTCACGATCCGACATACCGCGCACGATGCCTTCCATCAGATACAGCAGGCTCAGCATCGATGCCCACTGCAACGTGTAAAGCCGCTTGCGCCACACGCCGGGCAGCGCGAGCAGCAGCGGCACGGCCTTGAGCACGAACAGCGAGCCGCCCGCGCGCAACGGCGCAAGCCACCATTCCCACGCGACGCACAGCGCAATCAGCGCAATGAGCGCAACCAGCGCGCCCGTTGCGGCGGCGCGGTTGCCCTGCGCGCTGTTTTGGGAAGCTGCGTCGCGCGCCGTGTTCATGGCCGCTCGCTCATCGAGGCGGCAGTGCGCGCGATCCGCGCGCCAAGCGCAATGGCGAGCGTTTTTTCGTCGGCGGAAATGCCGTGGCCGGCCGAGTCCGCACGCGCGAAGTGCGATGCGCCGTAGGGCGTGCCGCCCGTTTGCGTCGTCGTGAGCGTGCTTTCGGTGTACGGAATGCCGAGGATCAGCATGCCGTGATGCAGGAGCGGCAGCATCATCGACAGCAGCGTCGTTTCCTGGCCGCCGTGCAGGCTGCCCGTCGACGTGAACACGCAGGCCGGCTTGCCCGCGAGCGCGCCCGACAGCCACTGCGGCGTGGTGCCGTCGAGGAAGTACTTGAGCGGCGCGGCCATGTTGCCGAAGCGAGTCGGCGAGCCGAGCGCGAGTCCCGCGCACTCTTCGAGATCGCGCAGTTCCACGTACGGCGGGCCTTCTGCGGGAATGTCGGGCTGCGTGGCTTCGCAGACCGTCGAGACGGGTGGCACCGTGCGCACGCGCGCCTGCATGCCGGAAACGCTGTCGACGCCGTGCGCGATAGCCAGCGCGAGTTCGCGCGTGGCGCCGTGCCGGCTGTAGTAAAGCACGAGGATGTCTTTCATAGGCATTGGCAGTGAACGGGTATTATAGGGGTGGGTTCGCTGGCGGTGCCGCGAGATTGGCGACGCGCTCGATGCCGGCGCGTGCACTGAAGTGGAGGAGGTCGGTTTGTTGTCCAGGTTGCGTCTCGATCTCGACGCGCTCAAGCGTCTCGCGGAGTTTGCCGCGAAGCGCAGCGGCGAGGATCGCGTTCCGCAGGTGGCGGGCAGTCTCACGTTTACGACGATGCTCTCGCTGGTGCCGCTCGCGACGGTCGCGTTCGCGCTGTTTACCGCGTTTCCGATCTTCGCGCAGTTCCAGATGTCGCTGCAGACGTTTCTCGCCGACCATCTAATGCCTGACCAGGTCAGCAGCCAGATCTTCAAATACCTGAACCAGTTCGCATCGAAGGCGAAGGGGCTGACCACGGTCGGCATGATCATCCTGTTCGTCACGTCCGTGATGACGATGATGACGATCGAATCCGCGTTCAACGTGATCTGGCGCGTGCGTAAGGCGCGCCCATTCGCGCAGCGCGTGCTGGTCTACTGGTCGATCCTGACGCTCGGGCCGATTCTGATCGGCGTAAGCCTGTCGATCTCCTCGTATCTGTTCACGCAGTCCATGACGTACACCGCCGCGCAGCGCATCACGCCGCTGATCGAATGGGCGCTGGCGGGCGCTGCGTTGCCGCTGACGGTGCTCGCGTTCACGCTGATGTATGTGTTCGTGCCGAACTGTCGCGTGGAGTGGCGCGATGCCATCGTAGGCGGCGTCACGGCCGCGATCGCGTTCGAACTGGCGAAGCGCGGCTTCGGTTTCTACATCCGGCGCATTCCGACTTATACGGCTGTGTACGGCGCGTTCGCCGTCGTGCCGCTTTTTCTTCTATGGATGTACCTCAGCTGGTTCATCACGCTCGCGGGCGCGATGATCGCATCGGCGCTTCCGGCGATCCGCACGGGGCAATTCCATCGTCCCGACTTTCCGGGCAGCGATCTGCTCGACTCGCTTGAATTGCTCGCGCGGCTCGTCGAAGCGCGCGATGCGAGCACACACGGTTACACGGTGCCTGAACTCGCGCGCGCATTACGCCGGGATATGGAAACGACGGTGCGCCTGTTGCAGCGGCTCGAAGCGATCGACTGGATCGTGCAACTCGACGAAAACGGCCAGCGCCCGCGCTTTCTGCTGATCGCGAACCCGACCCAGATCACAGTGGAGCGGCTTTTTGACCTGTTCGTGATCGACCGCGCGGAACTCGCGTATCAGCTGAATCTCGATTCGACGCATGTGGATAGCGCCATGCTGCTAGCCGCGCTCGATAACGACGCGCTCAAGGTGAACCTCTCGACTTTGCTGGCGGCGCGCGCCGTTTCGCGCGGCGCTGCGCAACAGGATCAGGCGGGCGTGCACGACGCGGCTGCGTTGCCCCAGCAGACGGCTTGAGCGCTCTCGGGCTTTGGGGCGCTCGCGCGTCGTGGTGCCTGAGCCGCGTTGCGCCGCTCGCCGCTATAGCGAAATGCGCCCCGTGCAGATGTCCTTGAACATCACCCAGTCGCCCATCAGGCTGTAAATGGGATGCCGGAAGGTCGCCGGCCGGTTCTTCTCGAAGAAGAAATGGCCGACCCACGCAAAGCCATACCCGCATACCACGGCTGCCGGCAGCCATAGCCAGTCGCCCGTCGCGAGCGCCATCGCGACGAAGCCGATCACGCCCAGCGATCCGACGAAATGCAGCCGCCGTGACACCGTGTTGCGATGCTCGGTCAGATAGTACGGATAGAACTCCGCGAAACTGGCGAAGTGCTCGTCGTGCGTTGTCTGATGGCTCATGATCGCCTCCGTTGCCTGCCTGCGTGAGCGCCGTCGCGCTGCACATTCGGTCAAGCATGGATTCATTGTGCTGCTATCGTCAGACGCGCGCAACCTGGCCATTCGGCATATGGTGCGCGCGCTTCGGGGCGGTTAATGTGAGGCCTGTGAACGGTTCGGAGCGCGGGCCGTCGCAAACGCGTAAAGCGCATCGAGCGTCGCGTCGGGCTGCTCGGACATCAGCGCGTGGCCGGCGTCGAGCGTGATCGTGTCGACGGGCACGCTTGCGTTGCGCAGTGCGTCGGCGAGGGCTTTGGCGGCGCGCGGCGGCGTCATCACGTCGCGCCTGCCGACGATCAGGCGCGTGGGGCAGTTCACCTGCGCGGCGCGCGCGAGGCCGTCCGTGTACGCGTTGCAGGCGCTGAAGTCGGTGTGAAAGAGCCGTGGCTCGCCCGTCGCCGAGACGCGCTCCATCAGCCGCTGGTTCATGCCGTGCAGCCAGAAGCCGGGCGCGGGGCAGGATGGTTTCGCGGCGAGGGTCGAATGCGACCACTGGTTGACCATGTCGATGGCTTCCGGCTCGCGCTCGCGCGCGGCATCGAGCAGCGCGTCGGAAACGGCCATCGGTACGGCCGTCGCGACGAGCGCCAGATGCGTCGCGCGTGACGGGTAGCGGGCCGCGAAGTCGAGCGCGATCAGCGAGCCCATGCTGTGCCCGGCGACGAACGCACGCGCCACGCCCACTGCGTCAAGCAAGGCGGCGAGCCAGTCGGCCATCGCGCCGATGCTGGTCAGCGCCGGGCCCGCGCTCCGGTGGTGGCCGGGCAGGTCGACGGCCAGCACGCCGAAGCCGTGATGCGCGAAATAGCGCGTTTGCAGCGCCCAGACGCTGTGATCGTGCTCGGCACCATGAATGAAGACGGCGGTGGGCAGAGTGGCGTCGAATGCCTTGCCGCCCGTGTACGCGTAGGCCGGTTTGCCGTTGACGTCGACGATCATGCGGACTCCTTGCGCGCCGGACCGGCGGGCTTCGAGGCGGTTTGTTGCGCAGCGCCGCCCGCGGATTTCTGCGCGGCTTTTAGCGCGCGCTTGAGATCGTCGATCAGGTCGTCGGGGTCTTCGAGGCCGATCGAAAGACGTATCGTGCCTTCCGCTATGCCTGCGGCGGCTAGCGCGGCGGCGTCCATGCGGAAGTGCGTCGTCGACGCGGGATGAATGACGAGCGAGCGGGCGTCGCCGACGTTCGCCAGATGCGAGAACAGCGACAGCGCTTCGATGAACGCGCGGCCGGCGGCTCGGTCGCCGCGCAGATTGAAGCTGAACACGGCGCCCGCGCCGCGCGGCAGCAGGCGCTGCGCGAGCGCGTGATCCGGGTGGGTCGGCAGTTCGGGATAGGCGACTGATTCGACGGCGGCATGGGCGGCGAGGAATTCGACCACTTTGCGTGTGTTCGCGACGTGGCGTTCCATGCGCAGCGGCAGCGTTTCGATGCCCTGCAGCAGTTGCCACGCGGCTTGCGGATGCAGACACGCGCCGAAGTCGCGCAAGCCTTCGCGGCGGGCGCGCAGCAGGAACGGCGCGATGGTGCTTTCCTCGGCGAACACCATGCCGTGAAAGCCTTCGTACGGCTCGGTGAATTCCGGGAAGCGTCCGGACGCGTCGAAGTCGAACGTGCCGCCGTCGACGAGCACGCCGCCGATCGTCGTGCCGTGGCCGCCGAGGAACTTGGTCGCCGAGTGGTAGACGAAATCCGCGCCGTGGTCGAACGGCTTGAGCAGATACGGCGTCGTAAAGGTCGAATCGACCAGTAAAGGCACGCGATGCTCGTGCGCGATCTGCGCGACCGTCGCGATGTCGAGCACCTCGAGGCCCGGGTTGCCGAGCGTCTCGCCGAACAGCAGTTTGGTGTTCGGGCGCAGCGCGGCACGCCACGCGTCGATGTCGCCCGGCTTCACGAACGTCGTTTCGATGCCGAAGCGGCGCAGCGTGTAGTTGAGCAGGTTGTGCGAGCCGCCATAGAGCGCACTCGACGCGACGATGTGCGAGCCCGCGCCCATCAGCGTTGCGATCGCGAGATGCAGCGCGGCCTGGCCGCTCGCCGTGCCGATCGCGCCCGCGCCGTTTTCGAGCGCGGCGACGCGCTCTTCGAACACGGCGACCGTCGGGTTCGAGATGCGCGAGTAGACATGGCCCGCGCGCTCCATGTTGAAGAGCGCGGCGGCGTGATCGGAGTCGCGGAACGTGAACGACGTGGTCTGGTAGATGGGCGTCGCGCGCGCGCCCGTCGCGGGGTCGGGGGCGGCGCCCGCATGCAGCGCAAGCGTGTCAAAACGGTTGGCGGACATCGTGGACGGCCGGACCTCGACAGCCCGGCGAAGGTGAGAGTGGGGGCCATCGTATCATCGTGCCGCGCCCGAACCACTCGGTTAACGCCCGTATTACGTCTGTATGGAAATGCGGGCCGGACAGGCGGGAACGGGCCGCCCGCCGCGCCCGCCGCAGCCGCCGGCAGGCCCGCGAGCGCCGCCTGCCGAGCGTTCGCTGGCGCGCTCCCGGCGGTGGTTGTGCGCTTTCTTTTTGTGGGCCTTTCCGCTACGATCGAAAGACAGTCAGGCCTTTTTTTGCTTCAGAAGGCTTCATCAGGAGACAAATCATGCGCGTCAGCGACATTCTCAAGCTCAAGGGCAACACCCTTTTTACCGTCACGCCCGATAGCCCGCTCAATGAAGCCGTCAACACGATGGCCGAGCACGATATCGGCTCGCTCGTCGTGATGGAATATGGCGATCTGGTCGGCATGCTGACGTTCCGCGAGATCATTCTCGTGCTGAGCCGCAATGGCGGCAGCGTCGGCGGCAGCACGATCCGCAAGGTCATGGACGATCACCCGCTCACCTGCACGCCCGAAACGGATGTCAACGAAGTTCGCCGCATGATGCTCGAACATCACGTGCGTTATCTGCCCGTCATGGAAAGCCGCAAGCTGATGGGCGTAATTTCGTTCTACGACGTCGCGAAGGCGGTCGTCGAAGAGCAGGGCTTCGAGAACCGGATGCTGAAGGCCTATATCCGCGACTGGCCCGCGGAAGACGAGCCGCAGCAGGAGCAGCCGTCGCGCTGAGCGAGGCTCGGTGTCGGCTCAGTTTGCAGATGAGGCCCGCCGGCATGCCACTGTCGCATGACTGAACTATCCTCGAAGCGCGCGCGATCAGCGTGCGCTTTTTTTGTGTCCGCCAGTTCCGCAAAGCGGTTGTGAATCCGGGCAGAAACTGCCCAACATCCATCACTCAATGAACGATCGTCCGTTGTCTACCGCCCAACAGCAAAGGCGCACCGCGCGTGAACACGGTTCGCAGTTCCGGCTGTTGCGCGAGCGCCGTTTCGCGCCGTTCTTCTGGACGCAGTTCCTCGGCGCGATGAACGACAACGTGTTCAAGATCGGCTTCACGTCGCTCGTCACGTATCAGGCCGCGCGTTTCTCAGGCGTCAATGCGGATACCGCGGCCTTTCTGATTTCCGCGATCTTCATTCTGCCGTTCGTCCTGTTCTCGGCGACCTCGGGTCAGATCGCCGACAAGTACGACAAGGCGATGCTCACGCGCTTCGTGAAGACGTTCGAGATCGGCGTGATGCTGGTGGGCGGCGCGGGCTTCTGGCTGCACAACGCCGTGCTGCTGTATCTGTGCACGTTCCTGATGGGCGTCCATTCGACGGTGTTCGGCCCCGTCAAGTACGCGTATCTGCCGCAGCATCTGGACAAGTCGGAGCTGGTCGGCGGCAACGGCATGGTCGAAATGGGCACCTTCGTCGCGATTCTGTTCGGCACGATCATGGGCGGCGCGGCGGCGGGCTCGGACGCGCACGGCGCGGCGATCCTCGCGTTCGGCTGCGTGGCGATTGCGCTGATTGGACGCGTCGCGTCGGGCTTCGTGCCGCCGTCGATGCCTTCTCAACCGGACTTGCGCATCAACTGGAATCCGATCAGCGAAACCTGGCGCAATCTGAAACTGGCGCGTCAGAACCGGACGGTGTTTCTGAGCCTGCTTGGTATTTCCTGGCTGTGGTTCGTTGGCGCGACGTTCCTGTCTTCGTTCTTCCGGTTCGCGAAGGACGTGCTGTCCGCCAATCCCGATGTCGTGACCGTGCTGCTCGCAACCTTTTCGATCGGCATTGGCACCGGGTCGCTGCTGTGCGAGCGGCTGTCGAAGAAACGCATCGAAATCGGGCTCGTGCCGCTCGGCTCGATCGGCATCAGCGTGTTCGCGATCGACCTGTTCTTCGCGAGCCACGCGCTGCCGGGCGTCACGCATCTGCTGACGGTCGGCGAATTCATGGCCTTGCACGCGCACTGGCGCGTGCTCGCGGATCTGTTCCTGCTGGCGATGTTCGGCGGCTTCTACAGCGTGCCGCTCTACGCGCTGATCCAGAGCCGCAGCCAGCCGAGCCACCGCGCGCGGATCATCGCGGCGAACAATATCCTCAACTCGCTGTTCATGATCGTGTCCGCGCTGATGGCCGTCGCGCTGACGTCGGCGGGTGTCGGCATTCCGGGGTTGTTCCTCGTGACGGCGCTGCTCAACGTGGTCGTCGCGATCTATATCTATTCGCTCGTGCCCGAGTTCCTGCTGCGCTTCGTCGCGTGGTTGCTGGTCCACACGTTCTACCGGATGCGCCTCGTGCACGCGGAGCGCATTCCCGAAGAGGGCGCGGCCGTGCTGGTGTGCAATCACGTGAGCTATGTCGACGCCATTGTCATCATGGCGGAGAGCCCTCGGCCGATCCGCTTCGTGATGGATCACCGGATTTTCCGCACGCCGCTTGTCGGCTGGCTCTTCAGACACGCTAAGGCCATTCCGATCGCACCGGCGCATGAAGACCCTGAGATGCTTAAACGCGCCTATGACGCCTGCGCGAAAGCACTCGACGACGGCGATCTCGTCTGCATTTTTCCCGAAGGCAAGCTGACACGAACGGGCGACATGAATCCGTTCCGCCATGGCGTGGTGGAAATTCTGCGGCGCAAGGCCGTGCCCGTCGTACCGATGGCGCTGCGCGGGCTGTGGGGCAGTTTCTGGTCGCGCAGCACCGATGCGCGCTTTCCGCGGCCGCTCCAGAGGGGCGTGATGAGCCGTCTGACGCTGGCCGTCGGCGAGCCGCTCGAACCGGCCGACGCGACGCCGGAACGTCTGCAGCAGGTCGTCACCGATCTGCGCGGCGCCCGCAAGTGAGGCTGTGCGCCTGAGCCGTCTGGCCGAAGGCGCGACGCTTCGTCCATTCGTCCTATCACCACCGGCCGGGCCGCAGCGCGCCACGCCAGCGCGGCCGGGCTGGCATAATGACGTTCTCCCCGCATTTCTTTGGACGACGCTCATGTCCGGCAATACCCTCGGTACGCTCTTCACCGTCACGACCTTCGGCGAATCGCATGGCCCGGCCATCGGCTGTGTGATCGACGGCTGCCCGCCGGGCATGTCGCTCGTCGAAGCCGACATCCAGCTCGAACTCGACCGCCGCCGGCCAGGCACGTCGCGTCATGTGACGCAGCGCCAGGAAGAAGACAAGGTCGAGATTCTCTCGGGCGTCTTCGAGGGCAAGACGACGGGCGCGCCTATCGCGCTGCTGATCCGCAACACGGACCAGCGCAGTAAGGACTACGGCAACATCGTCGAAACGTTCCGTCCTGGCCACGCCGACTACACCTACTGGCAGAAATACGGCATTCGCGACCATCGTGGTGGCGGCCGGTCGTCGGCGCGCCTGACGGCGCCGACGGTGGCGGCGGGTGCCGTCGCGAAGAAGTGGCTGCGCGAGAAGTTCGGCGTGGAGATTCGCGGCTATATGGCGGCGCTCGGCGAGATCGACGTGCCGTTCGTCGACTGGCAATACGTGCGCGAAAATCCGTTCTTCGTGCCGAATGCGGATATCGTGCCGCAGCTCGAAACGTATATGGACGAATTGCGCAAGGACGGCGATTCGATCGGCGCGCGCATCAACGTGGTCGCATCGGGCGTGCCCGTCGGCCTTGGCGAACCGCTGTTCGACCGCCTCGACGCCGACATCGCGCACGCGATGATGGGCATCAACGCGGTGAAGGGCGTCGAGATCGGCGCGGGTTTCGAAAGCGTGCGGCAGCGTGGCTCCGTGCATGGCGACGAACTGACGCCGGAAGGCTTCGTCGGCAATCATGCGGGCGGCGTGCTCGGCGGTATTTCGACGGGGCAGGACATCACCGTGTCGATCGCCATCAAGCCGACGTCGAGCATCCGCACGCCGCGCCGTTCGATCGATAAAAACGGCCAACCCGCCGTCGTCGAAACGTTCGGGCGACACGATCCGTGCGTCGGCATTCGCGCGACGCCGATCGCCGAGGCGATGCTCGCGCTCGTGCTGATCGACCACGCGCTGCGGCACCGTGCGCAATGCGGCGACGTCACCGTCGATACGCCGAAGATCGCTGCCAGCGCGCCCTGACGTGCAACGCCATTCGGCGTAACGTCGAAGCCATTCGGCAGAGTCGCTGGTTCCTGATGGGGCGGTCCACATGAACACTATCGATCCCACCGCCGCCGATCCGCTCACGCCGCTGCGTGCGCGCACGGCCTTGCCCGACGCCGTCGCGACCGACTGGTTCGCGCTCGGCAACGCGCTGCTCCAGCGCGCGAACGGCGACAAGGCGCTGCTGCGCGAAGCCGTCGATGCGCTGATGCGGGCGCATCGGCTCGACGCGAATTGCGACGCGAGGCTATTGCACGGCATCGCGCAGACGGCCTTCATCCTGCGCGACTGGGCGCTCATCGAATCTTCCACCGCACTTCTGCTGGCGCGCGATGCCAATGATGCTAACGCGCTCGTCTGGCGCGCGGCCGCCGTCCAGGAGCGCGATGATTTCACCGAAGCGCAGCGCCTGCTGCAAGAAGCGGCGCGGGCGGCGCCCGGCAATCATGTCGTCTTGCACAAGCTCGCGTTGTGCATCAAGGAACAAGGCCGCTTCGGCGAAGCGGAAGCGCTATTGCGTCGCGTGCTTGAGCTGACGCCGGACAACGCGCACGCGCTTTTCGATCTGTCGGAACTGGAAGTGCGCGCGGGGCGTTACGCGCAAGGATGGCTCGACTATGAAGCACGCATCGCCTTCGCGCACGATTCGAACGCCGCGCGGGCGGCGCTCGCCGCCATCTGTCCGAACTGGCGCGGCGAGTCGCTGGCGGGGAAGACGCTCGTCGTCTATGGCGAGCAGGGCAACGGCGACTGCCTGTGGTCGGTGCGCTTTCTGCCGCTGCTCGCCGAGCGCGCGCAACGTGAAGGCGGCCGCGTGATTTTTGGTTACGCGGGGCCGATGCAGCATCTGTTCGAACGCATGCTGCCGGACGGCATCAAGATCGAAACGAGCCTCGACACGAAGCCCGATTACCACTGCGGGTTGATGAGCTTGCCGTTGCGTTTGGGCATCAACGATCCGTCGGTGTGGGGAAGGCCGTATCTGAGCGCCGATCCGGCGCGTGCCGAGGCGTGGCGCGAGCGCGTCGCTGGCGCCACGGCGGCGGGGAATCGCAAGGTCGGCCTTGTCTGGAACGGCAATCCCGATCACATCCGCGACAGGCGGCGCTCGGTGCCTGCGCATGAGATCGCGCGGATTCTGGATGTGCCGGGCGTGACGTTCTTCGCGATTTCACCGGAGCGCGAGCAGACGGTCGGACAATGGCGCGCGCAAGGCGTCGATATCGTCGATCTGACGCCGCAGTTCACGGCCGGGTTCGACGATGTGGCCGCGCTGCTTGTCAACCTCGACGCGCTCGTCACCATCGACAGCGGTCCCGCGCATCTGGCGGGCGCGCTCGGTGTGCCCACCTGGCTGATGCTCGATCACGTGTCCGCATGGTTCTGGGGCGAGGAGACGGAGCGTACGCCGTGGTATCAGACCGTCGAGCTGTTTCGTCAGCCGTCTGCTGGCGCGTGGGCGGCCGTGCTCGACCGCGTGCGTGCCCGACTTGAAGCGCTGACGGAGTGAGCCGGATAATTTCCGCAACGGCATGCGAAAACGCCGCTCATCGAGCGGCGTTCTGCTTTGCGGACGACGCGGTTTGCGTCACATATTCGGATAGTTCGGACCGCCGCCGCCTTCGGGCGTCACCCACACGATGTTCTGCGTCGGGTCCTTGATATCGCAGGTCTTGCAGTGGACGCAGTTTTGCGCGTTGATGACGAGGCGCTCGCTGCCGTCGTCGTTCTTCACGAACTCGTAAACAGCGGCGGGGCAGTAACGGCTTTCAGGGCCTGCATAGGTTTGCAGGTTCACCTTGACGGGCACCGACGGGTCTTTCAGCGTCAGATGCGCAGGCTGGTTCTCTTCGTGATTCGTGTTCGAGATGAACACCGACGAGAGACGGTCGAACGTGAGCTTGCCATCCGGCTTCGGATACTCGATCGGCGTGCACTGCGATGCCGGTTTCAGCATCTCGTGATCCCAATGCTGGTGGTGCAGCGTCCACGGCACGTTGCCGCCCAGCAGTTTCTGTTCGATGCCGACCATCAACGTGCCGAGATACAGGCCCTTGCTCATCCACTGCTTGAAGTTGCGTGCGCGATAGAGTTCGGTGTGCAGCCACGAAGTCTTGAACGACTCGGGATACGCGGTCAGTTCGTCGCTATGGCGGCCGGCCTGCACGGCATCGAACGCGGCGTCGGCCGCGAGCATGCCTGTTTTGATTGCCGCGTGCGAACCCTTGATCCGCGACGCGTTCAGGAAGCCTGCATCGTCGCCCACGAGGGCGCCGCCCGGGAAAGCGAGCTTCGGCAGCGACAGCAGGCCGCCCGCCGTAATCGCGCGAGCGCCATACGACACACGCTTGCCGCCTTCGAGAAACTTGCGAATTTCCGGATGCGTCTTGTAGCGCTGGAATTCCTCGAACGGCGACAGGTACGGATTCGAATAGCCCAGACCAACGACAAAGCCCACCATCACCTGGTTATTGTCGATGTGATAGAGGAAAGAGCCGCCGTAAGTCTGCGTATCGAGCGGCCAGCCTGCCGTGTGGATAACCAGACCCGGCTTGTGCTTCGCCGGATCGATTTCCCACAGTTCCTTGATGCCGATGCCGTAGACCTGCGGATCGGCGCCATCGCGCAGCTTGAATTTGTCAGACAGTTGCCGGCCGAGATGCCCGCGCGCGCCTTCGCAGAACAGCGTGTACTTCGCGTGCAGTTCCATGCCGAGCTGGAAGTTTTCGGTCGGCTCGCCGTCCTTGCCGATGCCGAGATTGCCCGTTGCGACGCCTTTGACCGAGCCATCTTCGTTGTAAAGCACTTCAGCGGCAGCAAAACCCGGAAAAATCTCGACGCCCGCCGCTTCGGCCTGTGTCCCCAGCCAGCGCGTGACGTTAGCAAGACTGATCACATAGTTGCCGTGATTCTTGAAGTTGTCCGGCAGCGCCCAGTTCGGCACCGATTTCGCCCCTGTTTCGGAGAGAAACAAAAATCGGTCCTCGGTCACTTCAACGTCCAGCGGCGCGCCTTTTTCCTTCCAGTCCGGAATCAGTTCGTTCAGCGCGCGCGGGTCCATCACGGCGCCCGAGAGGATATGCGCCCCAATTTCCGAGCCTTTTTCGAGCACGCAGACGCCGATCTCGACGCCTTTTTCCGCAGCACGCTGCTTCAGGCGAATGGCCGCCGACAGGCCCGCCGGGCCGCCGCCGACGATCACCACGTCATATTCCATCGACTCGCGCGGGCCGTATTGCTCGATCAGACTTGCGGGGGTCATTGATGCTCCTGTTACCGTTAGAATGCTTTTTTCGGGATCGTATTGTCAGCGAACGATCCCTGCGCTGCAACACAATGAGGCAAGATTAGCACGATCGTTCTATTATTGTGAACTGGGAATTACGCCATGCCCTGCGCGATGCGTGAGCATGTTATCCCGTCACATCCACGTTCCAAGGAAAACGACAATGGGCCGTTCGATCAATCTGGAAGGCAAGGTGGCGCTGATTACGGGCGCGTCGAGTGGACTCGGCAAGCGGTTTGCCATGGTGCTGTCGCAAGCGGGCGCCAAGGTCGTGCTGGCAAGCCGACGAATCGAACGCCTGAAGGAATTGCGCGCCGAGATCGAGGCGTCGGGCGGCGCGGCGCACGTCGTTTCGCTCGATGTGACCGATTACCAGAGCATCAAGTCGGCCGTCGCGCATGCCGAGACCGAGGCGGGCACGATCGATATCCTCGTCAACAACTCGGGCGTTTCGACGACGCAAAAGTTGACGGAAGTGACGCCCGCCGACTTCGAATACGTGTTCGACACGAACACGCGCGGCGCCTTCTTCGTCGCGCAGGAAGTGGCCAAGCGGATGATCATGCGCGGCGCCAATAACAAGCCGTCGTACCGGATCATCAATATTGCTTCGGTGGCGGGCTTGCGGGTGCTGCCGCAGATCGGGCTTTACTCGATGAGCAAGGCGGCCGTCGTGCACATGACGAAGGCGATGGCGCAGGAGTGGGGCCGGCACGGCATCAATGTGAACGCGATCTGCCCGGGGTACATCGATACCGAGATCAATCACCATCATTGGTCGACCGATCAGGGGCAGAAGCTGATTTCGATGCTGCCGCGGCACCGCGTCGGCAAGCCGGAAGATCTCGATGGGCTGTTGCTGCTACTCGCCGCTGACGAATCGCAATTCATCAACGGTTCGGTGATCGCCGCCGACGACGGCTTCGGCCTGTCGTGACGGGCGCGGCCCCGCTGAAGACCGCGCTTTTCGCGACGCTCAGAGCAGAAAAACGCGAAACGCGCGATCATTGACACCCTTGTGCAACGTCCGCATCGCGCGGCGCGTTGCGCAGTCGAATCTGGCCGCCGCGCCTTGCAGTGCGGCCAAAGCCGAGTGCGGCCCAGCCGTTCCGTTTCCCCGATTTAAACCGTAGAAGAAGTGCGATGAGCGATTACCACCCCGTTTTTGAGATGTCGATGCCGATCCGTTGGGGCGACATGGACGCGTTCGGCCATGTGAACAACACGGTCTATTTCCGTTACATGGAGCAGGTGCGGATTTCCTGGTTCGAGCAGCTAGGCATCGCCGGCGGCAATGGCGAAGGGCAGGGGCCCGTGATCGTCAATGCATCGATGGAATTTCTGAAGCAGCTGCACTATCCGGGCGACGTGATCGGCCGCATGACGGTCGGCGTGCCGGGGCGCAGCAGCTTCGATACGGGCTTCGAGCTGTACCGTGCGGACGATCCTGACACGTTGTATGCGCGCGGCAATGCGAAGTGCGTGTGGATCGACTATGCGGCGGGCACGTCGGTGCCGCTTCCCGATCTTCTGCGCTCGACCATCGAAAACGCTCATCTCGTGAAGGTCTGAGCACATTCCTCGCGCGTCGGCTGTCACGGCTGGCGCCGCTCCCCGCTCCCCCCGTTCCCCGATTTACAAGCGGAAGTCAGTTTCCGAGCAGGCGCTGCAACAGTTCAGTCGCGTTGCCCGTGTCATATTTGCGCATCAGCCGCGCGCGGTAGACGTCGACGGTGCGCGAACTGATGTCGAGAATCCGGCCAATCTGCTTGCTCGTTTTCCCCGTCACCAGTTGCGCGGCGATTTCGCGCTCGCGCGGCGTCAGTTCGACGGCGACGCGTCGGGTCGCGCTCAGATCCTCGAAAGTCCAGACGCCCGCTGCGTGCGGCATTGCGCGGTCGAGCGAGCGGCCCGTCACGTGGCACCAGAACAGCTCGCCGTTGGTGCGCTTCATGATGCGGTCGTCGGCGTAGCTGCCTTGCGCCGTCATGATGGGCGGAATGCGTTCACCGATGCGCTCGAACTCGTCGGGCGACGGATACAGCACCGCGAACGATTGCCCCAGCAACGATTCGCGCGAGCGGCCGAAGATCGCGGCGAGCTGGTCGTTGCAGTCTTCGATGATCCGCTCGCGCGATAGCACGAGACCGATCGGCGCGAGATGAAAAGCGGTTTGGTAATCCAGTTCGGGCATGAAATCAGCGAAGGAATGCGGTACGAATACTTATGTATTTTTGCGTATTGTGCCGCAAGGCCGCCGCATCGTACCCTTTCGGCACATCACAAGATGCGCGGTTGGCGTGCGTGAGCACTTCTTTGCAATGTTTTGCACATGTCGCGCCACCGTTCGCCGCAGATGACTAGAATGGCGTTTCGGGCCAGGCCCGCAGCGCCCCGGCAACCGGTTCAGTGTCGCGAAAGCGCGCAGGAACACGCAGCCAGTCGATATAAGAACGGCGTCGCATCGATCCGGATTTCGGGTATCCAATCAAGGAAGGGACACACTGATGAACAAAGTCTACGCAAGCGCGGCGTCCGCGCTCGAAGGCATCGTCAAGGACGGCCAGACATTCGCTGTCGGCGGCTTTGGCCTGTGCGGCATTCCCGAAGCGCTGATCGCCGCCCTGCGCGATTCGGGCGTCAAGGGCATCACCTGCATCAGCAACAACGCGGGCGTCGACGGCTTCGGCCTCGGTCTGCTGCTGGAAACACGCCAGATCAAGAAAATGATCTCGTCGTATGTGGGTGAGAACAAGGAATTCGAGCGCCAGTACCTGGCGGGCGAACTCGAACTGGAATTCACGCCGCAAGGCACGCTCGCCGAAAAGCTGCGCGCGGGCGGCTCGGGCATTCCGGCGTTCTTCACGAACACGGGCTACGGCACGATCATCGCGGACGGCAAGGAAACGCGCCAGTTCGGCGAGAACCACTACGTGCTCGAACATTCGCTGACGGCCGACGTCGCGCTCGTCAAGGCATGGAAGGCCGACAAATCGGGCAACCTGATCTACCGTCGCACCGCGCGCAACTTCAACCCGATGTGCGCGATGGCCGGCAAGATTACGGTCGTGGAAGTCGAAGAGATCGTCGAGACGGGTGAACTCGATCCGGACGCGATCCACACGCCGGGCATTTTCGTGCAGCGTATCGTGCTGAACGCGAACCCCGAAAAACGTATCGAACAACGCATCGTCCGCGCGAAAGGAGAATGAACCATGGCTTGGAATCGTGACCAGATGGCCGCGCGCGCGGCGCAGGAACTGCAGGACGGTTTTTACGTGAACCTCGGCATCGGCCTGCCGACGCTCGTCGCCAACCACGTGCCCGCGGGCATGGAAGTGTGGCTGCAATCGGAAAACGGCCTGCTCGGCATCGGCCCGTCGCCGTATGAAGACGAAGTCGACGCCGATCTCATCAACGCCGGCAAGCAGACCGTGACGACATTGCCCGGTTCGTCGATTTTCTCGTCGGCCGATTCGTTCGCGATGATTCGCGGCGGCCACATCAACCTGGCGATTCTCGGCGCGATGCAGATCAGCAAGAAGGGCGATCTGGCGAACTGGATGATCCCGGGCAAGATGATCAAGGGCATGGGCGGCGCGATGGACCTCGTCGCGGGCGTGAAGAAGGTCGTCGTGCTGATGGAACACGTCGCGAAGGGCGACCAGCACAAGATTCTCGAGGAATGCACGCTGCCGCTGACGGGCGTGGGCGTGGTCGACCGGATCATCACCGACCTCGGCGTGATCGATGTAGTCGATGGCGGCCTGAAGCTGGTCGAACTGGCCGACGGTGTCACTGTCGACGAGATCAAGGCGAAGACGGGCGCGCCGCTCGACACGAGCGCAGTGGGCTGATGTTCTTCGTCCGGCTTCACGCCGGATTGGGTTGACGTGAAGATTGACGTGAAGCGGGCGCGATGCAGGTCGTGCCCGCTTTTCATTTGGTTTTGTGCTTTTGTCCTATGCCGTTTGACCGATGAGAGATCAGGGCGAAGCGGTTTAGAATCGATCGTGTTCCGTGCGCCTTTGCACGCTGCCTTATTTCGATCGAGGGAGTTCTGATGACCGCCACGCCTGTCGCCGTTTCGCCCGCAATCAGTTCCGCCGTGCCTCGTCAACGCTACGTTCAATGCGCGAGCCCTGTGGGCCTGCATCACATCGCGTACACCGAATGGGGCGCGCCCGACAACCCGCGCGTGCTGGTCTGCGTGCATGGTCTCACGCGCTCGGGGCGTGACTTCGACCGGGTCGCGGCGGCGTTGTCGTCGGTGTATCGCGTGGTGTGTCCTGACGTGGTCGGGCGCGGCTTGTCGTCGTGGCTCGCCAATCCCGCTTATTACATGATTCCGCAGTATGTCGGCGACATGGTCACGCTCGTTGCGCGGCTCGGTGTGGAGTCGGTGGACTGGTTCGGCACATCGATGGGTGGGCTGATCGGCATGGCCTTCGCCGGGCTGAAGGACTCGCCCATTCGAAAGATGATCGTCAATGACGTCGGCCCGCATGTCGAGCCGGTCGCGCTCGAGCGTATCGGCAGTTATCTGGGGCAACCGGTATCGTTCGCCACGCAGCAGGAAGTGATCGATCATGCGGCGTTGCTCGCGCAATCGTTCGGTCCGCTGACGCCGGAAGAATGGCGCGAGATCAATTCGCCGCTCGTGCACGAGCGTGACGGCGCATGGCGCTTTCGCTACGACCCGCGCATCGCGGAGCCGTTCACGAAGACCACGCCCGAACTGACGGCGCTCGGCGAGGCGGCGCTGTGGCAGTCGTTTGCGGCGATCGAGGGGCCCGTGCTGGTCGTACGCGGCGAGCAATCGGATCTGCTGTCCCGCGAAACCGTCGCGCAGATGATCGAGAAGGGACGCAATGTATCGAGCGTTGAAATCCCCGGTGTGGGTCACGCGCCAGCCTTTCTCTCCGCTGATCAGATCGATATCGTGAAACGGTTCTTTATCGGGGACGGCGCTGACGCGTCATAATATGAGATTGGCGCGGCGTCGTTGACCGATCTTGAAGGATCGGGGTGCACGCAAAACGCATCGCCGCGCAGCGTCGTTTTTTCATTCTCAACGGACAGGACATTTCATGGCAGTCATTCGTCATCACGTCGGCAAGCGTCTTTCGGAAACCGCTGTGCACAACGGCACTGTCTATCTTGCTGGCCAGATCGCCGAGGACACCGATCAGGACATCGTCGGTCAAACGCGCGAAGTGCTGGGCCACATCGACCGTCTGCTCGGTGAAGTCAATAGTGACAAGTCGCTGCTGCTGTCGGTGCAGATCTACATTTCGGACATGGTGCATTTCGCCGGCATGAACGCGGCGTGGGACGAATGGGTCGCGCAAGGCAACACGCCGCCGCGGGCAACTGTCGAGGCGAAGCTCGCCAACCCGAAGTGCCTCGTCGAAGTGGTCGTCGTCGCTGCGCAGCGCAGCTAGGCAGGCCATCACGTTTCAAGCATTTGCCTGACCGCCCGCGTATGCCGCGGGCCGCCGCATGATGAACACCGACACCGTCACGACCGCTCCGAACCCAACGCCGTCCTTCGACGACGCACTCGCGTTCGTGCGCGAGCACGCGGGCGATGCGCGCCTGTCGTCTGGCGAGCCGCTCGCCGACCATGCTGCAGGCACGGCCGCCATCATGCGCACGCTCAACGTCGATCCGCCTGCAGTGCTGGCGGCGGCGTTGTTCTCGCTGACGCCGCATCTGGCGAACCCCGAGCAGACCATCGCCGACAATTTCGGCGAGGAAGTCGCGCAACTGGTCGGCGACGTGCGCAAGCTGCTGCGGCTCGGCACCGTGAGCATGCGCGCGGCGCAGAATGCCATGCCCGAAGCGGGCCGCGATGCGCAGGCCGCGCGCCGCGCGCAGGTGGAGGCGCTGCGCAAGATGCTGCTCGCATTCGCGCAGGACATCCGCGTCGTGCTGATCCGGCTTGCTTCGCGGCTGCAATCGTTGCGCTACTACGCTGCGGCGAAGATCACGCCTACCCCGGACGTGGCGCGCGAGACGCTCGATATCTACGCGCCGCTCGCAAACCGGCTCGGCATCTGGCAATTGAAGTGGGAACTCGAAGACCTCGCGTTACGCTTCGAGGAGCCGCAAACCTACAAGCGGATCGCGAAGCTGCTCGACGAGAAGCGCGTCGAGCGCGAAACCTATGTGGCCGAGGCGATCGCGCAGTTGCAACGGGAGCTGGCGGCCGCGCATATCAACGCCGAAGTGAGCGGCCGGCCAAAGCATATCTACAGCATCTGGCGCAAGATGCGCGGCAAGGAACTCGACTTTTCCGAGCTCTACGATGTGCGCGCGTTTCGCGTCATCGTGCCGGACATCAAGGATTGCTACACGGTGCTCGGCATCGTGCACAACCTGTGGCAGCCGGTGCCGAAGGAATTCGACGACTACATCTCACGGCCCAAGCCGAACGGCTACAAATCGCTGCACACGGTCGTGATCGGCGACGACGGCCGCGCGTTCGAAGTGCAGATCCGCACGCAGGAAATGCATCAGTTCGCCGAGTATGGCGTGGCTGCGCACTGGCGTTACAAGGAAGCGGGCACGCGCGGGTACGGCGGGCAGTTCAGCGCCAGCGAGAAGTACGACGAGAAGATCGCATGGCTGCGTCAGCTGCTTGCGTGGAAGGACGATGTGTCCGAAGGCAAGCCCGGTGAAAAGGGCGCTGCCAGACCATGGGAGCAGCTTCGCCAGGCGACGCTCGACGACGACCATATCTATACGCTCACGCCGCAGGCGCGTGTGCTTCCGCTGCCGCAAGGTGCGACGCCGCTCGATTTTGCGTATCACCTGCATAGCGAACTGGGACATCGTTGCCGCGGCGCGCGCGTCGACGGTGCGATGGTGCCGTTGAACACGCCGTTGCAGAATGGGCAGACGGTCGAGATCATCGCGGTGAAAGAGGGCGGTCCGTCGCGCGACTGGCTCAATCCGCAGCTTGGCTATCTGCAAAGTAATCGCGCGCGCCAGAAGGTGCGCGCGTGGTTCAACGCGGTCGAAGTCCAGGAGAACATCGCAACGGGGCGCGCGATGGTCGAAAAGACCTTGCAGCGCGAAGGCAAGACGTCGGTCAATCTCGATCAGCTTGCTGCGAAGCTCGGGTTCAAGTCCACCGACGATCTGTTCTCGGTGGTCGGCAAGGAAGAGTTCAGCTTGCGGCTCGTCGAGCAGGCGCTGAACGATGCGCCGCCGGCAGAGCCCGTCGTCGAAGCGCCCGAGCAGTTCGAGAAGCGCAGCAGCGGCGCGAGCGTTGCGCATGGCGCGTCGACGGGTGTGCTCGTCGTCGGCGTCGACGCGTTGCTCACGCAGCTCGCGCGTTGCTGTCGCCCAGCGCCGCCCGACGACATCGCGGGCTTCGTCACGCGCGGCAAGGGCATGTCGATACATCGCAGCGACTGCCCGACGTTCCTGCGCATGGCCGAGCGCGCGCCGGAGCGCGTGCTGCAAACGGCATGGTCCGCGGACGTGATGAGCGGGCGTGGCAAGTCGGTCTATCCCGTCGATCTCTCGATCGAAGCCACCGACCGGCAAGGTTTGCTGCGCGATATCTCCGAAGTATTCGCGCGCGAGAAGATGAACGTGGTTGGCGTAAAGACGCAGTCGCGGCGCAACGCTGCGTTCATGCAGTTCACGGTGGAAGTGTGGAGCGCGGCGCAGATCCAGCGCGCGTGCGCGATGCTGGGCGAAGTAGCGGGCGTCGTCAGGGCCACGCGCAAGTGATGATATTGGCCCTGCGCGAAGCCGGCATTTGGATTTTGATGTCGCCGCATAAAAACGCTTGCCAACTTTCTCAACGCTCCATATAATCTCGTTTCTCTAGGCTCGTAGCTCAGCTGGTTAGAGCACCACCTTGACATGGTGGGGGTCGTTGGTTCGAGTCCAATCGAGCCTACCAACGAATCTGAAACTTCGGCTTGCCGATGTTTCGCAAACGCAAGTAGCAATGAGCGCTTCGGCGTAAATGGCGAATCAAGCGAACATGGTTATGACACCGCGAACGTTGACCGGAACTGTTTCGGAGCGACGCTAGTCGAGGACCACTTTCGCCCTTGTTGTTTGCAGCAGTCTTGCAGAAATGTGAATGCGGCCCCTCGAAAGCGGGGCCGCATTTTTTTTGTCGTGCTTTTTAGTCTTTAAGTCTTGTTGCCTGTGCCGCCGGCCGGCATTACGGAGAACGCAATGGTTTCGATACGACTGCCCGATGGTTCTGTTCGACAGTACGAGCATCCCGTGACCGTCGCCGAAGTGGCGGCCTCGATCGGCCCTGGTCTCGCGAAGGCGGCGCTCGGCGGTAAGATCGACGGTGAACTGGTCGATACGTCCGCGCTGATCGATCGCGATGTCTCGCTCGCGATCGTCACGGACAAGGACGCCGATGGCCTCGACATCATTCGCCACTCGACGGCGCATTTGCTCGCGTACGCGGTGAAGGATCTCTTTCCCGAGGCGCAGGTGACGATCGGGCCGGTGATCGACAACGGCTTCTACTACGACTTCTCGTATAGCCGTCCCTTCACACCCGAAGATCTTGAGAAGATCGAAAAGCGCATGCAGGAGCTCGCGAAGAAGGACGAGCCGGTGTCGCGCCGCGTAGTGTCGCGCGATGAAGCCGTCGAGTACTTCAAGAGCATTGGTGAGAAGTACAAGGCTGAGATCATCGAATCGATTCCCGCAAGCGATGAGATCAAGCTGTACTCGCACGGCGGCTTTACGGATCTGTGCCGTGGCCCGCACGTCCCGTCGACGGGCAAGCTGAAGGTCTTCAAGCTGATGAAGCTCGCGGGCGCGTACTGGCGCGGCGACTCGAAGAACGAGCAATTGCAGCGTATCTACGGCACGGCCTGGACGAAGAAGGAAGATCAGGACGCGTATCTGCACATGCTCGAAGAGGCGGAAAAGCGCGATCACCGCAAGCTCGGCAAGCAGCTCGACCTGTTCCACATGCAGGACGAGTCACCGGGCATGGTGTTCTGGCATCCGCGCGGCTGGACGTTGTGGCAGCAGGTCGAGCAATACATGCGCCGTCGCGTGAACGACGCGGGCTACCTCGAGATCAAAACGCCGATGATCATGGACCGCTCGCTGTGGGAAGCGTCCGGTCACTGGCAGAATTATCGTGAAAACATGTTCACGACGGAGTCGGAAAAGCGCGACTACGCAATCAAGCCGATGAACTGCCCGGGTCACGTGCAGGTGTTCAATCATGGCCTGCGTTCGTACCGCGATCTGCCGCTGCGTTATGCGGAGTTTGGCTCGTGCCATCGGAACGAATCATCGGGCGCGCTGCACGGCCTGATGCGTGTGCGCGGCTTCGTCCAGGATGATGCGCATATTTTCTGTACCGAAGACCAGTTCATCAGCGAATCGATCGCGTTCAACACGCTTGCGATGAGCGTCTATAAGGATTTCGGCTTCGACAACGTTGAGATCAAGCTGTCGCTGCGCCCCGACGCGCGCGCGGGTACGGATGAAACCTGGGATCGCGCCGAGCAGGGCCTGCGTGACGCGCTGACGGCGTGCGGCGTGAACTGGGAAGAATTGCCGGGCGAGGGCGCGTTCTACGGTCCGAAGGTCGAATATCACATCAAGGATGCGCTCGGCCGTTCGTGGCAGTGCGGCACGCTGCAGCTCGACATGGTGCTCCCCGAGCGCCTCGGCGCCGAGTACGTGGCGGAGGACAATAGCCGCCGCCGCCCGATCATGCTGCACCGGGCAATCGTCGGATCAATGGAGCGTTTCCTCGGCATTCTGATCGAGCACCATGCCGGTGCAATGCCTGCCTGGCTGGCGCCGATGCAGGTTGTCGTGATGAATATCGCGGAAAGTCAGGCGGAATACGCACAATCTCTGGCCCAATCGTTGCAAAAACAAGGGGTTAGAGTGGAGGCCGATTTGCGCAACGAGAAGATTAGCTATAAAATACGCGAGCACACGCTGGAAAAGGTGCCGTATCTGCTGGTCGTCGGCGATAAAGAGCGTGATGCACAAACGGTAGCCGTGCGTGCCCGTGGCGGTGTCGATCTGGGCGTGATGTCCCTCGATGCCTTCAGCGAGCGTCTGCGCCAGGACGTGCAGTCGTTCAAGTAACCACCAGGCAGCGCGGCTCGTTTTTTTAATTTTTAGAGGAAACGTAACATCGCTACTGATAAGTCGTCGCATCGCATCAACGGTGAAATTACTGCACCCGAGGTGCGTCTGGTCGGAATCGACAACGAACCGCTCGGCATCGTAAAACTGGCTGATGCTTTCCGCCTGTCGGAACAGCAGGACGTGGATCTGGTTGAAATCGCCCCGCAAGCGGTTCCTCCCGTCTGCCGCCTGATGGACTACGGCAAGTTCAAGTACCAGGAAGCGAAGAAGCAGCACGAGGCCAAGCTCAAGCAGAAGGTCATTCAGGTCAAGGAAGTCAAATTCCGGCCGGGTACGGATGACGGTGACTACAACGTCAAGCTGCGCAATCTCGTCCGCTTCCTTGAAGATGGCGACAAGACGAAGATCACGTTGCGTTTCCGTGGCCGCGAAATGGCTCACCAGGAAATCGGCATGCGTATGCTCGAGCGTCTGCGTACCGATCTGGATGAAGTCGGTCAGGTCGAGCAGATGCCCAAGATGGAAGGCCGCCAGATGATCATGGTGCTGGCGCCGAAGAAAAAGAAGTAAGTAGACGTTCGCTGCGCATCTCAATGTGCGCGGCGCGTTTGTCGGAAAGTTAGAGTCGCGCGTCGTCGAAGGCGGCGTGTGCAAGCAGGTTTCGGAATGCGCTCGCAGTTTTACAGCGTGCGTTCTTCCTGAAAAGCAGCGGTCAGCAGTTCAGGCCGTCTGCATACCAAGTGGAGTGGGTTTCAAAGGGCGGATGAGGGCTTTCTGGGCCAACCGCACACCCATGTCCATCAAATAATGGAGTAGTTGTCATGCCGAAGATGAAGACCAAGAAGAGCGCTGCAAAGCGCTTCGTGGTTCGTCCGGGCGGTACCGTCAAGCGCGGTCAAGCCTTCAAGCGCCACATTCTTACCAAGAAGACCACCAAGAACAAGCGTCACCTGCGCGGCTCCACGGCAGTTCATGATTCCGATCTGAACTCCGTACGCGCGATGCTGCCGTTCGCCTAACCCTTAACCGACACTCATAGGAGCGAAACATGCCTCGAGTCAAACGTGGGGTTACCGCACGGGCCCGCCACAAGAAGATCATCAAACTGGCCAAGGGTTACCGCGGCCGCCGCAATAACGTCTATCGCATCGCCAAGCAGGCGGTCATGCGCGCAGGCCAATACGCCTACCGCGATCGCCGCAACAAGAAGCGTGTGTTCCGCGCACTGTGGATCACGCGTATCAACGCGGCGGTGCGTCAGCACGACATGACGTACAGCGTGTTCATCAACGGCCTGAAGAAGGCGTCGATCGAACTCGACCGCAAGGTGCTGGCCGACATGGCTGTGTTCGACAAGGCTGCTTTTGCTGCGATCGTCAAGCAGGTGAAAGCCGCCGTTGCAGCCTGAGTGCGCTGTTAGCATCTAGTACTGCGTGGTTCGTTGCAGCGAACAATCCGGTAGTCTCGGTGACGCTGCAACAAAAACGGGGCTCCTCACCGAGCCCCTTTTTTGTTGGTCGAGCCAGTTTTACTTCGATTGAATACTGACGTTGAAAAGATGGGATCAATGGATCTGGACCAGATTGTCGCCGACGCAAAAGGCGCCTTTGAACAAGCCTCAGACGTCACCACGCTCGAAAACGAGAAGGCACGCTTTCTCGGCAAGTCGGGCGCACTGACGGAACTGTTGAAGGGGCTCGGCAAGCTCGATCCCGAAACGCGCAAGACGGAAGGCGCGCGGATCAACATCGTCAAGCAGCAGGTCGAAGCCGCGCTGACGGCGCGCCGCCAGGCGCTTGCCGACGCGCTGCTGAACCAGCGTCTCGCGGCCGAAGCTATCGACGTCACCTTGCCCGGCCGCGGTGCGGGCACGGGCAGCCTGCACCCCGTTATGCACACGTGGGAGCGCGTCGAACAGATTTTCCGCACGATTGGTTTCGACGTGGCCGACGGCCCGGAGATCGAAACCGACTGGTACAACTTCACGTCGCTGAACAGCCCGGAAAACCATCCGGCGCGTTCGATGCAGGACACGTTCTACGTCGACGGCAAGGACGCCGAAGGCCGTCCGTTGCTGCTGCGCACGCACACCAGCCCGATGCAGGTCCGCTACGCGCGCACCAACACGCCGCCTATCAAGGTGATCGTGCCCGGCCGCACGTACCGCGTAGACAGTGACGCGACGCACTCGCCGATGTTCAATCAGGTCGAAGGCCTGTGGATCGACGAGAACATCAGCTTCGCCGACCTGAAGGGCGTCTACACCGACTTCCTCAAGAAATTCTTCGAGCGCGACGATATTCTCGTGCGCTTCCGTCCGTCGTACTTCCCGTTTACCGAGCCGTCAGCCGAGATCGACATGATGTTCGAGCATGGCAAGAACGCCGGTAAGTGGCTCGAAATTTCGGGCTCGGGCCAGGTTCACCCGACGGTGATCCGCAACATGGGCCTCGACCCCGAGCGCTATATCGGCTTTGCATTCGGCAGCGGCCTCGAGCGTCTGGCGATGCTGCGTTACGGCGTTCAGGACCTGCGTCTGTTCTTTGAAAACGACCTGCGCTTCCTGCGCCAGTTCGCCTGAGGCGAGCCTAAGCGTAGAGCGTGAGCCAACAGGCTTTAAGCACGCGACGAGAGCGGCATGGCATTCGGCAACCTGAGTGCCACGCTGCAAACAGCGCCTCCAGCTTGGTGCCGACATTGTCGACATACTGGCCGGATGCGGACACAACCTGTTTAGAACGTACAGAACCATGCAATTCCCGGAATCCTGGCTCAGAACCTTTGTCGATCCGCAACTGACGACGGACGAACTGTCGCACGCCCTGACGATGGCCGGTCTCGAAGTGGAAGACCTGCGTCCCGCTGCGCCGCCGACGTCGAAGATCGTGGTGGGCCGCGTGCTCGAAGTCGTCAAGCACCCGGACGCGGACAAGCTCAACGTGTGTCAGGTCGACGCCGGCACGGGCGCGACGCTGAACATCGTGTGCGGCGCGCCGAACGTGTCGCCCGGCATCAAGGTGCCCGTCGCATTGGTGGGCGCGCAACTGCCGCCTGCCGAAGAGGGCGGCGCGCCGTTTGAGATCAAGCTCTCGAAGCTGCGCGGCGTGCAAAGCGAAGGCATGCTGTGCTCGGCGCGCGAGCTGAAGCTGTCCGAAGATCATAGCGGCCTCTTGATCCTGCCGGAAGATACGCCGATCGGCCAGGATATCCGAGAAACGCTGAACCTCGACGACACCGTGTTCGAAATCAAGCTGACGCCGAACAAGGCCGATTGCCTGTCGGTGTTCGGCGTCGCGCGCGAGACGGCTGCGATCACGGGTGCGCCGCTGCGTCCGCTCGACATCAAGCCCGTCGAAGTCAAGCTCAATGAAACGCTGCCCGTGAAGATTTCGGCGCCAGACCTGTGCGGCCGTTTCTCGGGCCGTGTCATTCGTGGCGTGAACGCGCGCGCAAAGTCGCCGGCGTGGATGGTCGAGCGTCTCGAACGTTCCGGTCAACGAAGCATTTCGGCGCTGGTCGACATTTCGAACTATGTGATGCTCGAACTCGGCCGTCCGTCGCACGTGTTCGATCTGGACAAGATTCACGGCAGCATGGACGTGCGCTGGGGCAAGCTCGGCGAGTCGCTGAAGCTGCTGAACGGCAACACCGTCGAAGTGGATGAAACGGTCGGCGTGATCGCCGACGATCACCACATCGAAAGCCTCGCGGGCATCATGGGCGGCGACAGCACGGCCGTCACGCTCGATACGACCCACATCTATCTCGAAGCCGCGTTCTGGTGGCCCGATAGCATCCGTGGCCGTTCGCGCCGTTATAACTTCTCGACGGACGCGGGCCATCGCTTCGAACGGGGCGTCGACTATTCGACAACCGTCGACCATATCGAACGGATCAC
The DNA here is from genome assembly GCF_046534875.1 of Paraburkholderia sp. SIMBA_054. NCBI lineage: Bacteria > Pseudomonadati > Pseudomonadota > Betaproteobacteria > Burkholderiales > Burkholderiaceae > Paraburkholderia > Paraburkholderia sp. SIMBA_054. The sequence goes on along the minus strand of NZ_JAWRXV010000002.1, from coordinate 335,915 downwards.
GCAGCTGATTCTCGACATCTGCGGCGGCGAGGCCGGTCCCGTCGACGATCAGATCGTCAACGTGCCGAAGCGTGCGCCCGTGAAGATGCGCGTCGCGCGCGCGAACCGCATCATCGGCGTGGCGATCAGCGCTGACGAGATCGCGCAGATCTTCACGCGCCTTGGCCTGCCGTTCGAGCGCGAAGGCGATGACTTCCTCGTGACGCCGCCGCCGTATCGCTTCGATATCGAAATCGAAGAGGACCTGATCGAAGAAGTCGCGCGCATTTACGGCTTCGAGAAAATTCCGGCGCGTCCGCCCGTGGCGCGCAGCGAGATGCGCCGCACGCACGAAACGCAGCGCTCCATTCACATGCTGCGTCACGCGCTCGCCGCGCGCGATTACGCGGAAACGGTGAACTTCAGTTTCGTCGATACCGAATGGGAGCAGGATTTCGCGGGCAACGACAAGCCGGTGCGCCTGTTGAATCCGATCGCGAGCCAGCTGTCGGTGATGCGCACGACGCTGTTCGGCAGCCTGATCAACGTGCTGCGCCATAACCTGAACCGTCGCGCGGACCGCATTCGCGTGTTCGAAGCGGGCCGCGTGTTCCTGCAGGACGCGTCGATCAAGGCGGGTGAACTGGCCATCGAAGGCTTCGCGCAACCGAAGATGATGGGTGCGCTCGCATACGGTCCCGTCGCCGAAGAGCAGTGGGGCGCGCAAACGCGTGCCGTCGACTTCTTCGACGTGAAGGGCGATCTCGAAGCGTTGCTGGCACCTGCCGTCGCGCGCTTCGTGAAGGCTGAACATCCTGCGTTACATCCGGGACGTAGCGCGCGCATCGAACTCGATGGCCATGCGATCGGCTGGATCGGCGAACTGCATCCGCGCTGGATGCAGAAGTACGACCTGCCGCATGCGCCGATCCTGTTCGAAGTCGAAGCAGAGGCGCTGATGCAGCGCGCGCTGCCGGCCCCGACGGAAGTGTCGAAATTCCCGCCCGTGCGGCGCGATATCGCGATCGTCGTCGATCAGAAAATCGAAGTTCAGGCGCTCTTTGACGAGATGCAAAAGGCGCTTTCGGACGAGGCTTGCAAGACCATTCAAAGGGTTGCGCTTTTCGATGAATTTCGTGCAAAATCAAATACTTCCGGCGGGCTGGCAGCGCACGAGAAAAGCCTTGCGTTCCGTGTAACCTTGCAAGATACTGGTGGCACCCTTCAGGATGAAACGGTCGATCTGGCCATTCAGACTCTGGTGGATCGTCTTGCTCGAGTATATGGCGCCCGGTTGCGCGGATAACCGATAACGGCTGTTCCGCAAGTTCCGTTCTGGTTGACGCGCCATTTGACAGATATGAATGAAATGAACTCGAGTGATTTCGAAGCCCTTCTTACGGCGCAGCGTAGCGCCATGATTCGCGATATCCCTACCTCAACCGCCAGCGCGTCGGGCGAAGCGCCGACGCTCACCAAGGCTGAGCTTGCCGAGCTGCTGTTCGACAACGTCGGGCTCAACAAGCGGGAAGCGAAGGACATGGTCGAAGCGTTCTTCGAGGTAATTCGCGACGCGTTGGAGAGTGGCGACAGCGTCAAGCTGTCCGGCTTCGGCAACTTCCAGTTGCGCGACAAGCCACAGCGTCCGGGCAGAAATCCGAAAACGGGCGAGGCGATTCCTATCGCCGCGCGCCGCGTCGTGACGTTCCACGCAAGTCAAAAGCTGAAGGCGCTGGTCGAGAACGGCGCTGAAGAGAGCTTCGCGCGCTGATCGATTCGCGCGCCCGCGCAACCACTACGACGGTTATCCGACCGCTAACTGACGATGACAGCGACGATCGAAAAAGTCGTCTTGCCTCCGATTCCCGCGAAGCGCTACTTCACGATCGGTGAAGTCAGCGAACTATGCGGAGTGAAACCGCATGTGCTGCGGTATTGGGAGCAGGAGTTCACGCAGTTGCGTCCGGTGAAGCGCAGGGGCAATCGCCGGTACTACCAGCATCACGAAGTGCTGCTGATCCGGCGGATCCGCGAACTGCTGTACGAGCAGGGCTTCACGATCAACGGCGCGCGCAACCGGCTCGATGCGCATGGTGCCGGTCAAGCCGCGGAAGGCGAGGGCGAAGTGGTCGAAGGTACGGTCATGCAACCGACCGCGACCACGGCCACGGTCGATGTCGATCAGTTGCGCAAGGAGTTGCTGCAAGTGATCGACCTGCTCGGGCATTGAACGATTTAGTTGTATCGAGATTGATTGTTGCAGTTCTATTCGCGTGAAGGGTCTGTTATAATTTCATGCTTTCGGGGCGTAGCGCAGCCTGGTAGCGTACCTGCATGGGGTGCAGGTGGTCGGAGGTTCAAATCCTCTCGCCCCGACCAGAAAGACAAAAAGGACTTACGGTGTCATGCCGTAAGTCCTTTTTTCTTTTGCGCCGCCGTTCTGCACGTGTCCCGGATAAACATCGAACTGCATCGTCATCCTGATTAATCGATGTCCCGCGGGATCAACGCAATCGCCGAACGCAGCAGCACCTCACTTCTGCGCCAGAAACGCACCCAACGCGGCCCCGAGTTCCTCGTCGGTGACGGCGGGCGAAATCCTGAACGTAAAAATATCGCCCCATTGCAGCATCCACGCGGCCATCGGTGCGGTGCTGTCGGACTCGACGATCGCGCAGCCGCTCAACTCGCCGATCGAATGCCAGCGTCCAAGCATCGTGATGCCATCGGGCGGCAGGGCACCGCCCGTTTTCATGAAGCGCTCGACGGCCGATTGCTGTGCTGTTGGCAGCCCGTTCCACTGAACAATGAACTTCATTGCGCACCTCCACTTCAGTCGCGGCGATGCCGGCCAGTGGCGAGCCGTCACCGTGACGGGCGCTGCGGATCGCGGCGCTCAGGAGCCCGCACCGCATGCAGATTCATCCTACTGAATCCACAACCCGATGCCGCCACCTCGGCGTTCCAAAGAATGATAGGCACCCCGCATCGAACTTCCAGCCGCGAGTACGGAGTATTTGGGCCGTTTCTGTGCGCCTTACCGCATCCCATCCAGCAAGCGCGTCGCGCTTTAAGTTTCCGTTAAGCCTGCGCTCATACATTGCTTGAGCGTTCGGACGATGCATGAAGTGCTGCGAGGAGTCGCCCGACGCTTCGTGGTCCGCCGGGGGGCGAACCAGACGAAGACCATCGTCGATGCGCATTCGACCGCCGCAAGGTGGCAGATGGCGTGTGGTAAGCGGCCGCGCGGCCTTCGCCCGAAGGCTGTGGGGGACGGCCATTCGAACCCGGTGCTCCGCCGGGTTTTTCTTTTGCGTTGCGCGTCGGAACATGACGCGAGCGGCGGGAGCCTGCGCCAGGATTGACTCGATTCCACGCTGAACCGCACCAAGTTCGCGGCGTCACACACTGGTCATTTGGCTTATGCCGTTCGCAGCGTTATCGTCGTGCAATCGGCGTGCAAAACTGTATAAACATACAGTATAGTATTCACCTATCCGGCGCGGCGGCCTCCAGCTATCTCGGCTCCGCGCGCCGCACGAACCTCGCCGCACGAGCACGCGTGGCCGCAAACGGCCGGCCATCATGCCCCGGCCAACTCATTCAGACGGACAGGCAAATTGTCATCTAACGGAACGATCCGAATTCGTGGCGCACGCCAGCACAACCTGAAGAACGTCGACCTCGACCTTCACACGGGCGAAATGACCGTCGTGACGGGGCCGTCGGGCTCGGGCAAGTCGAGTCTCGTGTTCGACACGCTGTATGCCGAAGGGCAGCGGCGCTACGTCGAAACGTTCAGCGCGTACGCCCGGCAGTTTCTCGACCGGATGGACCGGCCGCAGGTCGACCGCGTCGACGGTGTGCCGCCCGCCATCGCCATCGATCAGACCAACCCGGTGCGGAGTTCCCGCTCGACGGTTGGCACGATGACGGAGCTGAACGACCATTTGAAGCTGCTTTACGCGCGCGCGGCGGAACTGTTCGACCGCAAGACCGCACAGGCTGTCCGGCACGATTCGCCGGAGACGATTTACGCCGAACTGGATGCCCGCACGACCACTGATGATCCGCGCATCGTCGTGACTTTTCCGGTCGAGCTACCGGAATCGACGAGCGAGGCGGAAGTCGAGCAATGGCTTTCCGCGAGTGGCTATACGCGTGTTCAGGCGCAGCGCGAAGTCGCGTCGCCCACAGGCATGCGCAAGGTGCTCGACGTCGTGGCCGACCGTTTCCGTCTGCATCAGGTCGAAAAGGCACGGGTGGTTGAGGCTATCGAGGCGTCGCTCAAACGCGGCGGCGGGCGCGTCAACGTCTACGTGCTGTCGCAGGCGCCAGAGGGCGAAGAAGCCGAGCCGCAGATCTGGCGCTTCTCCACGGGGCTGCACAATCCGGACAGCGATCTTCGCTACGCCGATCCGCAGCCCGCATTGTTCTCGTTTAATTCGGCCTATGGCGCGTGCGATACATGTCGCGGCTTCGGACGGGTGATCGGGGTCGATCTCGGCCTCGTGATTCCAGACGAGCGCAAGACGTTGCGCGGCGGCGCTATCAAGCCGATGCAGACGCCCGCATGGAAGGAGTGCCAAGACGACCTGATGCGCTACGCCGCGAAGGCCAACATTCGCCGCGATACGCGCTGGTCCGAGCTCACGGAAGCCGAGCGCGATTGGGTCATCAACGGCTCGCCGGACTGGGACGGCGAGTGGCAGAAACAGTGGTATGGCGTGAAGCGCTTCTTTGGCTATCTGGAGTCGAAAGCGTACAAGATGCATATTCGCGTGCTGCTGTCGAAGTACCGTAGCTACACGCCGTGCGAGACGTGCGGCGGCGCGCGCCTGAAGACGGAATCGCTGCTGTGGCGACTCGGTTCGAAACAGAATGCGGACGGGGTGCTGGAGCCGGCACGGCGTTTCATGCCGCGCGGAGTCGACTGGAACCGTGCGCAGCTCGAAGCATTGGCGGGGCTGACGGTGCACGACCTGATGCTGCTGCCCATCGAACGCATCCGGCGCTTCTTCGACGAGATCACGTTGCCGAGCGCGCTGCTCGACGACGCGCTAAAGCTGTTGCTCGCCGAAGTGCGCACGCGCCTCAAATATCTGTGTGACGTCGGCCTCGGCTACCTCACGCTCGATCGTCAGAGCCGTACGCTGTCGGGCGGCGAAGTGCAGCGGATCAACCTGACCACGGCACTCGGCACGTCGCTGACCAAGACGCTGTTCGTGCTCGACGAACCAAGCATCGGCCTGCATCCGCGCGACCTGAACAGAATCGTCGAAGCGATGCATCGGCTGCGCGATGCGGGCAATACGCTTGTCGTCGTCGAACACGATCCTTCCGTGATGCTCGCCGCCGATCGCCTGATCGACATGGGACCAGGGCCGGGCGAACGCGGCGGCACGATCATTTATGACGGCGCGCCGGACAAGATCCGTTCGGCGGGCACGCTGACGGGCGAGTATCTCGGCGGACGCAAGCACGTCGCAGATGCCGCGCACTGGGCACGTCGGCCTGTCGATACAAGCACGCCGCGCATCGTGCTAGAAGGCGCCCGCCAGCACAATCTGCGCGACGTGACGGTCGACATTCCGTTGCAACGTCTCGTGTGCGTGACGGGCGTATCGGGCTCCGGCAAGTCGACACTGATCCAGGATGTGCTGTATCCCGCGCTGGCGCGCCAGCTTGGCAAGGCGACAGAATCGCCGGGCGCGCACCGCAGTCTGACGGGCGTCGAGCAGATCAGCGACGCGATATTCGTCGACCAGTCGCCGATCGGTAAAACCACGCGCTCGAATCCCGCGAGCTACGTCGGCGCGTTCGACGAAATCCGCAAGCTGTTCGCGAAGGCGCCGCTCGCGCTGCAACGCGGCTATGGCGCGGGCGTGTTCAGCTTCAATTCGGGAGACGGCCGCTGCCCAACCTGCGGCGGCTCCGGCTTCGAACATATCGAAATGCAGTTCCTGAGCGACGTCTATTTGCGTTGTCCGGACTGTGACGGCAGCCGTTATCGGCCCGAAGTGCTCGAGGTGAAGATCGAGCGCGCCGGTCGCGGGCTGAGCATCGCAGACGTGCTGGAACTGACCGTGCACGAGGCGGTCACGATGTTCGCCGCGGATGGCGAAGTCCTGCGGGTGTTGCAGCCTATCGTCGATGTCGGTCTCGAATACGTGAAACTGGGCCAGCCGGTGCCGACGTTGTCGGGTGGCGAGGCGCAGCGTCTGAAGCTCGCGGGCTTCCTCGCGGAAACCGCTCAAGCGAAGACGGCGCGCGGTGCGAAGCAGGCGCCGGTGGCACGCCTCTTCATGTTCGACGAGCCGACCACCGGTCTTCACTTCGACGATATCGCCAAGCTGATGCAGGCGTTCGGCAAGCTGCTGGCGAGCGGTCATTCGTTGATCGTCATCGAGCACAATCTCGACGTGATCCGTGCGGCTGACTGGCTGATCGATCTCGGTCCCGAGGGTGGCGATGCCGGCGGCCTCGTCGTGTGCGCGGGTACGCCGGAAGACGTCAAGCAATGCCCGGGTTCGCACACAGGCGAAGCGCTCGTCCAATACGACCGCGCAATGGGGCTCGCAATCGAGCCGACGGAGGCGGCCGAAAAGGCGGAAGCCGCCGCACATGGCATGCCGCTCCAGACGGCGCTGAACGCGGCGCGCGCGCGGCGCGCGGTGGAAGGCGAAGACGTCGTGCGCATCGTCAATGCGCGCGAGCACAACCTGAAAGCGCTGGACGTCGATATTCCACATGGGAAGTTCAACGTCATCACAGGTGTCTCGGGTTCAGGCAAGTCGACGCTCGCGTTCGACATCCTGTTCCATGAGGGGCAGCGCCGGTATCTGGAATCGCTGAATGCGTATGCGCGTTCCATCGTGCAGCCCGCCGGCCGTCCCGAAGTCGATGCTGTGTATGGCATCCCGCCCACCGTTGCAATCGAGCAGCGTTTGTCGCGTGGCGGACGCAAGAGCACGGTCGCGACGACATCGGAGGTATGGCACTTTCTGCGTCTGCTGTATGTGAAGCTGGGCATCCAGCATTGCATTCACGACGGCGCGCCCGTCACGTCGCAAAGTGTCGAGTCGATCGTCGCGCAGTTGATGCGCGATCACAAAGGCGATCATGTCGGACTGCTTGCGCCGCTCGTCGTGAACCGCAAGGGCGTCTATACCGACCTCGCGAAGTGGGCGAAAGCGCGCGGCAATTCGCACTTGCGCGTCGACGGCGAGTTTGTGCCCGTCGATCCGTGGCCGAAGCTCGATCGTTTCCGCGAGCATACGATCGAATTGCCCGTCGGAGACATTGTCGTGTCGGCGGACAAGGAAGCCGAACTGCGTCGCCTGCTCGACGAAACGCTCGAAGCGGGCAAGGGCGTGATCCATCTGCTCGCGCCGCTCGACGGCCTCGAACACGCGATGACCCGCAATGGGCCGACCGCGCATGTCGGCGAAGTGAAGGTGCTGTCGGTCAAGCGCGCGTGTCCTGTGTGCGGCACCAGTTATCCCGAACTGGACCCGCGCATGTTCTCGTACAACAGCAAGCACGGGTGGTGCACGACCTGCGTCGGTACGGGTCTCGCACTGACTCGCGAACAGCGCGCCGACTATGACGACACCGTCCTCGTCGACGACAACCGCGGGCGCGAACAGACCTTGCCGTCGGACGAGCAGGAACCGGAGGGCGTCGTCGACGAGCCGTGTCCGGATTGCCACGGCACGCGTCTGAATCCGTCCGCTCGCGCCGTATCGTTCAGCGAAACGTCGATCGTCGACGTCGCGCAGTGGACCGTGTCGGATACGCGACGCTGGATCGATGAACTCGAACTGACTGGGCGTGATGCGGAAATCGCACGCGACGTGATCAGTGAAATCGGCAGCCGCCTGCAGTTCCTCGAGGAAGTGGGCCTTGGTTATCTGAGCCTCGACCGGGCAGCGCCGAGTCTGTCGGGCGGCGAAGCGCAACGCATCCGTCTGGCGGCTCAACTTGGCAGCAATCTGCAGGGCGTCTGCTACGTGCTCGACGAGCCGACTATTGGTTTGCATCCGCGCGACAACCAGATTCTGCTGAACGCGCTGCGCAAGCTCGGCGACAAGGGCAATACGCTGGTCGTCGTCGAGCATGACGAAGACACCATACGCCGCGCGGATCACATCATCGATATTGGTCCGGGCGCGGGCAAGCGCGGTGGCACGCTGGTCGCGCAGGGACGCGTCGGCGATCTGTCCGCGCAGTCGAATTCCCTGACAGGTCAGTTTCTCGCACAGCCGATTCTTCATCCGTTGCAAGCGCGGCGTCCTGTTTCGCTCACCACAAAACGCGCGCCCGCCGTGCCGGAAAGGTGGCTCACCGTGCATGGCGCAACGCTGCATAATCTGCGCGATGTGACCGTCGGCATTCCGCTCGGGCGTCTCGTCGCCGTGACGGGGGTCAGCGGATCGGGCAAGTCGACGCTCGCGCGCGATGTGCTGATGACGAATCTGCTCGATGCCGTCGGCCGGTCGGTGCTGTCGTCGCCCGCCGTGCGCCGCGCGCGCAAGGCCGCGCAAACGGAAGAGGCGCCCGCTGCGAACCGTCGTTCGAGCGTGCTCGCACGCAGCGCGTCCCGGCCGTCGCTGAACGTCGCGCATGCGTGGCAGGGCTGCGAATCGATTAGCGGCTTCGAGCCGATCGACCGCGTGCTCGAAGTCGATCAGACGCCGATCGGCAAGACACCGCGCTCGTGTCCTGCCACGTACATCGGCGTATGGGACACCATCAGACGTCTGTTCGCCGACACGCTCGAAGCGCGGGCGCGCGGCTACACGGCATCGCGCTTCTCGTTCAATACGGGCGACGGCCGTTGCCCGGCGTGTGAAGGACAAGGCGTGCGTACGATCGGCATGAGCTTCCTGCCCGACGTAAAGGTGCCGTGCGATGTGTGCCATGGTCAGCGCTTCAATCCGGAAACGCTCGCGGTGACGTGGCGCGGCAAGAATATCGGCGACGTGCTGACGATGGAAATCGACGAAGCCGTCGACTTCTTCGCGCCGATGTCGAACATCGCGCATCCGCTGCAACTGATGAAGGACGTCGGCCTTGGCTATCTGACGCTCGGCCAGCCGTCGCCGACGCTGTCGGGCGGCGAGGCGCAGCGCATCAAGCTGGTCACCGAACTGAGCAAGGTGCGCGACGACATCACACGCCGCGGACAAAAGGCGCCGCACACGCTATACGTGCTCGACGAACCGACTGTCGGCCTGCATATGGCCGACGTCGCAAAGCTGATTCGCGTGCTGCATCGGCTCGCTGACGCGGGGCACAGCGTTGTCGTGATCGAACACGATCTCGATGTGATCGCCGAAGCGGACTGGATCATCGATCTCGGACCCGAGGGTGGTGTGGGTGGCGGCTCGATCGTCGCGTCGACAGATCCCGAAGGCCTCGTGCGCGTCGCGGCGAGCCATACGGGGCGGGCGCTGGAGCCGGTGCTGGCGAGGGTAGCGGGTGACTCTGGCGAGGACGTAGTGGGCGCGCGTGTGAGCGCAGGCTGACGTAGCAAAGGCGGCGCGGCGTCGTCGTTCGTTCGACACGACGCCGCGCGCGTCAGGGCGAGGTCGTCAAGCGCTCTCGCGTAGCCCCGGCACGTTGACGCACCGCTTGCGCCTGGTCCATCGCGCTCGAAACCGAGCGCGATGGAAACACGTCTGCGACACGTTGCCACAACGATTGCCGCACAGGGCTCAGGCCATCCGGCAATAGATCAACGGGCCGACGCCGTCCCGCGGGCGGCTGACGGCTCTGCCGCCCGCGTGTCGACGCACTTCGGCCAATCGTTCTGACGGGCGCCATCCACGTATCGACGGCATACTTCGGGCAATCTCGCGCGAACGGATCGAGCGTGCGTGCACGGCTATGCATGCTCGCGATCCCACTGCGCCGCAACGCGTTTCGCACGCAGTCAGATCAACCCGCAACATGAAAAGCACCTCGATTTCCGCTTCGCTCTTCAGCATCGTGCTCGGTCTGTCCGGCCTCGGCCAGTCATGGCGGGTCGCAGCGCGAATGTGGCATGTGAGCGCCGCCGTCGGTGAAGCGATCCTGCTGCTTGCGACGCTCGTCTGGTGCGGCCTGTTGATCGCATACGTGCTGCACGCGTTGCGCAATCCCGCCGAAGTCGTCGACGAGTTCAAGCATCCCGTCGCGGGCGGCACAGCCGCGCTGCTCGGCGTGTCGACGCTGCTGATCGTGCAGGCCGTCTTCCCGTATTCCCGCGGACTCGCAGCGGCGCTCGCCGTGGCAGGCCTCGCGTGGCATCTGACTTTTGCGCTGTGGCATACGGGGATGTTGTGGCAGGGCGGGCGCGACATGCTCGACACGGCGCCCACGCTCTATCTGCCGACCGTCGCCGGCAACTTCACAGGCGCGGCGGCGCTCGCCACGATGGGCCGTCCCGAATGGGGCTGGCTGCTGTTCGGTGCAGGCATTTTTTCGTGGCTCGCAATCGAGCCATTGATCATCTACCGCTTGTGGCACGGTGCCGCGCTGCCGCCCGAGCAGCGGCCGTTGCTCGGCATCCAGTTCGCGCCGCCCGTCGTCGGCGCGGCGGCCGCGCTGGTGTTGCAGCCGGGTTCCGTCGATCACTGGATCGTGATGCTGCTCGGCTATGGCCTGTTCCAGATGCTGATTGGCTTGCGGCTCGGCGGATGGCTGACGAAGCATCCGTTCGCGCCGTCATGGTGGGCGTACACGTTCGGTGTCGCGTCGGCGACGCTCGCATGCATGAAGCTCGCGCACGCGGGCGTGCCGCCTGCCCAGACGCTGTCGGTGCCTGTGTTCGTCGGCGCGAATCTGTTCATCGGCTATCTGAGCGTGCGTACGCTGGCGCATCTGTTCGATCCATCGGAGACGCAAGCGCGGATATCGCGTATCGATTGAGCGAGACCGCACTACGTTGCGTCCGCGAGCCCTCATCCGTTCAACCGCAAGCAAAGCGCACTCAACCCGTCTATATTGGTCCCTGTTTGCCGACTCAAGCTCACAAGGACCTTTCATGCCTGACCCATCCATTTTCCCGATCGCGAAGAAGTGGCCCGCTGCGCATCCAGAGCGCATCCAGCTGTACTCGCTGCCGACGCCCAACGGCGTCAAGGTGTCGATCATGCTGGAAGAAACAGGCCTCGCGTACGAACCGCATCTGGTGCGCTTCGATACGAACGATCAGCTGTCGCCGGAATTCATGTCGCTCAATCCGAACAACAAGATTCCCGCGATCATCGATCCGAGCGGCCCGGATGGCGAGCCGCTGCCGCTCTTCGAGTCGGGCGCGATCCTGATCTATCTCGCGGACAAGACGGGGCAACTGATGTCGCAGCGCGCGTCGGTCCGCTACGAGACGATTCAATGGGTGATGTTCCAGATGGGAGGGATCGGACCGATGTTCGGTCAGGTCGGCTTCTTCCACAAATTCGCGGGCAAGGACTACGAGGACAAGCGTCCGCGCGAGCGCTACGTCAACGAATCGAAGCGGCTGCTCAGCGTGCTGAACGAGCGGCTCGCGACGCGCAAGTGGATCATGGGCGACGACTACACGATTGCCGATATCGCGACCTTCCCGTGGGTGCGCAATCTGGTCGGCTTCTATGAAGCTTCCGATCTTGTCGGCTTTGACGACTTCCCGCATGTGAAGCGCGCGCTCGACGCGTTTCTGGCGCGTCCCGCTGTCGCGCGAGGGTTGGACATTCCGAAGCGCGCGTAAGCGCAGATAGTAAAAAAGCCCGTGCCGTCTACACAACGGCACGGGCTTTCGTTTTGAGCTGCGCTAAACCGCCAAACCGGTAACTCGCTTACTGCCCGCCCAGCGCCGGATCGCTCATGCTCGGCTTGCCCGTCTCGACGTGACCCGCAAAACGGCGCGTGAACGACGCGTCGCTATCGACGGTGATCGTCAGGTCGTACCAGCCGTACACGTGACGCAAATCGAGATTCACGGTGTCGCTGTCGCCGCCGCGTACGGTGTGCGTGAGGGGCTTGCCCGAATCGTACGCATTGACGATCTTGAACTGGCAGCGCGTGTTGCCGTCGTTCTTCAGACGCAGTTGCAGATTGCCGTTCGCGACGTCGTAGCCCTCCGCGACTTCCGGGTTCGCGCGATCGTGGCTATTCCAGAAATGCTGCGCGACCTGCTTGCCGGCAAAGCGGCGCAGGAAGCCATTCGGCCCGTGCACCGTGAAATCGTACGAACCATCTGCGTTGACCGGCAACTGATCGACGAGACGCTTGCCCGCTTCCACTGTATACGTGCGCGGCGCATCGGCGCTCAGCGCTTCGAACACGAGGAAGTTCGCGCCGGCGTCGCCCGTGTTGACGAAGCGCATCGAGAGCTTGCCGCTGCTGTTGTCATTGATGCGGACGAACAGCTCATACGGCACCGCGCGCGCCGGACGCACGCCCGACTCCTGCTTCGGCACGGAGCCGACGGCGGGCGGCAACGGCTTGTAGTCCGGATGACGGTCCTGATCCTGCGGCTTGTACGATGCGGTGGACGGCAGCGTCGGGAACGCATCGTTCGGGTTCTTGAAGTTGAACGCCGACGTCAGATCGCCGCATACCGCGCGACGCCACGGCGTGATGTTCGGCTCCGACAATTTGTGGCCTTTACCAAAACGCGCTTCGATGAACTGGATCACGGACGTGTGATCGAACACCTCCGAGCACACCCAGCCGCCTTTCGACCAGGGCGACACGACGAGCATCGGCACGCGCGGTCCGAGGCCGTACGGACCGGCTGCGTATTTGCCGTTGTTGCCGCCGGGATAGATTTCGTTGGTGGTATCGACGGTCGACAGACCATTCGCACTCGACGACGGCGCAAACGGCGGCGACACGTGATCGAAGAAACCATCGTTTTCGTCGTAGTTGATGAGCAGCGCGGTCTTGCTCCACACCTCGGGGTTCGATGTCAGGATCTGCAGCACCTGATCGACATACCACGCGCCATAGTTCGCAGGCCAGTTCGGATGCTCGGAATACGCTTCTGGCGCAACGATCCACGACACCTGCGGCAACTGGTTGTTCTGAACGTCCTTGCGCAAGATGTCGAAGTACGTGTCGCCTGCCGACACGTTCGTACCCGTGCGCGCTTTTTCATACAGCGGATTGCCGGGCTGCGCGTTGCGATACTGGTTGAAGTACAGCAGCGAGTTGTCGCCGTAGTTGCCGATATACGGATTGTCCGTCCAGCCCCAAAACCCTTTCGCGTCGAGCCCAGTGCCGATGTCCTGATAGATCTTCCACGAAATGCCCGCTGTTTCCAGCACCTCAGGATACGTCGACCAGCCGTAACCCAGTTCCGAATTGTCGACGACAGGGCCGCCGCCCGAGCCGTCGTTGCCGACCCAGCCGGTCCACATGTAGTAGCGGTTCGGGTCGGTCGCGCCCATCAGCGAGCAGTGGTACGCGTCGCAGATCGTGAACGAGTCGGCCAGCTGATAGTGAAACGGGATGTCGTCGCGCGTGAGGTACGCCATCGTCGTCGTGCCCTTGTTCGGCACCCACTGGTCGTTGCGGCCGCCGTTCCATGCGCCGTGCGTCGTCGGCCAGTCGTGCGGCAGGTCTTGCAGGAACTGCAGGCCGAGATTCGGCGCCGTCGGCCGGAACGGCAGCACTTCGCCGGCGCCGCCCGCCAGCGGTTGATGCCACACCGGTTTGCCGTTCGGCAGGTTGATCGCGCGCGTGTCGCCGAAACCGCGCACGCCTCGCAGCGTGCCGAAGTAATGATCGAACGAGCGGTTTTCCTGCATCAACACGACGATGTGTTCGATATCGCGGATGCTGCCCGTCTTGTTGTTCGCGGGAATCGCGAGCGCATTGCGGATGCCGAGGGGGAGCATCGTCAATGCGGTGGCGGAGCCGGCTGCCTGGGCGGCGGCTCGCAGAAAATCACGGCGGTTTTTTGAAGTCATGTTGCCTTTGATCGTGAGGGAAGAAACGGTAAGGGACGGCATCCATGCGGGGGCATGGAGCCTGACTGGGCAGAACTCAATCGACGGTGTGAATCACGGGTGGTGCGAGAACGACGGAATCGGCTGCGCTGGCGCCGCCGGGGGCTGCGGTTTGTGCCTGCGCGGAAGGGGATTGCGGTGTTTGAAGCGTGGTGCCGGCGGCCGACGTGGATTGCGTGGGCGGGGCGTTGAATGTCGTCGCGAGGGCGGGCTGTTGCTCGCGTTGTGTCTGTTGCTGCTGATTCTGTTCTTGCGACGCCTGCATCGACGAGTCGTCACTGCATGCCGTGGCGGCGATCGATGCCGCGACGACGGCGAGCATCCAGTGCAATCGCTTGCGTTGCGGGCTATGTGCTGTTTTGTGCAGAGCGGGCATCGTCATCCTCCGGCACCATGCTTGAGAGACGCGTAACGATAGCCATCGTGTGTGTAGCTATTGTGAAGCGTGAGGCGACGAAAGAAATGCAGAGCGAGCGCGGAAGGAAGTGCAGAAAGATGCGTGTAAGGATGCGCGACGGTGCGCGTGTGCATCGATATGCAGTGGAATGCGCTGCATCCGATGCAACGCGCATTCCCTGTGACGGTTCAATGACTTGAGTGCGTTATCGGCGCGTTGTCCACAAGGTTGGTCACGGAAAATGTGGACAACCTCGCGGCGTGTCCGCGCGCAGAAGAAGCGTGCGCGCGGACGCGAGGTGGATGCAGCGTGTGCAATCTGAATTGCATCAATGACTTGAGCGGGTCTTGCCCAGGTTACCCACAGGCTTATGAACGGTTTCTGTGGAGAACTACAGTGCAATGCTTTGCTGCACTCTCAAGCCGGCTTGGTTCGCTTGCCGATTCAAGCCTGCGCAGTGGCGTCGTGCTTCTTGATGAAATCGATGATCGCATCGTTGAGCGCTTGCGGCGCATCGCGATGAGGCGAGTGCCCGCAGTTGTCGAGCTTCGCCAGTTGAGTATGTGGAGCGCGCTGCGCAATCGTGTCGATTTGCGCCATCGTGCCGTAATGATCGTCGTACCCCTGCACGGCAAGCAGCGGGCAGCGAATGCACTCGAGTTCATCGACGATGCTCCACGACCGGAACGCATCGCTTAGCCATACGTCGTTCCAGCCATAAAAGGCCGAATCGACGTCGTCGTGGTGACGCGCCAACTTGCTACGCAGATCCGACTGCTCGTAGGCCGTCTTCGCCTCGGCAATGCTCGCGACGGAAATGTCCTCGACGAAGACATGCGGCGCAACCACAACGGCGCCGGCCAGTGCATCCGGAAAAGCGGCAGCATAAAGCAGCGTGATCGATCCGCCGTCGCTGTGACCGATCACCCACATGCGTTTTCTTTCCTCAGCGCTCACATCGCGTGCATCGAGCAACGCGGGCAAGATGTCGCGCGCCTGCACCGACATGAAATCGACGGGCAATTTGACATGGTGTGGACGCGGTGTCGAACGTCCATAGCCCGGGCGCGAATACACGAGGCCGCGCATGCCGAGCCTGTCGCATACGCTCTGGGGCCAGTCCTTCCACATCGCGACGGAGCCGAGTCCCTCGTGCAGGAACACGGCCAGCGGCGCATCGGCAAGATGCGCGTTGAGCCAGCGGTATTCGATATCCAGCGCGTCGCGTTGTGCAGTCGCAGGCAACGCGACCGACGCGCTACCGGCGTCTTCGCGCAAGGTCGTAACAGGTTCGGCCATTCCGTTCATCAGCTGTTGAGCTGTTCCCGCAGTTTGAAGCGTTGAATCTTACCGGTTGCCGTCTTCGGCAGATCATCGACGAAGACGATATCGCGCGGATACTTGTGCGGCGCGAGCTTGTCCTTGACGAACGACTTGAGTTCATCCGCGAGTGCATCGCATGCATCGGCATTTCGTTTCAGCACGACGAATGCACGCGTTTTCACGAGGCCGCCGTGATCGACCCCGACGACGGCGGCTTCGAGCACGGCAGTATGTTGCACGAGGACCATTTCCACTTCGACGGGCGACACATACTGGCCGCTTACTTTCAGCATGTCGTCGCTGCGGCCTGCATATTGATAGCAGCCGTTCGGCAAGCGGCTGTACTTGTCGCCGCTGCGAATCCACTCGCCGAGGAAGGTCGCGCGCGACTTCTCGCGGTTGCTCCAGTACATCAGCGCGGCGCTCGGCCCTTTGATGAACAGATCGCCGACTTCACCGTCGGGCACGGAATGGCCCGCTTCGTCGCGTAACTCCACTTCATATCCCGGCACAGGGCGGCCCGTTGTTCCGTACTCGACTGCACCTGGGCGATTCGACAGAAAGATATGCAGCATCTCCGTCGAACCGATGCCGTCGAGAACCTCGCAGCCGAAGTGCGCGGTGAAGCGCTCGCCGATCTCGCGCGGCAACGCTTCGCCCGCCGATGCGCAGACGCGCATCGCGACCTGCTCGCGCGGCGGCAGATTTGGCGACACGAGCATGTTCGCGTACAGCGTCGGTACGCCGTAGAAGATCGTCGGCCGATGCTCGACGAGTCGCCTGAAGATGGCGTCGGGTGTCGGACGCTCGGCCATCAGCACGGCCGAAGCGCCGACCGACAGGGGAAACGTCAGTGCATTGCCGAGGCCATAGGCGAAGAACAGCTTGGCGGCGGAGAACACCACGTCGCGTTCGCTGATGCCGAGTATCGGCTTCGCATAGAGCTCTGCAGTCCAGTACAGGTTTGCATGCGTGTGCACCGTGCCTTTCGGTTTGCCGGTTGAACCGGATGAATACAACCAGAACGCAATATCGTCGCCGCTACATGCATTGGGTTTCATCGACGGCTCGGCGCCGTCGATCAACTGGCCAAGAACATACGTTGGCGGCGGATCGACCTGCACAGGCTGCGACACGATCAACAGACAGCCGTCGTGTTCCGCCTCGCTCATCGCTTTTTCGACATTCGGCAGCAGTGCGCCCGATGCGATCACGGCCCGCGCGTGGCTATGCGTGAGCATGTACAGATAGTCGGCGGACGTCAGCAGCGTGTTCGCGACCACGGGCACGACGCCCGCATAAAGCGCTCCGAGAAACGCGACGGGCAATTCGGCCGTGTCGAGCATCACGAGCAGGATGCGCTCTTCGGAATGCACGCCGAGCGAGCGCAGCGCGCCAGCGAAGCGGCGCGCGCGGTCTTCGAGTTGCGCGTAGGTGGTGACGCCGGCGTCGTCGATATAGGCGGGCTTGTCGGGCCGCACGTCGTTGAGGCGGAACAGATGCGACGCGAAGTTGAACTGCGCGGGGGGCGCTTCGACGTTCGGCGCGGGCTCCCCCGGGTGCGATTCCAGCAAGGCTTGCATGTTTCCTCCGGCGAGTTGAGGCGGAGTGCATGGGAACGGAAAAGGGGACGTGAAAGCGCGCGTGGGGCGTTTCAGGCAACGCTGGCGTCCCGCGTGAATTCGATTGCACCTTGCGGCAGCAGATACAGCACGAGCGCCTGTCCGCGCGCGACCGTCGGTCGATGCGCGCTGCCGGGACCGTACACGCACCAGCCGGCCGGATGACCGTCGAAGGTCGCGCCTTCTGTGAGCGGCATGATCAGATCGATTTCGCCGTGTGGGTGCACGTGATGCGGACCGGAAATGTCCTGCATGTCGACGACGTCGACTGAAAAGCCGTGCGTGTCGGGTGTGGGCTTGATGACGCGGCCGTAGCGGATGCCGCCGTGCTCGCGATTGCACAGCCAGCCTTCGGCGACGCCCACGCGGCATGCGTTGGCGAGCTCGTCGTAAGTGGCGCTGCCGGCGGGCCAGGTCGCGTTGAGCCACCCGGCCAGCGACGGGTCGAGCGGGCGGCCGTCCAATTGCGCGGTCACGCCTGCAATCAGACGCTGAAAATCCTGAGGGGACATGCTTGCCTCCTGTCGACCTGAACCGGCGTATCGAACGAAGCTGACGCTTTCGCGCTTGCCTGCCCGCGCCTTGCTCAGGTCTCATGCAAGATGATTTTGCTGCCGGTCGACACGCACCTTAGTTCATGTGCTCTGCCGCCGATCGTCTCCGATTTTGCCTATGCCATCCGGTGGAGGGCATTCGGCGTTGTTATTGCATCGATATGCGGCGAAAATTAACCGTTCACCTTGAGCATGTCAAGCACTATAGTACATATACCTAGTCGATGAGGCTTAGCGACATGAACCAAACTTACTCCGACGCTGCGGGGAACGCTCCGCCAAACCCCCGCGCAGACGACGAAGCGCCGAAAGCCGAGCGCGAAGAACGCGATCCGTTCCTGACCGCGATGGGCGAGCGCGTGCGCCTGCTGCGCGCGCGCCGCGGCATGACGCGCAAGACGCTGGCGTCGGAAACGGGCCTATCCGAGCGGCATCTCGCGAATCTCGAGTCGGGCGTCGGCAACGCGTCGGTGCTGGTGCTGCGGCAAATCGCGGCCACGCTGAACTGCCCGCTCGCCGAAGTGATCGGCGATGAAACCACGTCGTCCGCCGAATGGCTGCTGATCCGCGAACTGCTGCAGGGGCGAGACCAGGCGGCGCTGCAGCGCGCGCGCGTCGCGCTGTCGGAGATGTTCGCGCAGGCGCCGCGCGATCCGCATCGCAAGGACCGCATCGCGCTGATCGGGCTGCGCGGCGCGGGGAAATCGACGCTCGGCCGCATGCTGGCGCAGGAGCGCAAGGTGCCGTTCATCGAGATCACCAAGGTGATCCAGCAGATGGCGGGCTGTCCGCCGGCAGAGATCCATTCTCTGTATGGCGCGAGCGCGTACCGCCGTTACGAGCAGCGTGCGCTCGAGGCGGTGATCGGCGAGCACGAGCGCGCCGTGATCGCCTCGCCGGGCGGACTGGTGTCGGAGCCCGCCACCTTCAATGCGCTGCTCGCGCACTGCTTCACGGTGTGGCTGCAGGCCACCCCGGAAGAGCACATGCGCCGGGTCGTCGCGCAGGGCGACTTGCGGCCCATGTCGGGCAACAAGGAGGCGATGGAGGACCTCAAGCGCATCCTCGCGGGCCGCGGCGAACTCTATAACCGTGCCGACATGACCTTCGACACCAGCGAGCGCACGCTGGCCGACGCCTATCTGCAACTGCGCGACCGCCTCGCCGCGCGTCTCGCCGCAGAACTGGGCGATGAAACCTGATGCATGTGCCGAAGTCGGTCCAGAGCCGATTGAGATAGGGATAACCCGAAAACATGAAGTAAAGTGCTTTACATGGCTGTGATGGTGCACTATTGTTCTTTCAAACAATTTGCATCCGTCTCAGGAGACGCCCCATGTCCGCAGCCGTGTTCCCGGCAGAGACCGCCGCCGTACGAGTCGACTACCGCACCGATCCCTCGCAGTACAAGCACTGGAAGCTCGCGTTCAATGGTCCGGTGGCGACGCTCGGGATCGACATCGCCGAAGACGGAGGCATCCGCGACGGCTACAAGCTGAAGCTGAATTCATACGACCTGGGCGTCGATATCGAACTGCACGATGCACTCCAGCGCATCCGCTTCGAGCATCCGGAAGTGCGGACGGTCGTCCTCACGAGCCTGAAAGACCGCGTGTTCTGCTCGGGTGCAAACATCTTCATGCTCGGCCTGTCGTCGCATGCATGGAAGGTCAACTTCTGCAAATTCACGAACGAAACCCGCAACGGCGTCGAGGACTCGTCGCGTCATTCGGGCCTGAAGTTTCTTGCAGCAGTCAACGGTGCATGTGCAGGCGGCGGATACGAACTGGCACTCGCGTGCGATGAGATCTATTTGATCGACGACCGCTCGTCATCGGTGGCGCTGCCGGAAGTGCCGCTGCTCGGCGTGCTGCCGGGAACGGGCGGCCTCACGCGCGTCACCGACAAACGCAAGGTGCGGCACGATCGCGCCGACATTTTCTGCACCGTGGTCGAAGGCATCCGCGGCGCGCGCGCGAAGGAGTGGCGTCTCGTCGATGAAGTCGTGAAGCCGAACCAGTTCGAGCAGGCGATCGCTGCGCGTGCATTGGAACTCGCGCAGCAAAGCGATCGTCCAGCGGATGCGCAAGGCGTGGCGCTGACGCGCATCGAACGCACGGATCGCGACGACGGCCTCACGTATGCGACGCTCGACGTGACCATCGACCGGGCGAAACGCACGGCCACTTTCACGGCCAAAGCGCCTACGACCGAACAGCCGACAGATATCGACGCCATCGTCGCGAAGGGCGCGAGCTGGTGGCCGCTGCAGTACGCGCGCGAACTCGACGACGCGATCCTGTCGATGCGCACGAACGAGCTCGATATCGGCACGTGGATCCTTAAGACGGAAGGCGACGCACGCGCGGTGCTCGCTGTCGACGCCACGTTGCTGCAACACAAGGACCACTGGCTGGTGCGCGAAACGATCGGCCTGTTGCGCCGCACGCTCGCGCGCATCGACGTGTCGTCGCGTTCGCTGTTTGCGCTGATTGAGCCGGGTTCGTGCTTCGCGGGCACGTTCGCCGAGTTCGCGTTCGCCGCCGACCGCACCTACATGGCCGCGCTGCCTGCGAACGAAGATGAAGAGCCCGCGATCACGCTGTCGGAAGTCAACTTCGGGCTGTATCCAATGGTCACGCATCAGTCGAGGCTCGCGCGGCGCTTCTACGAAGAAACGGAGCCGCTCGATGCCGTGCGCGCGAAGATCGGTCAGCCCGTGAAGGCGGTCGAAGCGGAGCGCCTGGGTCTCGTGACGGCGTCGCCGGATGACATCGACTGGGCTGACGAAATCCGCATTGCGCTCGAAGAACGCGCGGCGATGTCGCCGGATGCGCTGACGGGCATGGAAGCGAATCTGCGTTTCAACGGCCGCGAGACGATGGAGACGCGCATCTTCGGCCGTCTGACGGCGTGGCAGAACTGGATTTTCAACCGGCCGAACGCGGTGGGCGAGAAGGGCGCGCTCAAGGTATACGGCAAGGGCAGCAAGGCGCAATTCGACGTATCGCGCGTGTAGGCCCGCATCACGCTTGCATCACATCAATCGCACCGATCCGAAGCCTCTCGCCAGCCGAATAAACGCGAACCAACGCGACCGAATGCGAACCATCGCACCGCGCTCAAGGAACCGACATGTCCACGATCAACTACACCGACAAGATCCCGAACAACGTCAACCTCGCCGACGACCGCGCCTTGCAACGCGCGCTCGAGCAATGGCAGCCGAACTTCTTGTCATGGTGGGGCGACATGGGCCCCGATGGCTCGCATGACTTCGACGTCTATCTGCGCACGGCGACCAGCGTCGATCCCGGCGGCTGGGCGCATTTCGATTATGTGAAGATGCCTGACTACCGCTGGGGCATTTTTCTCACACCCGGCGATCAGGATCGCAAGATCAACTTCGGCGAGCACAAGGGCGAAGCGGCGTGGCAGGACGTGCCGGGCGAACATCGCGCGAACTTGCGCCGCATCATCGTCACGCAAGGCGATACGGAGCCGGCTTCCGTCGAGCAGCAGCGTCACCTCGGTCTCACGGCGCCGTCGATGTACGACCTGCGCAACCTCTTTCAGGTGAACGTCGAGGAAGGCCGGCATCTGTGGGCGATGGTGTATCTGCTGCATCGTCATTTCGGCCGCGACGGGCGCGAGGAAGCGGAAGCACTGCTCGGCCGCCGCTCGGGCGACGACGACAACCCCCGCATTCTCGGCGCGTTCAACGAGAAAACGCCCGACTGGCTCGCGTTCTACATGTTCACGTACTTCACGGATCGCGACGGCAAGTTCCAGTTGAGCGCGCTCTCCGAATCCGGTTTCGATCCGCTTGCGCGCACCACGAAGTTCATGCTGACGGAAGAAGCCCATCACATGTTCGTCGGCGAATCGGGTGTGTCGCGTGTCGTGCAGCGCACCGCGCAGGTGATGAACGAACTGAAGACGGACGACGCAAGCAAGATTCGCGGAGCCGGCGTGATCGATCTGCCCACTATCCAGCGTTATCTGAACTTCCACTACTCGGTGACGATCGATCTGTTCGGCGCGGACCATTCGTCGAATGCGGCGACGTTCTATAGCTCGGGCCTCAAGGGCCGCTACGAGGAAACGAAGCGCGACGACGATCATCAACTGAACGGGCAGAGCTACAAGCTGCTCGATGTCGCGGACGGCAAGTTGATTGAGCGCGAAGTGCCGATGCTCAACGCCATGAACGAAGTGCTGCGCGACGACTACATCAAGGATTCCGTCGCGGGTGTCGGACGCTGGAACAAGGTGCTGGAGAAGGCGGGCATCGATTTTCGCCTGACTGTGCCGCACAAGGCGTTTAACCGGCAGATCGGCACCTTTGCGGGCACGCGTGTGTCGCCCGATGGCCGCGTGATCAGCGAGACGGAATGGGCAGCGAACGAAGCGAAATGGATGCCCAGTGCGGAAGATCGCGCGTACGTCGCATCGCTGATGGGGCGTGTCGTCGAGGCCGGCAAGTTTGCGAACTGGATCGCGCCGCCCGCGATGGGCATCAACCGCCAGCCCGTCGACTTCGAATACGTGCGCTTCAACTGAACGCAACTGAACGTAACGTAAGGCAAAAGGCAGAACCATCATGAACGCGCCCGTACCGGTCGAAATTCTCAAGCAGCATCTGATCGATCCGGAGATCTGCATTCGCTGCAACACATGCGAAGAGACCTGTCCGATCGATGCGATCACGCACGACGGCACGAATTACGTCGTAATGCCGGACGTGTGCAACGGCTGCATGGCGTGCGTGCCGCCGTGTCCGACGGGCGCGATCGACAACTGGCGCTCGGTGCTCAAGGCAGACGCCTACAGCATCGACGAGCAATACACATGGGATGTGTTGCCGGAGCAGGGCACGATGGCGTTGCCATCTTCAACCGAGACGCCGGCGCAAGAAAACGCCGCGAGCAGCGACATTACCAGCGAAGCGCAAGGCATCGACGTCGATACGGTGCGCGGCGCGGTGGTGCCGCCGTGGTCCGCCGCGCGTCCGTACGTGAATCTCTACACGCACAAGAATCCGACGACGGCCACGGTCGTCGGCAACTATCGGCTGACGGACGAGACGACGCAAAGCGATATCCATCACATCGTGCTCGATTTCGGCTCGATGCCGTTCCCTGTCCTCGAAGGGCAGTCGATCGGCATTCTGCCGCCGGGCAGCGCCGCCGATGGACGCGCGCATCATGCGCGCCAGTATTCGATTGCCAGTCCGCGCGACGGCGAGCGGCCCGGCTACAACAATGTCTCGCTGACCGTGAAGCGTGTCACCCAGGACTATCAGGGCGACGCGGCGAACGGCGTGTGCTCGAACTATCTGTGCGACCTGAAGAAGGGCGACGTCGTCAACGTGATAGGCCCATTCGGCAGCACATTCCTGATGCCGAACCATCCGAATTCGCATCTGCTGATGATCTGCACGGGCACGGGTTCCGCACCGATGCGCGCGATGACCGAGTATCGGCGCAGGCGCAGGCTGAAGGGCGCAACGGGCAAGCTGATGCTGTTCTTCGGCGCGCGTACGAAGGAAGAGTTGCCTTACTTCGGGCCGTTGACGAATTTGCCGAAAGACTTCATCGACACGAACCTCGCGTTTTCACGCACGCCGGGCGAGCCGAAGCGCTACGTGCAGGACGCAATGCGCGAGCGTGCCGTCGACGTCGCGCAGTTGCTGCGCGACGACAACACCTACATCTACGTGTGCGGGTTGAAAGGGATGGAAGATGGCGTGTTGCAGTCGCTGAAGGACATCGCCGACCTGCATGGCCTCGAATGGGACGCGCTGTGGCAGCGGCTCAAGCGCGAAGGGCGCCTGCATCTGGAAACATACTGAGCGCGCGCGGGCGTCAGGTCTTCGCCGATGGAGACTGCGCCCCGCACGCGCGAATCACGAGTTGCACGACCTGCTCCGTGGTTGCATCGAAGGCCTTTTGCGAGAACGCGCGCTTGCCGCCCAGCGCGCGTATCTGCGCGTCGAAATCCGCGTAGTGCTGCGTCGTGGCCCAGATCATGTACATCAGCGTTTGCGCATCGACATTCGCGAGCAGGCCGCGCGCGATCCAGTCGTCGATGACAGTCACGCGCGTATCGAGCCACGGCTTCACGCGCTGCTCGAGAATGTCGAGCATGTGGTCCGCGCCGTGAATGATCTCGTTCGCCCACACCTTCGAGCCGAGCGGCCGCCGCCGCGACAACTCCATCTTCGCGCGCACATAGCCGCCGATGGCTTCGACGGGATCGTCGCTGCCTTCGAACGTATTCGCCGCCCGATGCCAGTCTTCGAACAGGTCTTCGAGCACGCGCCGGTAGAGCGCGAGCTTGGTCGGGAAGTAGTAGTGGACGTTGGCTTTCGGTAAGCCCGCACGCTCCGCGATCATCGCCGTGCTCGCCCCTTCGAAGCCGCGCTCCGCAAAAACGGCTTCCGCACACGCCAGAAGATGCGTTTCATTGCTCTCACGAATGTGAGCCTTGCGCCGCCGCAAAGGTGCAGGCGCTTCGTCGTTGCCGGTCTCGCTCACTGTCGTGTCGTCGTGTCTCATCGTTAGCCTTTGTGCCGCGTCGCGCTTCATTCTAGCCGCTCGTGTCGGGATCGACATCAACGTATGCACCGTTTCATTGCGCACGCAGAAAGTCATGCTGCGTTGCAATGGCATGGTTCTCGCTCTCGTGTTCTTCTGTTCCTGTCCGCACGAAAGACATTGATTTGATGTTTTTAATCGGCTACAACCTGTCCAATCGGACAGGATTCGCAGAGCGGCCGGTGGCCAGGGTTTACCGCTAAAACGAAGGCTTGGGAAACGTGCACGCCGACTGTGCAGCCATGCCCCAAAGCGAATTCGAACGCGCCGCCGATGCACCAGTTTCACTTCGTCGCGAGAGGACGCAAAGCCGCTCGCGGTTGAATTGCAAAGCGTGTTGATCCAGAGGAGCAACGAATGAATGCGGTATCCGAAGCGTTGAAACAAGGACTCGATACGTCGATCACCGTCAACGGCAAACGTCTGTGGGACAGCCTGATGACGATGGCGAAAATCGGCGCGACGCAAAAGGGCGGCGTCTGCCGCCTCGCGCTGACCGATCTCGACAAGGAGGGACGCGACCTCATCGTCAGCTGGGCGAAGGACGCGGGCTGCACGGTCAGCATCGATCAGATGGGCAACGTGTTCATGCGGCGCGCGGGCGTGAACCCGAATGCGCTGCCCGTGATGACGGGCTCGCACGCGGACTCGCAACCGACAGGCGGCCGCTTCGACGGTATTTACGGCGTCCTCGGCGGGCTTGAAGTGATTCGCAGCCTCAACGATCGCGGCATCGAAACCGAGCATCCGATCGAAGTCGTGATCTGGACCAACGAAGAGGGCTCGCGCTTTGCGCCCGCGATGGTGGCGTCCGGCGTGTTCGCAGGCGTTTTCACGCTCGACTATGGCTTGTCGCGCAAGGATGTTGACGGCAAGACGATCGGCGAGGAACTGACGCGCATCGGCTATGCGGGCGACGTGCCGTGCGGCGACCGCCCTCTGCATGCAGCGTTCGAATTGCACATCGAACAGGGGCCGATACTCGAAGCGGAAAACAAGACGATTGGCGTCGTCACCGATGCGCAAGGCCAACGCTGGTACGAAATCACACTGACAGGCCAGGAGGCGCACGCGGGCCCGACGCCGATGCCGCGCCGCAAGGATGCGTTGCTGGGCGCGGCGCGCGTGGTCGATCTCGTCAACCGTATCGGTCTCGATCACGCGCCGCTCGCGTGCGCGACGGTCGGCATGATGCAGGTCCATCCGAACTCGCGCAACGTGATTCCAGGTCGCGTGTTTTTCACCGTCGATTTCCGTCATCCCGACGATGCCGTGCTCGCGAAGATGGACGCCGCGCTACGCGAAGGCGTCGCGAAGATCGCGGGCGGCATCGGCCTCGAAACACAGCTCGAACAGATCTTTTACTACGAGCCCGTCAGGTTCGACCCGGCCTGCGTGAAGTCCGTGCGTGCCGCCGCCGAGCGTTTCGGCTATCCGCATCGCGACATGGTGTCGGGCGCGGGCCACGACGCGTGCTATCTGTCGCAGGTGGCGCCGACATCGATGGTGTTCGTGCCGTGCGTGGACGGCATCAGTCACAACGAAATCGAAGATGCGACGCCCGAATGGATCGAGGCGGGCGCAAACGTGTTGTTGCACGCGATGCTGGAGCGTGCATGCGAACCGGCATCGTAAGAGCCTGATCACGCTGTAACGCTGTACCCATAAAACACGCCGTCCCGGCTTCGTTCACGCGAAGCCGGCAGGTACGGCTACGTCCTCACTTTGACGAAGGAACGCGTATGGCCATCAAGCAAACGGGCGACATCGCGGCGCAGCGCTTGTCGTCCCAACAGCTTTCTTGCGAATTCGCCGACATTGCGCCGCTGCTCGATCCCACGGCAGCCGCCGCGGCCGCGAGCCGTTGTCACTACTGCTACGACGCGCCGTGTGTGCAGGCGTGTCCCACGCAAATCGATATCCCGAGCTTTATCCGCAAGATCGGCAACGGCAATCTGAAGGGCGCCGCGACCGATATTCTTTCGGCGAATCCATTGGGCGGCATGTGCTCGCGCGTGTGTCCAACCGAGATCCTCTGCGAAGGCGCATGCGTGCGCAATCACCAGGATGCGAAGCCCGTCGCAATCGGCGCATTGCAGCGTCATGCAACCGATTGGGCGATGGCGCGCGATGCCGTGAAATTCACGCGCGCGCCGGATAGCGGGCGGCATGTGGCCGTCGTCGGCGCAGGCCCGGCGGGTCTTGCATGCGCGCATCGTCTTGCCGTGGCGGGTCATAGCGTGACGATCTATGACGCGCATGACAAGGGCGGTGGCCTCGACGAATACGGCATCGCCGCATATAAAACGGTCGATGACTTCGCGCAGCGTGAAGTGCAATGGCTGTTGTCGGTAGGCGGCATCGAATTGAAGACGGGCATGAAGCTGGGACATGACGTATCGCTCGATTCGCTGCGTCAACAACACGACGCCGTGTTTCTCTCGATCGGTCTCGCAGGCGTGCGCGCGCTCGCGCTTGAAGGCGAAGCACTGAACGGCGTGATGAATGCCGTCGATTTCATCGAGCAGGTACGTCAGGCGAGCGATCTCGCGACGGTGCCGGTTGGCCGCCGTGTGATTGTGATCGGCGGCGGCAATACGGCCGTCGATGCTGCCGTGCAAAGCCGCAAGCTCGGCGCGACGAGCGTGACGATGGTGTACCGGCGCGGCGTCGAGTCGATGAGCGCGACGTGGGCCGAGCGCGATTTCGCGCAGACGCAGAACGTGACGCTCATCACGCATGCGAAGCCCGTGCGATTGATCGGCGGCGACGGCGTGGTGACGGGCGTCGAATTCGAACGTACTGCGAGCGACGGCAGCGCCGAGCGCTTCACGCTCGAAGCCGACATGGTGCTCAAGGCGATCGGCCAGACGCTCGTGAGCGTCGGCCTCGACCACGAACTGTTGACGCTCGATCAAAGCCGCATCGCAGTCGACGCCGATCTGCGCACGTCGCTAGACAAAGTCTGGGCAGGCGGCGATTGCGCGGCATCGGGCGGCGTCGATCTGACCGTGCAGGCGGTGCAGGACGGCAAGCTCGCGGCGGCATCGATCGACGCTGCATTCGCGCTCGCCGCTGTCAAGGCTGCCTGAAGGTCTAAAGGCCTGAAGCGAACACGCGAGCACGCATCACGCGAAAACGATAAAACCGAATCCCCACGGAGCCGAACATGGCTGATCTTCGCTGCACAATTGCCGGCATCACTTCGCCGAATCCTTTCTGGCTCGCGTCCGCGCCTCCAACGGACAAAGCCTATAACGTGAACCGCGCGTTCGAAGCGGGCTGGGGCGGCGTCGTATGGAAGACGCTCGGGCTCGACCCGCACGTGGTCAACGTCAGCTCGCGTTACGGCGCGGTGCAATGGAACGGCCAGCGCATGGCGGGCCTGAATAACATCGAGCTGATCACCGACCGGCCGCTCGAGGTCAATCTGCGCGAAATCAAAGAGGTCAAGCGTGACTGGCCCGACCGCGCGATGATCGTCTCGCTGATGGTGCCGTGCAACGAGCGCGACTGGAAATGGATTCTCCCGCTCGTCGAAGACACGGGCGCCGATGCCGTCGAACTCAACTTCGGCTGTCCGCACGGAATGAGCGAGCGCGGCATGGGTTCCGCTGTCGGCCAGGTGCCCGAGTACATCGAGATGGTCACGCGCTGGGTGAAGGAAGGCACGAAACTGCCGTGCCTCGTGAAGCTCACGCCGAACATCAGCGACATCCGTATGGGCTCGCGCGCGGCCTACAAAGGCGGCGCGGATGGCGTGTCGCTGATCAACACGATCAACTCGATCGTCGCCGTCGATCTCGACCAGATGGCGCCGATGCCGACGGTCGACGGCAAGGGCACGCACGGCGGCTACTGCGGCCCGGCCGTGAAGCCGATCGCGTTGAACATGGTCGCTGAAATCGCGCGCGATTCAGAGACCCCGGGCCTGCCGATCTCCGGCATCGGCGGTATTTCTACGTGGCGCGACGCGGCCGAGTTCATGGTGCTCGGCGCTGGCAGCGTGCAGGTGTGTACGGCCGCCATGCACTACGGCTTTCGCATCGTCTCCGATCTCGCGGACGGCCTGTCGAACTGGATGGACGAAAAAGGCTACGCGACGCTCGACGACATTCGCGGCCGTGCGGTGCCGAACGTCACGGACTGGAAGTATCTGAACATGAAGTACGACATCAAGGCCCGCATCGATCAGGACAAGTGCATCCAGTGCGGCCTCTGTCACATCGCTTGCGAAGACACATCGCATCAGGCGATCACGCGTGAGAAGGACGGCAAGCGTCATTTCGAAGTGGTCGATGCGGAGTGCGTCGGGTGCAATCTTTGCATGCATGTGTGTCCCGTCGAGCAATGCATCACGATGGAGCGCGTTGATAGCGGCGAGTACGCGAACTGGACCACGCATCCGAACAATCCGGCGCGAGTCGTTGCGGACGCAGCTGACACAACGCACGCACAGGAACACGCGGTAAAAGCGGCCTGAACTTCAACAATCAACGAGCGATCAAGTGGAGATCCATCGATGAAGCAGACAGCGCAATCCGCCGATACGACTCACGCCGGCAGCAGTCTATACAACGAAGACCTCGCGCCGACGGGCCCCGCGCAGCGCACGTGGAGGTGGTATCACTTCGCCGCGCTTTGGGTCGGCATGGTGATGAACATCGCGTCGTACATGCTCGCGGCCGGTTTGACAGAAGAGGGCATGTCGCCGTGGCAGGCTGTGCTGACGGTATTGCTCGGCAACCTGATCGTACTGGTGCCGATGCTGCTGATCGGGCATGCGGGCGCGAAGCACGGCATTCCGTACGCGGTGCTGGTGAGATCGTCGTTCGGCACGCAGGGCGCGAAACTGCCCGCGATGCTGCGGGCGATCGTCGCGTGTGGCTGGTACGGCATCCAGACGTGGCTCGGCGGCAGCGCGATCTATACGCTGCTCAACATCCTGACGGGCAACGCGCTGCACGGCGCGGCGCTGCCGTTTCTCGACATTTCGATCGCGCAGCTCGCGTGCTTTCTCGCGTTCTGGGCCCTGCAGATCTACTTCATCGTGCATGGCACCGATTCGATCCGCTGGCTGGAAAGCTGGTCGGCGCCCATCAAGGTCGTGATGTGCATCGCACTGGTGTGGTGGGCGACGTCGAAAGCGGGCGGCGTCGGCTCGATGCTGTCGGCCCCTTCGCAATTCGCGCCGGGCGGCAAGAAAGAAGGGCTTTTCTGGCTCACGTTCTGGCCGAGTCTCACGGCGATGGTCGGTTTCTGGGCGACGCTTGCGCTCAACATTCCCGACTTCACGCGCTTTGCGAAGACGCAGCGCGACCAGATCGTCGGCCAGTCGATTGGGCTGCCCGTGCCGATGGCGTTGCTGTCTGTGATCTCGGTTGTCGTCACGTCGGCGACGGTCGTGATCTACGGCAAGGCGATCTGGGACCCTATCGATCTGACCAGCCGCATGACGGGCATCGGCGTCGGCGTCGCGCTCATCATCCTCACGCTCGATACGATGTGCTGCAATCTCGCGGCGAACCTGGTCGGCCCCGCGTATGACTTTTCGAGCCTGTGGCCCAAGGGTATTTCGTATCGCGCGGGCGGGATGATTACCGCGACTATCGCCATCGTGATGATGCCGTGGAAGATTCTCGCGACCACGCAGGGCTACATCTTCACGTGGCTCGTTGGTTATTCGGCATTGCTCGGGCCTGTTGCGGGCATTCTGATGGTCGATTACTTCTTCATTCGCGGCACGCGGCTCGACCAGCGCGAACTGTTCGACGAGAACGGCGAATACAGCTACACGGGCGGATGGAACATCGCCGCTGTCGTGGCGCTGGTGATTGGCGTGCTGCCGAATCTGCCGGGCTTTCTGCATACCGCGTTTCCCGCATCGTTTCCGAATGTGCCCGCGTTCTTCAATACGCTTTACACGTATGCATGGTTCGTGGGACTGGCGCTCGCATCCATCGTGTACGGCACGTGGATGAAGATGCGCCGCAGTCCTGGCGCGAGCATGGCGAGCGCGTGAGAAGCGCGGTTCTGATGAATTAATAGAGGAGGCACCCGATGACAACCCTGATTCGCGGCGGCACGGTAATCGATTCGGACCGCACGCACAGAGCCGACGTGCTGATCGCAGATCCGCAGGACGGCGGCACGATCCTGCAGATCGAACGCACGATCGATCCGCCCGCGGGCGCGAACATCGTCGATGCGCACGATCAGTACGTGATGCCGGGCGGCATCGATCCGCACACGCACATGGAATTGCCGTTCATGGGCACGACGGCCAGCGACGACTTTTATACGGGCACGGCGGCGGGCTTGTCGGGCGGCACGACGAGCATCATCGACTTCGTGATTCCCAGCCCGAAGCAGCCGCTGATGGATGCGTTCAAGGAATGGCGCGGCTGGGCCGAGAAAGCATCGTCAGATTACGGCTTTCATGTGGCCGTGACATGGTGGGACGACTCCGTGTATCGCGACATGGGCACGCTGGTGCACGAGCATGGCGTGTCGAGCTTCAAGCACTTCATGGCCTACAAGAACGCGATCATGGCCGACGATGAAGTCCTCGTGAACAGCTTCTCGCGTTCGCTCGAACTCGGCGCGCTGCCGACCGTGCACGCGGAGAACGGCGAGCTTGTATTCCAGTTGCAGAAACAGTTGCTCGCGAAGGGCTTCAAGGGACCGGAGGCGCATCCGTTGTCGCGTCCGCCCGAAGTGGAAGGGGAGGCTGCGAATCGCGCGATCCGCATTGCGCAGGTGTTGGGCGTGCCGGTGTACATCGTGCACGTCTCGTCGAAAGAAGCGGTCGAAGCGATTTCTCGCGCACGCAACGAAGGGCAACGCGTGTTCGGCGAAGTGCTGCCGGGGCATCTGGTGATCGACGAATCGGTGTATCGCGATCCCGACTGGACGCGCGCCGCCGCGCACGTGATGAGCCCGCCGTTCCGCACGAGCGAGCATCGCGAGGCGTTATGGCGCGGGCTGCAATCGGGCCAGTTGCACACGACGGCCACCGACCACTGCGTATTCTGCGCGTCGCAGAAGGCGATGGGCCGCGAGGACTTCACGAAGATTCCGAACGGCTGCGGCGGTGTCGAAGACCGGATGTCGGTGTTGTGGCATGAGGGTGTGAACAAAGGGCGCATCACGCCAAACGAGTTCGTGCGCATCACGTCGGCGAACGCCGCGCAGATTTTCAACCTGTATCCGCGTAAGGGCGCGGTGCAGGTCGGCGCGGACGCGGATCTCGTCGTCTGGGACCCGACCGCGACGAAGACGATCTCGGTGAAGACGCATCATCAGAAGGTCGACTTCAACGTGTTCGAAGGGATGACGGTGCAGGGCGTCGCGATGCACACGTTCACGCGCGGCGCGCATGCATGGGCCGACGGCGATCTGCGCGCGCAACGCGGCGCGGGGCAGTATCTTAAACGTCCGCCGAACGCCGCCTACTACGACGCCGTGCGGGTCGCGAACAAGCTGAAGGAGCCGCATCCCGTCGAGCGCTAACGGCTTGCCGCACCCGTTTCGTCGCGGTGCAGCACGCGCGGCCGCCCCGCATTTTTGCAGCGGGAGCGGCCATTTTCGTTTTCGGGTATGCTTTCGCGCCTCGCTGCAGGCGACATGCTGGCATTAGCAAGGCCCCAAAGTCTGCAGGGGTTTGGCCTGCCACCCTATACTTGCGCATTGCTCAACCCCAAGAAATCAGTCCGGTTTATTCCGTCTCGGCATATGAATAAGCCTTCAAATGCGTTGTGGAAATAAGGACCGTTTGCTACAGTCCGCCCACGCTGCCGGACGGGTGTTCCTGCAGACAACACGCAAAACCGGACAAAACGAACCTCGGAGCACACTCTATGAAGTCGATTCGATCCCTTCTGCTGATCGGCCTGTTGCAAGTCGCAACGGCGACGGCCGCATTCGCCGCTGACGACCTCGCGAAGATCAAGTCCGCCGGCGCCTTCAAGGTAGGCACGGAAGGCACCTATGCGCCGTTCACGTACCACGACTCGTCGAACCAGCTGACGGGGTTCGACGTCGATATTGCCCGCGCGATCGCGGCCAAGCTGGGTGTGAAGGCAGAGTTCATCGAAGGCAAGTGGGACGGCCTGATCGCCGGTCTCGACGCGAACCGCTACGACGCGGTGATCAACGAAGTGGCCGTGACCGACGCGCGCAAGCAGAAGTACGACTTCTCGGACCCGTACATCGTGTCGCACGCCGCGCTGATCGTGGCCTCGAACAACACCACGATCAAGAACTTCGACGACCTGAAGGGCAAGAAGTCGGCCAACACGCTGACCAGCAACTTCGGCAAGATCGCTGCCGCGCACGGCGCGGAAGTGATCCCCGTGCAGGGCTTCAACGAATCGATCGATCTGCTGACGTCGGGCCGCGTCGACGCGACCGTCAACGACTCGCTGTCGTTCCTCGACTTCAAGAAGCACAAGCCGGATGCGAAGGTGAAGATCGCCGCCATCGATACCTCCTCGGACAGCTCGGACCACTCGGCCGTCCTGATCCGCAAGGGCAATCCTGAACTGCAGGCCGCCATCAACAAGGCGCTGGCAGAGATCAAGGCGGACGGCACGTACGCGAAGATCTCCGAAAAGTACTTCGGCAAAGACGTTTCCAAGTAAGCGACAAGGCGAGTCTGAATCATGCCTGCATGGTTGCACCTGATGGGTGAATCGCTGTGGCCGCTGCTGTATGCCGGCCTCGTGTTCACCGTGCCGTTGACGCTCGTGTCGTTTGCGATCGGGATCGCGCTCGCGTTCATCGTGGCGCTGGTCCGGCTGTTCGGGCCGGGCTGGTCGGTAGCGATCGTGCGCTTCTATGTGTGGCTGTTTCGTGGCTCGCCGCTGCTGGTCCAGCTGTTCGTCATCTTCTATGGCTTGCCGAATGTCGGGATCGTGCTCGATCCGCTGACGGCAGCCATCATCGGCTTCTCGCTGAACGTCGGCGCGTATAACTCGGAAGTGATACGCGGCGTGATCGAGTCGATCCCGAAAGGGCAGTGGGAAGCCGCGTACTCGATGGGCATGACGCGCGGCCAGGCGCTGCGCCGCGCGATCCTGCCGCAGGCGGCGCGCGTGGCGCTGCCGCCGCTGTCGAACTCGTTTATCGCGCTCGTGAAGGACACGTCGCTGGCCGCCGTGCTGACCGTGCCGGAAATTTTCCAGGCCGCGCAGCGTATTGCGTCGGTGACTTACGAGCCGCTGATCCTCTATACGGAAGCCGCGCTGATCTATCTGGTGTTCAGCTCGGTGCTGTCGTCCGCGCAGGTGCGCCTCGAACGCCGCTTCGGCCGTCACGCGCTTTTCACGTCGGGTAACTGAACGATGATCCGCCTCGAAAAAATCGAAAAGTATTTCGGCGATCATCGCGTGCTGAACAGCGTCGATCTCGCGCTCGCGCAAGGTAACGTGACGGCGCTGATCGGGCCGTCGGGCAGCGGCAAAAGTACGCTGCTGCGCTGCGTGAACCTGCTCGAAATTCCCGAAGCCGGCTCGCTCGAACTCGGCGACCAGCGCATTCAGTTCAGCCGCACGGAGAAGCCGTCGAAGGAAGCGGTGCTCGCGATGCGCCGCCGTACGGGTATGGTGTTCCAGAACTTCCAGCTGTTCCCGCATCGCACGGTGATCGAGAACGTGATGGAAGGGCTCCTCACCGTGCAGAAGTGGGACCGCGAACGCGCGCGGGTGCGCTCGCTCGAATTGCTGGAGAAGGTCGGCATCGCGCACAAGGCCGATGCATGGCCTGTCACGCTGTCGGGCGGTCAGCAGCAGCGCGTCGCGATTGCGCGGGCGCTTGCGCCTTCGCCGGAAGTGCTGCTGTGCGACGAGCCGACCTCCGCGCTCGATCCGGGCCTCGCCGCCGAAGTGGTCGAAGTGCTGCGCCAGCTCGCGAAGGAAGGCATGACGATGCTGATGGCGACGCACGACCTGCGGCTCGCGGCATCGATTGCGCGCAATGTCGTGTTTCTGAGCAACGGCGCGATCGTCGAGCAGGGCCGTTCGCGCGACATCTTCACGCGCCCGGCGCAGCCGGAAACCGCGAACTTCGTGTCGACGCTCACGCAAAGCCTGCCGGATAGCTGGGAAGACTGAACGCTGTCTGTCGTGCATCGTTGCAAGGGCGCCTCAGGCGCCCTTGTTTCTTTCTGGCGCCCGCGCTTCATGCTCGGGGCGGACAGCTACGCTACAATGGCCGTCGCCCCGAATGATGGAAGATCGATGAAGACCCGCACTCCTGTTATCGCCTGCTGCATGGTTGCCGCCGCTTTGTCCGCGGGCTGCGCGGCCGTGTACAAAAACACGAGCGCATGCGAGCAGACGATGCGGCAGTCGGCGAGCGAGCTTTCCGGCAGCGACACGCTGAAGGTTACGCACGCGGGTTCGGGCATTCATGGCAGCCGCGTGGTCGTCGAAGGCACGCTCGAGCATCCGCAGACGGCGTCGGAAGCCGCCGTCGCGAAGCCGCCCAACACCAATATCATCGAAGCCGGGTTGCTCGCGCCCCTCATGGCCGCGATCGCAAAGACCCAGCCGCCAACAACAGCGGTGGCCGCCGCAGCGGAGTGCACGTACGACGCGAACGGCCAGCAGAGCGCGTTCCGCTGGCTGGCGCCGGCACGCCTCGTGAAAGCCACATCGCCGGACGACGAAACGCACTCCGACGAGTGATACAGGCGGCGTTTGCGCCACACGTCGCCATGCTGCAACGCACGCACTCCTGTCATGCTAGGATTTCCGCGTGCAATGCAGATGTCAGGAGGGCAGCATGGACGGCTTCGTCAGACATCAGATTGAAGGCGCATCCGTCGATATCGACGTAGTGCCCGTCACGCCGCGCGGCTACTGCGCGCGCTTTCGCATCTTCCGCGACGCCGCCGACAAACCCGAATGGCATCAGGTCCATGTGTCGGGCAGCGTGTTCGACACCCCTGAAGAAGCCGAGGAAGCCGCACGTTCAATGGCGCTCGAACAGGTGCTGGCGGGCGGCGGCTCGTAGCGCGGCACGATTCCATTGCCATCAGGGCGCGTAGCCCGAATTCCTTCTCGCCGGTTTTCGTCCGGCCCGCTCGCGCGCTTTCGGCACGGGTTTTCCTTTGCTTATCGTCGGGTTCGCTTCGTGCGGCTTGCATGGCCGCTCGACGTGGGTCGCTCCGCTGATCGAAGAATTCCGACTTTGGGAGTTTTCTTGTATTGACGGATGAACCGTCTCCGTAGGATTTGCCTGTCGTAACCGACATCGAAGAAGTGACGGTACGTAGGAGGCATCCTTGCGGATGCGTAGGTGCAATCGTGTTTCGAATACTGTGACCATATTGGTTCGGTATGCGAAGTGAATGCGCCACGCCCCGCGCGTTGCTGCATTCTGGGGAGAGAGGTTGTAACCGTACCAAGGTTTTGGATGAGCAATTTGCAACGTGGAACAGGTGTTGGACGTGAGCCGGCTTCTTCGCCGAGTCGCCGCGCGAATGGGCGTTTCGCCCGTCGCGGGTATGCCGGCATGGCCGTCGCGATCAGTGTGGGCACGATGGCAGGGACGCCGCAGGCGGTGCGCGCTGCTTCCGTCACCGACTACATCGCGGTGAGCAACAACGTAATGACGGGCGCGCCCACCACGGCAGCGAACACCCTGAACACAATGGCCATCGGGCCGTCCGCGAATGCGTGGGGCGACAATGCGCTGGCCGTCGGAGCAGGGGCGGGCGCGGCGCGCACCGGATCGACTGCGATCGGCTCGCTGTCGGCTGCATTGGCTGTGAACTCGGCGGTGATCGGATATGGCGCGTCGACAGGCTTCAATGCGGACCGGGCGGTGTCGATCGGCTATATGGCGGCGGCGGACGGCAGTGATTCACTCGGGCTCGGTTCGTTTTCGATCGCGACGGGGCAGCGCTCGCTCGCCTTTGGCTTCAACGCCTTTACCGGTTCGAACGCGGCAGACAGTCTGGCGCTGGGATCGAACAGCCTTGTCCTCGTAGACGGCGCTGTCGCGTTGGGCGCGAACGCGAAGGCCGATCGGGCGAACACGGTGTCGGTGGGCAATGCGACGCTGCAACGCCAGATCGTCAACGTCGCAGCAGGCACGGCCAACACGGACGCGGTCAACGTCAGTCAGTTGCGGGACGCTGTGTCGTCAGGTTTGGCGGATGCCGTGACGTATGACTCGTCCGCGCATGACTCCGTCACGCTGGGCGGCGTGACAGCAAGTGCGCCCGTGCGGGTCGCCAACGTGGCCAACGGCGCAGTCGATGCTGCCAGCCACGACGCGATCAACGGTAGTCAACTGTATGGGCTGAGCGCAAGTGTCGCGTCGGCGTTAGGCGGCGGCGCGTCGGTGTCGCCCGATGGAACGGTCGTGGCGCCGACCTATCGCGTCGGCGGCAGCGTGTTTCGCAATGTTGGCGACGCACTCGGCAATCTCGATACCCGGGTCACGACCAACGCCAGCGCGATCAACGACCTCAACATCGCACTCGGCAACGTGATCAACAATGGCGTCGAACCGCACTACTTCCACGCCAGTTCGACACTTGCCGACTCGCTGGCAACAGGCGTGGAGTCGGTCGCGATCGGCGGCGGCGCGCAGGCGGCGTTTTCGAATTCGGTCGCGCTCGGTTCGAACGCGGTGGCTGATCGCGCCAATTCGGTGTCGGTGGGATCGGCGGGTAACGAGCGGCAGATCACGCATGTCGCCGCGGGTACGGCCGACACCGACGCAGTCAACGTCGCCCAGTTGAAGCAGGCGGGGCTGGTTGACGGCAATGGCCATATGGCGAGCGCGGTGGTCTATGACAACCCGGACGGCCAGGTCGATTACGCGAGCGTGACCCTCGGGCAAGGCGTGGCGGGCGGCACCGTCATTCACAATCTGGCCGATGGCGTGCTTGCTGGCGACGCCATCAACCTCAGTCAGTTGAACGACGCAATGAACCGGGTCATCAACGTGCAAACGGCGTCCACGCCATTCGTGAGCGCGAATGGAGACGCCACGACGGAAGCTGCGTCCGCGACAGGTACCCATGCTACGGCGGTAGGCGCAGCCGCGGTCGCGAATGGCGATCAGGCGACTGCGATCGGCGGCGGCGCGCAGTCCAATGCTGCCGCCGCGACGGCCGTAGGCGCACAGGCCGTCGTCAATGGCGCAAACGCTTCGGCGTTCGGCGCGGGTAGCCAGGCCACTGCCAGCGGTTCGGTTGCGCTCGGCGCGGGCTCGGTTGCGGATCGGGCGAATACCGTGTCGGTCGGTCAGGCGGGCAGCGAGCGGCAGATCGTCAATGTCGCGCCCGGCACGCATGGCACGGATGCCGTCAACCTGAACCAGTTGAATGCAGCTGTCGATCAGACTTACCAGTCGATCAACGATCTCGACCGAAGCACGCGAAAGGGCATTGCATCCGCTTCTGCCTTGCAGATCGTTACGCCCTATCTGCCCGGGCGCACGACGCTCAATGCCGGTGTCGCCGGCTATCGCGGCCAGGCGGCATTCGGGCTAGGCGTGTCGCGCTGGAACGAGAAGGGGACGATCAATCTCAATGCGGGCGTAGCGTCGTCGGGCAGCAACAGCACGATTGTGCGTGCGGGTATCGGCATCGTGCTCGGCAACTGACTGCGGTGAGCTGGCGCGGGTGTCCGTTCCTTCTGCACCCGTGCCAGACATCGCGTTACGACCGTTCATTAACCGCGCATGAGCGGCAGGTTCAAAACGCGTAAAACGGTCCCTTGCCGGCGGAAGTCAGGCGCGATTCGATCGCGGTGTAGACGCGCCTTCCGAAGAAGAACGGCAGCCCCCAGTCGAACGCGTTCGAGGGGCCGCCAAGGTTATTGAACGCATAGTTTTGGGTGGCGAACAGCGTTTGCGCGTTGGCAATCGAAAATGCCGGTGAAGCCAATGCACCGTTGGTGCCCGTCACCGTTGCCGTCAGCGATTGCGCCGACGCGGGGCACCACCAGAAACCACAACGCGCGAGCGTCGTGCTCGGGAAGAACAGGCCGTTCGAACCGCTGTCGAAAAAGCTTTGTGAATACGGTTGTCCGTTGAGGGAGGTCGTTACATAGCCACTCGTCGTGTTGGCCTTCAGCACAGTCGCGTTGCCGAGCGTGTTGTTGGCCTGCGTGCCGATGCCGAAGATCATCGATCCATTCAACGTCGCCGCGCCGTCCGGACCCACGGCGGGCAGGTCGAGTACGATGCCGTTGTTGTCGAGCGCAAACTGGCTGATGGGGTTGGCCACCTGTTGAGCAAGGGGCTGCCTGGTCGATGTGCACGAGCCCGCCGGGTCGCACGCGTAATACCAGCGAGGCAAGGCCGACGTGATACAGCCTCCGCCGCAATCGGCGGAAAACAGGCCGACGCCGAGAATGCCGTTCACGCGCAGCGCGCTGGGCGTCATCATTGGCAAGCCTGAAGCGGCGCAATCGGACGGCACCGTCGGGACGGAAGGATCGGCAATCACCTGGATCGCGATGCCGGGCGCGAGCTGGCTGGCCATGCGGACATCGGCGGAGCGTACGGCGCCCCAGGTAAAGCCCGTGCCGAATACGCTGCATTCCCCGTTGAGCGTGTTTGCCGTGCCCGCAGGCGGTGTGGCGGGCACGGCGGGCAGCTCGAGGCTCGCCGGCAATTGTGAGGCGAGCACGCGCAGGCCCTGCGAACCCGTATCGACCTGCACGTTGTCGATCGTCACGCAATTCGACGTGCCCGGCACGCATACCGTCACGCTCGTCGTGAGCATGTTGCGGGTCTGCGTGGGCGTCGACGTAACGACCACCGGATGAACGTTTGGGGTCGTCGATTGCGGCACTGTCGCGACGGGTGCGGTTGCGGGCGCGCTGGCCGATGGTGTGCTGCTGGCCGTTGCGCCAGGCGAAGCGGGTGTTGACTGGGGCGAATTGCCGGCGGCGTTCGTCGTGCTGGAACCGCCGCCACCGCATCCCGCTAATGTGACCAGTGTGGCGAGCGTAACGATCGTGGCCTGCGCAAAGCGAACTGCACCCATCAGTACCTTGTTCATGGGAAATCCCGTCAACGCAGATCGGCGAGCGAAACGTCGGCTGGAAGGGCAGCCGGAAGCCACGCCCGACCGACATAACTGCGCATCTGTCCACCCGATTCAACGATGACGTCCGGTTGCTCGACGCGGGATGCATGAAGATGTCCCGTCGCGTCGAACACTTCCGCTGCCTTCGCGCGATACCGCTCCGCATACGGGCCCAGCATTCGCGTGAGGTCCGGCATGGTCGGGCCTTGCCACGCGTAGGCGAAGATCAAACCGTCGCCAGTTGCGTACTCGTTGATGGTCGTGCCACCTGCATCGACGGTCGAACGCACCCGCACCGCGCTGCCCGGCAATACGCGCTGTGTCGGGTTGCCGGTGACCTGGGACGCGGGCATCGTGCCGCCGAGCTGGGCGCGCGCGTCGCCGGCAGCGAGTGTGTTCGCGCACAGCGCGAACACGACGGATGTAGCGATGGCGGTCGCCGGATGAGTACGGATGAATGACATGTGGCAACTCCCTCGGGCCCGTCGGGCTTGTTTTTGAGATCGTTAATTCAAGATAGCACCGGGGTTTTGAGATGAGATTTGCGACCGCAGAAACGTCACGTGCGTCTCTCAAAATGCGACACCCCGACCACGCACATTTAGTTCATGGAAATCAATGACATAGAGCAAGGCGATTGATCGTTTCCGCCGCCCAAAACACTGTGTCGGAATGTTAAATATCGAGCCGAAAACCGGTCCAAAATGCAGACTTCCCGGTTCATTGTGAGATGATGCGTGCGGTTTTTTTGCGGCGCGGGGGCGGCCGACGCGGAAGTTCGCAATTCGAACACCCGACACAGCAAGCGGACGGGTCAATCAGGCCTCGATTGAAAGCAAAATGACGCGCGGTAAGCCGCGCTTTTTGCACTTCGTGTCGCCGGGCCGGTAAAATGATGGGTTAGTCCACGGACTTGCCGTGGCTTCCGTGGCTTATAGGAAGGATTCCTGGAACATGACTGAACTTCGTCTTACCAAGCGGTTTGCAGCATTGCTGATGGCAGGCGGTCTGGTCGCCGGCTGCGGCACGTCGTCGCCGAACAAGATCGACTACAAGAGCGACTCGAAATCGAAGGAAGTGTCACTCGCTGTTCCGCCGAACATGCTCGAGGAAACCGCAGACCAGCGTTCGCTGCCGCCGCAAAGCGGTCAGACGTCGCTGTCCACGTTGCAGCAGGTGCAAAGCGATGCGCCGACCGCGGCAGTTGTCGCACCCGCCGTCAGCGGCATGCATATCCAGCGCGACGGCACGGAAAGCTGGCTCGTGCTCGACAATCAGGGCCCGGACAAGGCGTGGCCGCAAATCCGCCGTTTCTGGCAGGAACAGGGCTTTCTGCTCGTCGTTGACCAGCGCGACAAGGGCGTGATGGAGACGGACTGGAACGAAACGCATCCGTCCATCAACGACGGCCTGATCCGCAGCACGCTGTCGAAGGCGATGGGCAACTCGTACGTGACGGCCGAGCGCAACAAGTACCGCACGCGTCTGGAAGCGGCGCCGAACGGCGGCACCTATGTGTTCATCAGCCAGAAGGGCCTGCGCGAAGCGCTCAGCGGCGTGAACAACGACACGAGCAAGTGGGAACCGAAGCCGAATGATCCCGGGCTCGAAACCGAATACCTGAAGCGCCTGATGGCGACGCTCGCCAAGAACGACACGGGCACGCGTACGGCCAGCGCGACGGCACCCGCAGATGCCTCGCCCGCCGGCTCGCAAACGCCGCCGAACGCAGCGACAAGCGGCGCGAAGTCGGCAGCGGCCGCAACGGCTGCACAGAATGTCGCGCTGGCTGCGCAGCCGTCGACGCCGGATGTCAGGTCGGAGGATACGTCGGCGCAGCTCTCGTCGACGGAACTGACGCTGGGCGAGCCGTATGACCGCGCGTGGCTGCGCGTCGGTCTCGCACTCGACCGCAGCAATTTCACCGTCGACGACCGCGATCTCACGCGCGGCATCTACTTTGTCCGCTATGTCGATCCGAAGGACATGACGTCGGCTGAGCAGGGCTTCTGGAACCAGGTGTTCCACGGCCGCAAGGAAAAGGTCGCCAAGCAGTATCGCGTGAACGTGCGCGCCGTGACGCCGAACCAGACGCGTGTTGCCGTCGTCGACGACAAGGGCGACGTCGATTCGTCGCCGCAAGCGAAGCAGATCATGTCGCTGATGGTTGATCAGTTGCATTGACGCCAAAGGCCGCGCTTCAGGCGGCCAAAGACAAAAAAACCCGCGTGACGGACGTCGTCACGCGGGTTTTTTTATTGCCGACGCGTTCCGCTTCGGCGACTGCCTCTAGTGGAAGCGAAGCACACGTGCATGCGTTTTGCTCAGACGTCGATCAGGCCAACCATCGGAAGAGACCGGCCATGTTCGACGTCATACCGTACTGGATGTGGGTTGTGAGCCTGATCGTGCTCGCTGTGATGTGCGGCGCGGCGCTGTCGTTCCACCTTCGAAGTTTCGCGCAGCGCGGCGCGGACTTCACGGACTCTGCAAACTCCATCGAGCATGATCCACGCAGGCCCCGCGCTCGTGTCGCGGCCCGCGCGTAACGTGACGTTACGCCGTAACGCGCGCCACACACGGCGGCCCGCAGCGCCCTCACTTTCGATTCTCCACACCAAAGCAAGCACTTGCGTGAATAACACGCGACGCGCGTGATTGGCGCGGTAGCTGCTCTTAACTGTCCCGAGCTTGACGAAATGGGTCGAAAAGCCTGATGCGGTCTGGATTTGCGGGAAGTTTGACCGTGAACCTGCCCAGGCTTTGCGCCCGTTGCGGATCGATGTGCTTATCGCCGGATATGGACGGGCGTCTCGCAGCGTCCGTCTCAGTGGCCGCGTTGCCTATCCTCGTAGGGCGGCGGTTTCGCCCGCGCTCCATGGTTGGAGCGCGGGCCATTTTTTTTGTGCGGCCGCCGTCGCCGCCGTCGCCGCCGTTACCAGCAGGTGCAGCGAAGGGCAGACCGGCGAATCAGCAGCGCTCGCTCGCCCGGTGTCCGCCGAAGCCTGGAATGCGCTTGACTACGCCCGTCGCGAGCGCGGTGCCGATGAGAATCACCGCGCAGCCCTCGATCATGCCCATCGACACGTGCTCGCCGAGAAACATCGCACCCCACAGGATGCCGAAGATGGGGATCACGAACGTCACGGTGATCGCACGCGCGGGACCGGCGACGGCGATCAGATGGAAGAACAGCATATAGGCGATGCCCGTGCACGCGACGCCCAGTGCGATCACCGAGCCCCATGCCTTCACGGACGGCGCGACCGCGGGCCACGTCGCCACGGCCAGCGGCAATACCACGATCGTCGCGCCGATCATCGTGCCCGTCGCGACCGTGAGCGCGTCGACGCCCGTCAGATGCTTCTTCGTATAGCTGGCGGCGATGCCGTACAGTAGCGTCGCGCCGAGCGCGGCGGCCGCCGCGAGCGCCGTCGTCGCGGGCGAGATGTTGGTGCCGCTCGGCGTGGCGATCTGATCCCAGACGAGCATCAGCACGCCCGCGAAACCGATCGCGAGACCGATAGTACGCAGCACGCTCAGACGGTCCTTGAGCCACACGAAGGCGACGACTGCACCCCACAGCGGCGTCGTCGCGTTGATCACGGAGGTGACGCCCGCCGACAGCGTGATCTCCGCATACGCGAACAGACAGAACGGCGCGGCAGAATTGAGAATGCCGACCACGAGCAACGGCAGCGCGCGCGTGCGCAACGTCGCCGCCGACTCGCGCAACGGGCGCCGCGCGACGAGCACGACCAGCAGAAACAGCGCGCCGATGCCGACACGCAGCGCCATCAGCGGCGCGACTCCGAAGTCGCTCACGCCGACGCGGATGAACAGGAACGACGCGCCCCAGAGGGCCGCGAGGATGAGAAGCTGGAGGATGTTGACTGGATTCATCGTGAAGGTATCGCGCGCAGTTGAGTCGCGATGCGTACGCATGCTAACACCGGGATTACGCGCGTCGTTTCACGATGGGATGAAACAGCAAGAATCGACAATTCGCCCGTCAGGATTGGCGCTATCAGGCGGGCGCGCGGGCGCGAAGCGTGTCGCGCCCGCTCTGGCAACGATCAGGCGTCAATGCGGAATCATCCATTGCAGCACGTTCTGCTGCAGCCACACGAGAATGCCGAGCAGGACGGTCAGCAGGATCGAATGCTTGAAAGTCTTCGCGAACACGAAGCCTTCCTTGCCTTTGAGATTAGTCGTCGCGACGCCTGTGGAAATGTTTTGCGGCGAGATCATCTTGCCCATCACGCCGCCCGACGAGTTGGTCGCGGCCATCAGTACCGGGTTCAGGTTCAGTTGATTCGCTGCGACCACCTGCAGATTGCCGAACAGCGCGTTGCCCGACGTATCGCTGCCCGACAGGAACACGGCGACCCAACCGAGGAACGCCGACACCAGCGGGAAGAACGCGC
This sequence comes from Paraburkholderia sp. SIMBA_054, assembly GCF_046534875.1. Taxonomy (NCBI): domain Bacteria; kingdom Pseudomonadati; phylum Pseudomonadota; class Betaproteobacteria; order Burkholderiales; family Burkholderiaceae; genus Paraburkholderia; species Paraburkholderia sp. SIMBA_054. The sequence goes on along the minus strand of NZ_JAWRXV010000002.1, from coordinate 291,980 downwards.
CCACGGACGCCACGCCGAGACCCAGCGTGTAGTTCATGCCCGAATAGTTCATCAGGTATGCGAGGCCCACGATGGTCGCCACCGTCAGGATGGCGATGCGCGTCTGCACCCACGTATCGGCGATCGCGCGGCCGAAGTCACCGGGTTTCAGCTTGACGACGAACGCCGTGATGAGCGCCGCGACGAGAATCGCGGTGCCTGTCGCGAGCGGCTGGAAGTCCCAGATCGCGCCATACGGCGCGTTGTACAGCGTGATGAAGACAGCCTTGTCGAGACCCGGCCACGGCACTTTCACGTCGCCGATCATGAAGATCTTCGAGATCGTCCAGATGATCACGACAGCCGACACGATCAGCCACGGATACCAGCCCTGCGCGCCCGTGATCTTGCCGCGCGTCTCGTTCACGCGATCGACGTTGATGGCGAAGGCGGGATCGGCGGCGGGGCGCCAGACGCGCAGGAAGGCAATTGTCAGGATCAGCGAAACTAGCGACGACAGCACGTCCGTCAGGCTGTAGTTGATGAAGTTCGACGTGACGAACTGCGTCAGCGCGAAGCTGCCGCCCGACACCAGCAGCACGGGCCACACCCGCAGCATGTTGCGAAAGCCCGCGTACACGCCGATCACGTAGAACGGCAGCGCCAACGCGAAGAACGGCAACTGGCGGCCGACCATTTTGGCGAGCGCGTCGGTGGGCAGGTGCGTGACTGCGCCGAGCACCGTAATCGGCACACCCAGCGCGCCGAACGCGACGGGCGCCGTGTTGAAGATCAGGGTGAAGGTTAGCGCTTCGAGTGGCGGGAAGCCCAGCAGGATCAGCAGCGAACTGGTGATCGCGATCGGCGTGCCGAAGCCCGAAATGCCTTCGAACAGCGCGCCGAACGAAAAGCCGATCACGACGAGCACGATGCGCCGGTCGTTCGGCAGATTGTCGATCATCCACATGCGGAAGGCGGCGAAGCGGCCCGAGTACTGCGCGATGTTGTAGAGCAGGATCGCCGTGACGACGATCCACATCACGGGCCAGCAGGCGAACACCGCGCCCGCCGCGACGGAATCGAGCGCGAGGCCGACGGGAAAGTGCCAGCCGACGATCGCAATCAGCAACCCGACGACGAGACCGGCCAGCGACGCCTGCCACGCCGGGCGACGCGCCCAGCCGAGCAACACGAGCACGACGAAAATGGGCAATGCAGCAACGAGAAACGATGGCAACAGCGAATTGCCGATAGGAGTCAGAAACTGGTGGAACATCACGTCTCCATCATTGTTTTTCGATTCGACGCGAGGACTGCACCGACGCGGCGAAGCGGCAGGGCTGGACGGATGAAAGCGGCGTAGCGCGGAGTGGGGAAAGCTGGGGAACGCGCGACGTCGGATCACGCAATTAAACAGATGTTGCACAGGCAACCGCCAGCATAGAGCGCTGGCGATTCCAGTCAAGCAGGGAAAACGAAGAAGGTTGTTGCGGGAATAGAAGTGGGTGCTGAATCGTAGCGTGGGCTTTCGTTGGCGCTTCGTTGGCGCTTCGTTGGTGTTTCGTTAGCGTTCGTTGGTGTCCGCGGAACGGGGCGCGCGTGCTTCGACGCGTGCCGCATTCGATACGGCTCAGTGCGAGCGCCCGTGGCCGCCGCCTGCCCAGCTGTTACCGCCGCCACCCCAGCCGCCATGTCCGCCGCCCCAGCCAGCATGGCCACCATTCCAGTTGCCGTGGCCGCCGCCCCAGGAACCGTGTCCGTTGCCGCCCCAGTAGCCATGGCCGCCCCAATAGCCGTGATGCCCCCAGTAGCCGTAGTGGCCGCCGCAGCATCCGCCCCAGTAGCCGAAGCTCAGCGAGATCGACGGTCCCCACCAGCCGGGCCAGCCGTAGTAGGGGTAACCGTACGGATAGACGGGATACGCAACAGGGTAATACGCAGGCGCGGCGGCGTAAGCGACAGTGGGGTCGTAGGCGGGTCCGGCCGGATAGGACGCGCTGTCGCCAGGCATAGCGAATTGCGCCTGAGCGGAGGCTTGTGCGGGACCGCCGGCTGGATAGCCAGGTCCGATGGGCATCTCTTGCTGCGTTGCCGCCGTCGGCACGGTGGGGTAAGCGGGGTAGCCGGGATAGTACCCGTAGCCGGGATAGTAGCCGTACGGGCCATAGTAGTAGCAGCCGGACAGCACGCCCGACATTGCCAGCGCTGCAACGGCGCTGGCGGCGCGCATCGTTGCATCGAGCGGTTTCATGACGTGCTCCTCATAATCTCGCGGCGCGCATTTCGCGCGCGTTATCTATGGAGCTTACGTCAGCGTTTCAACGCGCACGTCACAAAGTGGTAACGGGGTATTTCATGCACGATCAGTGAAAGGACATGTCCGGCGCGTACGTGCGCGCCGGACTTTGCCCATCTCCCTTCGGCTTTGAATTTCCGCGACTGCAACCTCGCCGGCGCGGGATTCGAAGCCGTTTGCCTGCATCGCCTTCGACGGCGATTTGTCGTATTTCATGTTGCGCGCGAATCGCTTGATGAGAGCGCTCGCACTTCAGTCAATGGCTCGCTACGTCACTTGCCGACCTGATTGCCGATCACGCCGCCGACGGCCGCGCCACCCAGCGTCGACAGCGCGTTGCCGCCGATCGCCGCGCCCGCTGCGCCGCCCACGCCCGCGCCGATTGCCGTATCGCGCTGCCGCGTGGTCATGCCGTCGCATGCGGAGAGACTTGCCACCACGGCTATGACCGTAGCCAGCGCACCGATTCGATGGAAGGTTTTCATGATTGCGTCTCCCTGATGTTCGTATCGACGGGACTCGCAAATCGCGGTCCTGATCTGGTGATTCGATGGTATCGCCGCGTGCCGTTTCTGTTTGTATGGGCTTGTCAGTAAAGTGTCGGTTTGGTAATCAAATGTTTCGACGCGTCGAACAATCACGGCATGACGTAAAAAGCACATGCAAACGCGACGCGATGCGGTAAAAACGCGCGCAAAAAAGCCCGCCTCGACTGCAGGCGGGCTTCGCATTTAGAAGCGTGGTTGGATCACATTCACTGCCGCTGATAAATCTCCGCGCCGTTCTTGATGAACTCGACGGCCTTCACTTCCATGCCTTTCTTCAGCGCGTCGGTGTCGCTCATGCCTTCCTTCGCCGCGTAGTCGCGCACGTCCTGCGTGATCTTCATCGAGCAAAAGTGCGGGCCGCACATCGAACAGAAGTGTGCGACCTTCGCCGAGTCCTTCGGCAAGGTTTCGTCGTGGAACTCGCGCGCCTTGTCGGGATCGAGGCCGATATTGAACTGGTCTTCCCAGCGGAACTCGAAGCGCGCCTTGCTCAACGCGTTATCGCGCACCTGCGCGCCCGGATGGCCCTTCGCCAGATCGGCCGCGTGGGCGGCGAGCTTGTACGTGATGATGCCCGTCTTCACGTCGTCCTTGTTCGGCAGACCCAGGTGCTCCTTCGGCGTCACGTAGCAGAGCATCGCCGTGCCGAACCAGCCGATCATCGCCGCGCCGATGCCCGACGTGATGTGGTCGTAGCCGGGCGCGATGTCCGTCGTCAGCGGTCCGAGCGTGTAGAAGGGCGCCTCGTCGCACCATTCCAGCTGCAGGTCCATGTTCTCCTTGATGAGCTGCATCGGCACATGGCCCGGACCTTCGATCATCACCTGCACGTCGTGCTTCCACGCGATCTGCGTGAGTTCGCCGAGCGTCTTCAGTTCGCCCAGCTGCGCTTCGTCGTTCGCGTCGTAGATCGAACCGGGGCGCAGGCCGTCGCCGAGCGAGAAGCTCACGTCGTAGGCCTTCATGATTTCGCAGATGTCTTCGAAGTGCTCGTACAGGAAGCTTTCCTTGTGATGCGCGAGACACCATTTCGCCATGATCGAGCCGCCGCGCGACACGATGCCCGTCATCCGGTTAGCGGTGAGCGGCACGTACTGCAGGCGCACGCCCGCATGGATCGTGAAGTAGTCGACGCCCTGTTCGGCCTGTTCAATGAGCGTGTCGCGGAAGATTTCCCACGTCAGGTCCTCGGCTTTGCCGTTGACCTTTTCGAGTGCCTGATAGATCGGCACCGTGCCGATCGGCACGGGCGAATTGCGGATGATCCATTCACGCGTCTCATGAATGTGCTTGCCCGTCGACAGATCCATCACCGTGTCGCCGCCCCAGCGGATCGCCCACGTCATCTTGTCGACCTCCTCGCCGATCGACGACGTCACGGCCGAATTGCCGATGTTCGCGTTGACCTTCACGAGGAAGTTGCGGCCGATGATCATCGGCTCGCTTTCCGGGTGATTGATGTTCGCCGGGATGATCGCGCGGCCGCGCGCGATTTCCTCGCGCACGAATTCGGGCGTGATTTCCGTCAGTCCGTTCGGGCCGAACGCGCTGGCGCCGAACGCCTGGCCGGGATGCTGGCGGCCCATCATCGCGGCGAGCTTTTCGCCCGTCGGGCCGCTCGTCTTCAGGCTCTCCAGATACTCGGCGCGGCGCTGGTTCTCGCGAATCGCGATGTATTCCATTTCCGGCGTGATGATCCCTTGCCTCGCGTAGTGCATCTGCGAGACGTTCTTGCCGGGCTGCGCGCGGCGCGGCGTGCGATGCAGGCCGGGAAAACGCAGTTGCGCGGTGGCGGGATCGGCGGCGCGCTCGCGGCCGTAATCGCTCGACAGACCGTCCAGCGATTCCGTGTCGCCGCGTGCTTCGATCCAACCCTGACGCAGCGCGGGCAGGCCCGCGCGAATGTCGATTTTCGCGTCGGGATCGGTGTACGGGCCGGATGTGTCGTACACGTAGATGGGCGGATTCTTCTCGCCGCCGAAGCCCGTCGGCGTATCCGATTGCGTGATTTCACGCATCGGCACGCGGATATCGGGCTGCGAGCCGGTCACGTAGACCTTGCGCGAGTTCGGCAGCGGCGCGACGGCGGCTTCGTCGACGTGCGCGTCCGCGGAAATGAATTTTGGGTTGGCGTTCATGCGTCTCTCCATGCAAATGTGGGGCGTTACAGCTACGCAGGAGAACGAGACGAAGGGGAAGTGGACCGGGTTCGCGCGAGGAGGGTGAAACGGTGCGGCAGGTGAAGCGGCGAGCCCGAACGCTTCCCTGCGCTGGCATTATCCAGATCAGGTTCAAAGGGTATTTCTCACCCACGCCGTGCGGTGCCCGGTGTCTTTCAGGCGACGCACAACGCAGGACCCCCGCGTTAGCAGCGCACACGATAACCTGGCCGGGCCGGGTTTGGCAACTTGTCTTGAAATTGGCGGAATGCGCGGGCGCCTCGCGCGATTTGCGCGTGCCATGGCCGGCGGGAAAGCCGCGCTACATCGGGCTTTCTTGCGATCGCATCGCTGGCGTGCGGCTCGCGCCCCACTCAGGCTGTTATCTCATCAATGCTGGGGAGAAAGGTTTTTTGTCCCCGGGCAAACATTCACCGGCTCTATTCAAGTTTGCCCGAGCCGAGCCGATACACCCCTCGAGGCAGATGATTGATCAGTCAGCCTAAACAAAATCAGTTTGAAAGGATCGTGCAATGAAAATATCGAGTCGGGCGCTCGGGGCGGTAGCCGCAAGTGTCGTCGCGGCAGCGCTGTGGTCGCCGATGGCGCTTGCAGCAGCGTCGTTTGGGCCGGGAGGGACCATCACGTTCAAGGGGACGATCGTCGCGCCGCCGTACGATATCGCGAGTTACGTTTTGGACAATTATCAAGGATTCCATACTGAAAAATTGGGCGTGAAGCATGAATCGACGATCGATGTGACGTTCACGCCCGCACCGGATACCTCGCCGGCAGCGCATATCGCGGTGCTCATCAATACGGACGCGGGCGTCGCCGCACCGCATACGCTGAAGACGCGGTTCACCGACAACGCGAATCGCGTCACGCTGGCAGCGCGCGCGCAGTACAGCGTGGGCCACGCGGGCGGCACGCTGTCGATCGTGGGCGGCGCGCCAACGGAACGTGCCGTGACGGTGCTGGTGAGCTACGACTGACTGTGGCGAATCCGGGCGGGCGGCGCGCGATTCCTGCCCGCGCTCGACGTTTCATCCCGCTTACAACGAAAGTTACGATTCTCTTGCCGGAGGATTGCCCAGATATTGCATAATGCTCGGCGGCGCGAGCGATTCGCGCCCGTTGGCTGCTGTTGTTGCATTCTGCATCGCGTAGGCCATCAATTCGCACCATTGACCTGGTGCCTCCCTTGCCGTTCGACATCCGCTCTACTGCTATGCCCGCCCGCTTTGCCCTTCCTGCCGCGTCGCCGATGCGGCGCCTGCCGTCCCGTTCGTGGGTGTTCAGCGGGGCCGCGGCGCAATCGCCGGCACGGGCGGGCTGAACGTGGCGCTGAATTTTCCTGACCGTTTCCCGTTTCGCCTTCCGCAATCCCATGGCGGACAGATCGCGCTTGCGCTCGGCGTCGTCTATATCGTCTGGGGCTCGACCTATCTGGCCGTGCACGTCGCGCTCGGCTCGTTTCCGCCGCTGCTGATGTCGGGGCTGCGCAATTTCTTCGCGGGTGTCGGACTGTTCATCTTCGCGATGCGCCGCAAACCTACGTGGCCGCCCCTCACGGAAATCCGCAATGCCGGGATGGTTGGCACGATGCTCGTTGGACTGTCGAGCGGGATGCTCGCGTACGGGATGCGCACCGTCGGCACGGGCACAGCGGCCGTGATGGTCGCGACCGTGCCGCTTTTCGCCACGGTCATCGCGGCGATCGCCGGACGCAAGATCGGCAGGGGTGAATGGTTCGCGGTCGGTCTGGGGCTGGTCGGCATCGGGATTCTCAGTCACGGCGACCAGAGCTCGGGCTCGGCGGGCGGCAGTCTCGCCATTCTGTGCGGCGCGCTGTTCTGGGCGGGCGGCGCGCATCTGGCGTCGCGCCTCAAGCTGCCATCGGACCTGTTTCTGTCGACGTCGCTGCAGATCGGCCTCGGCGGCGCGATGTCGACGCTGGTCGCGTGGGTCTCGGGCGAGCGGATGATGGACATTCACTTTCTGCCCGTCGTCGCGTTCCTGTATCTGATGCTGATCGGCACGATGGCCGCGTATGTCGCGTACGGTTTTCTGATCCGGCACACGAGCCCGATCATCGCCAGCAGCTGCATGTACGTGAACCCGGTGGTCGCGGTCGCGCTGGGCGCGCTGCTGCTCGGCGAGCCGGTGACGCGCGCGACGGTCGTCGCGACGGGCGTGATTCTGGCGAGCGTCGGGCTGTCGTTCTGGTTCGATTACCGGCGGCGTGGCTTGAAAGACGCTAGTGCATAAAGCTACAACGGCGGCTACAAGCGCGCGGCAAGCTCAGCGCCTTCGCGGATCGCGCGTTTCGCGTCGAGTTCCGTCGCCACCGACGCTCCGCCGATCACATGAAAGCGCGGCCCATCCGCAGCGGATGAGTGGGGTGTAGCAGGGTAGAGATCGCGCAACGACTCCTGTCCCGCGCACACCACAATCGTATCGACATCGAGCCACTGCTCGCTGCCCTCACGCTCGATCAGCATCCCGCGCTCCGTGATCTGCCGATACGTCACGCCATCGAGCATCCGCACCTGGTTGCGCGCGAGCGCCGCGCGATGCACCCATCCCGACGTCTTGCCGAGGCCCGCGCCGAGCTTGCCGGCCTTGCGCTGCAGCAGCCAGATCTCGCGCACGGGCACGCAGGCACGCGGCGCACTGAGGCCACCGCGCCCGCTGACGGACAGATCGACGCCCCAATCGTCCGCCCAACTTTCGCGCGATAACGGCAGCGGCTCGTCCGCTGGATGCAGCAGGAATTCGCTGACGTCGAAGCCGATGCCGCCCGCGCCGATCACGGCGACGCGCCGCCCGACCTCCGCGCCGCGCAACACGTCGACATACGACAGCACATTCGGCCCGTCGATACCGGCAATCGCAGGGCGGCGCGGCACGATGCCCGTGGCGACGATCACGTCGTCGAACGCGGAGGCCGCCAGCAGCGCCGCATCGACGCGCGTGCCCAGGCGCACGTCGACGCCGTGCCTGCGCAACTGGCTGCCGAAATAGCGGATCGTCTCGCTGAACTCTTCCTTGCCGGGCACGCGCATCGCGAGATTGAACTGGCCGCCGATGGTTGCAGCCGCATCGAACAGCGTCACGCGATGACCGCGCGCGGCCGCCACGGTCGCCGCCGACAATCCCGCCGGTCCCGCGCCGACCACGGCCACGGCGCGCGGCGGCTGATGCGAAGCGAGCGGGCGGTAGACGAGTTCCGTCTCGCGCCCCGCGCGCGGGTTGACGAGACACGTCGCGCGTTTATTCTGAAACGTGTGATCGAGACACGCCTGGTTGCACGCGATGCAGGTGTTGATTTCATCCGCGCGACCTTCGGCTGCTTTCACGACGAACTCGGGGTCGGCGAGCAGCGGCCGCGCCATCGACACCAGATCGCCCGCGCCTTGCGCAAGCAGGTCTTCGGCGACCTCCGGCGTATTGATGCGGTTCGAGACGATCACGGGCACGCCGACGGCCGCCTTCAGACGCGCCGCCAACGGCGCGAACGCGGCGCGCGGCACGGACGTGACGATGGTCGGCACGCGCGCCTCATGCCAGCCGACGCCCGTGTTGAAGATCGTGACGCCCGCCGCTTCGAGCGCTGTCGCGATCTGCACGGTTTCATCCCACGTATTGCCGCCTTCGACGAGATCGATCAGCGACAACCGGTACACGACGATAAACCGCTCGCCGCACGCCGCGCGCACGGCCTGCACGACTTCGCGCGCGAGGCGCTTCCGGTTCTCGAGACTGCCGCCGTAGGCATCGTCGCGCCGGTTCGTGCGCGGACACAGAAACTGGTTCAGCAGATAACCTTCGCTGCCCATGATCTCGACGCCGTCGTAGCCGGCGCGTTGCGCGAGCCGCGCGCAACGGGCGTACGCGCGCACGGTTCGCGCGATGCCGGCCAGTGTCAGCGCGCGTGGCCTGAACATCGAGATGGGCGACTTCAGCGCCGACGCCGACACGACCAGTGGCTGATAACCGTAGCGCCCCGCATGCAGGATCTGCAGCGCGATCTTGCCGCCTTCTTCGTGGACGGCTCTCGTCAGCTTGCGGTGATTGTGCAGATCGAAGACCGAGTTCAGCGTGCCGCCGAACGGCAGCAGCCAGCCTTCGCGATTCGGCGAGATGCCGCCCGTGATGATGAGGCCCGCGCCGCCTCTGGCGCGCTCGCGAAAGTACGCGGCGAGCTTCGGGTAATGCCAGAAGCGGTCCTCCATGCCCGTATGCATTGAACCCATCACGACGCGGTTGCGCAGGCGCGTGAAGCCCAGATCGAGTTCGGACAAGAGCCGCGGGTAAGACATGCAAGGGACCATGTAAAGTTGGGACGCGCTCGAACGATACACGCGCGCCTCTCGTAAAACCTCCGAGGGAAAATTCTAATCGCCTCCAACCCCGGAATCTGAAGGTCGATTTTATTCGCCTGCCGTTGGCAATGACCATCGCGGCACGGCGATTGCTGTCCGCAATCGTCCAATCGATGCGGGCAAGTCGATCCTCAAAGCGCTGGCCGACCTCGCGGACATATGAAAGGCGCGTCGCCATGTTGGACGCGCAGTCGCGGCCGTGCGGCGGACAACGACACATAACGTCGACGAAGAACGGACGCGACTGCGCAGGCGGCAAGCCGCAGATCAACGGGCTCGAGCCCAATCAGGGAGAGGTGGCAAATGAAGGTTATCAGGACCATGGTGGCGCTCATCGGAGCGGCCGCGCTAGTGTCGGCGTGCGGCGGAAGTTCGAACGACGTCGGCAAAGAACTCGGGTTGCAGAATCCGTTGATCCATTTTGTGCACGCTATTCCAAGCGGCCCAGCCGTCGACTTCCTCGTCAACGGCGGCGCGTTGCAGAAGAACATCTCGTACAAGAACGTGACGAACTTCGCCAACATCAACACGGGACAGACTTCGGTTGCGTATGCGGCGACGGGGACCACGACGGCGTTAGCGAGCGGCACCTTCCCCGATGTCGCGAAGGGCCACGAGTATACGGTGATCGCGGTGCCGGGCTCGTCGGGCGCTGACATCGGTCTGATCGACGATCCGTTCGACAAGGGGCTGTTGTCGAACAGCGCGCGCGTGCGGGGTTTCAATGCGTCGCTGAACGCATCGAATCTCGACCTGTATCTGGTGCCAGCGAACAACACGAACATCACGAGCGCCAGTCCGACGCTGGCAGGCGTGTCCTTCAAGAACGCGGTGCCCGCGAGCGGCCAGGACTCGGTCTACGTATCGGGTGGCACGTATGTGCTGATCGCGACGACGGCGGGCAGCAAGACGCCGATCTTCCAGTCGAGTTCGTTCGATCTAGCGAACAACGCCGACTGGCTCGTGACGTCGGTGCCGATCGGCGGCGTACTCAGCCAGTTGCTGCCGAACCAGATCCACCTGCTCGTCGCGCAGGGCGGCAACACCACGCAACCGGCGCTTGAATTGACCAATACGTTGAACGGCCAATAAACAACGACGACATGGCCTGATGACGATGCGGTAGCAGGGGGGACGGCACGGCGGTTCATGCGAATGGGCCGCCGTTCTGTTTTGCGCGCTTGCTCGTGACGTTCCTGGAGTTCGCAAAGCGCAGGCGTAAAAAAGCCGCCGCGTGGTACGCGGCGGCGAGTGGTATCGGATGAACCGGGGATGAATCGAATCGAATCGACCGGGCGCGTGCGTTATCAGTCGGAGTGCTTCTCGGCCGAATTGGTGATCGCGTTGCCGCCCTTGGAGATGTCCTGGCCGGCGCCGGCCATCGTATTGCAGGCGGCCAGCAGTGTCGTGCCCGCGAGCAGCAGGAGTGCGATGAGTCGTGTCATGAGTTTTCTCCCTATCTGGAATAGTCAGGAATCTTCGACGTATGCTTCGATCGATTCGCGCGCGCCCGTCTGGTCAGTGTTGCATTCGACATCGCCCGGCGTGCGCGCCCTGTCGTCCGACCGGGGCGTCGCGCCAGCCGATCCGGTCTGATTCCATGGTAAGAGACGCATGGCCGCGATGCTGTCAGAGGCGCCACGATTTTTGTGTCGGCGCAATCCTACGCGGACATCAAAGGCGTTCGACGGGCGCGTGGCCTTGGGCGCTGGTGTCGTCCGGAACGCGCCTCGGTGCTTCCTCAACAATCTGATCGACGCCCGGACTGTCTTCCCTGGCCACGCCGACGGTCGGCACGGGCAGCACGACGCGTATGTCGGTGCCGTGCAGTTCGCCGCGCCGGATGTCGAAGCGTCCGCCGCGCGCGGCCACGCGCTGGCGCATGCCCATCAGCCCATGCGTATGCGTGCGCGTCAGGTCGGCGGGCATGATACCGACGCCGTTGTCGGCGATATGCAGCGACACCTCGCCATGGCCCGCGCCCAGATCGATCGTGACCTGCGTCGCGCGTGCGTACTTCGCTGCGTTGGTCAGCGACTCCTGCGCGACGCGAAAGAGCGCGATCTCGGTCTGCTCGTCGAGTTGCAATTCGTCGTCGGGCAGGTGCAGGTCAAGCGCCCAGCCATTGCGCTGCGCGGCTTCGTCGGCGAGCGTGCGCAGCGCGGTGACGAGGCCGAAGTTCGCGAGCACCGTCGGCCGCATGTCCTCGATGATGCGACGCTTGAGCGCGATGCCCTGATCGAGCGTCTCGAGCGCGCGCGTCAGTTTCTCGGCGATTGTGGGATCGGTGTCCTGAAGCTTGCGCCGCGCCCACGCGACGTCCATCTTGCTCGCCGTGAGAATCGCACCGAGTTCGTCGTGCAGTTCGCGCGCCAGCTGGGTCTTTTCGTTTTCGCTGACGGCCTGCAAGTGCCAGCCGAGCGCTTCGAGTTGCCGCGTGCGCTCGTTGACCAGTTGATCGAGTTCTTCCTGCTGCGTGATCAATTGCTTTTGCGCGCGCGCCTGGCTGTCGAGCTGAAGGCCGAGGTTGCGGAACAGCAGAATGAACAACACGATATTGAGCGCGGACAGGCCCGCCGCGACGAATGTGGAGACGCGCTGGTCGGCGCGGCTCGCGTCGAGCGCGCGCTGCGCGCGGCGCTCTTCGTTGTCGCGCAGTAACGACAGCGTGCTCGTCACGAGCGACGCATCGACGTTGCTGTTCGCCGCTGCGCCGCCGCATGCGGCGAGATCGAGTGGATGCGGCGCAGCCTGTTGCAGCGCATGCGCGCCGCTGCCGATGCGCACGCCGATCAGCGCGGCGATCTGCGTAAAGCTGGACAGTTCCGCGCTGTCGGCGGCGCGTTTGAAGTACGTGTCGAGCGAACGGATGCCGCGGCGGATGTCGGCGGCGCGCGCGCAATAGCTGCGCGCGTCGGCATCGTCCCTCGTCAGAAGAAAGCGGCTTTCATGCGATTGCAACAGAGCGAGTTGTCCGGCGAGGTCGCTGAGCTGCACGCTCGCGTTGCGTGCTTCAAGCGCCGCTTCGTATTCCGACGCGATGCGTTGCCGCGCCGTTTCCAGAATGACGAGACCCCCGCACGTGATGACGATCGCAACCGTCATCGCGATGGCCCAGCTGCGCTGATGCATCCAGTCCGTCAGCCTGGTGGTGAGTCCCGCTTCCGCGCCGTCTGACACTGCCGTCTCCATGCGATGAAGTCATCGACAGTGTAGCGTCGCGCGGCGCGTTTGCGTTCGCGCGCGCTTCGCACGGGCCGCCAGAAGCCTCGCCGAAAGCGGATGTCGGCGGATTCCCACATGAAAAACAGCCCGCGCCCGAATGCGGGTACGCAACGTGCTCCGTACGATGAGTGGCAGGCATCCATAGCCACCATCAGCCGATTAGCCACATCAAGCCAGGGAGGTTGCCATCATGCTCAAGTGGGCGTTGTTCTTCGCCGTGATTGCCGTGATCGCGGGGCTGCTCGGATTCACAGGCGTCGCGGCAGGTGCGGCGGCTATCGCGAAGTTCCTGTTCGTGGTGTTCCTGATCCTGTGCGTCGTGTTCCTCGTGCTCGGCTTCGTCATCACGAAGAAGATCGTCGATTAACGAAGCCGCGGAGGCAACTCAGGCAACTCAGGATAAAAGATAAAGCGCGGGCCGCTTGAATGGGTCCGCCGCCGTTCATCGCTTAAACAGGAAGGAGCGTTGTCATGCTGCATTACGCACTCGTGTTCTTCGTGATCGCGATCATCGCCGCTGTGTTCGGCTTCACCGGCATTGCCGCCGGCGCCGCCGAAATAGCGAAGATTCTGTTCTACATCTTCCTGGTGGTGTTCGTCGTCACGCTGCTGCTTGGCGTGTTCCGAACCTAGCGCAAGCCCGCATGGCGCACGCTGCGCCGCCGTATATGACAGACGACGGCCGCGTGCGCGTTTCCCACAATACCGGAACAAGGAGTCAGTCAATGTCGAACGCAACGAAAGGCGAATTCGTGATGGACCTCAAGCGCATTCGTGAACAGGCCCGCAAGGATATGGACGATGGTCCCGTCACGCAGACCTATGGCGCGGACCGCGAGACCGTGCTCAAGCTGCTCAACGGCGCGCTCGCGACGGAACTCGTCTGCGTGCTGCGCTACAAGCGCCACTACTTCATGGCGAAGGGCATCAATTCGGAAGCTGTCGCGCAGGAGTTTCTCGAGCACGCGAACGAAGAGCAGGGCCATGCCGACACGCTCGCCGCGCGCATCGTGCAACTGGGCGGCGAGCCGGACTTCGCGCCGGACAACCTGTCAAAGCGCTCGCACTCGGAATACAAGGAGGGCAAGAACCTGACCGACATGATTCGCGAGAACCTGGTCGCGGAGCGCATTGCGATCGATACCTACCGCGAGATCATCCGCTATCTAGGTGACGGCGACGTCACGACGCGCCGGATGTTCGAAGAGATTCTGGCTGTCGAGGAAGAGCACGCGGACGATATGGCCGATCTGCTGTCGGGTCGCGAGTGAGGGCAAAGGGCCGCTGGGCGCGAATGCGATGGGCGGTGCGCGCTGCGCGCCCGCCTTTGCACGCCATAAAGCAAATGCACATGTACTGCGGTAAACCACATCCATGATTCGAGTGCTGATAGCGGACGATCACGCGATCGTCCGGGGCGGATTCAGACAGTTCGTCGCTGACGAGCCGGACATGTGCGTCGCGGCGGAAGCCTCGACAGGCGACGAGACGATCCGCCTCGTGCGCGAGCAGCCGGACAGCGAGCCTTTCGATGTCGTGCTGCTCGATATCGCGATGCCCGACAAGAACGGCATCGACACGTTGCGCGTGATCCGGCAGATGCGGCCCGGGCAGGGCGTGCTGATCCTGTCGGCCTATCCGGAGAGCCAGTACGCAATCAACCTGCTGCGCGCCGGTGCGAACGGCTATCTGAACAAGGACTGCGAGCCCGACGAGATCGTGCGCGCAATCCGCTCGGTCGCGCGCGGGCATCGCTATCTGTCGGAAGCCGTTGCCGATACGCTCGCAAACAGTCTCGACAAGCCTGCTGCGACGCATCCGCATGAACAGCTGTCGGAGCGCGAGTTCCAGATCTTCTGCAAGCTCGCGTCAGGGCAGATTCCGACCGACATCGCCGGCGAACTGCATCTGTCGGTGAAAACGGTCAGCACGTATCGCGCGCGCGTGCTGGAAAAGATGCACATGACGAACAACGCGGACATGACGTACTACGCGATCAAGAACGGCCTGATCGAATGAACCTGTGATCCCCGCGAGCATGGAACGCAACCGATGAACGCCGACTCCCTCACTGCTCACACCGATTCCGGCCGCGCGCCGTTGCGTGTGCTGCTGATCGAGGATTCGCCGCTGATCCGGCGCAGCATCGTCGAAGCGATCGATGCATCAGGCGTGATGCAGGTGGCCGCGCAGGCCGAGTCCGCCGACGAGGCGATCGCGCTGCTGGATGGCGAAGCGTTCGACGCCGTGATCGTCGATCTGCAATTGAAGGGCGGATCGAGTGTGCCTGTGCTTGCGTATATGCAGAAGGAAGGGCTGATCGAATCGACGTTCGCCGCCGTGTTGACCAATCATGCGCTGCCCGCGTACCGCGATCGGTGCCAGCAATACGGCGTGCGGCATTTCTACGACAAGTCGTTCGAGTTCGATCGCGTGATCGACGCGCTGCATGACTATGCGCAGGGGCGGCTGGAAGAACGATAGCTGTTTCGGCGCGGCGACATCAGTTCGCGATCACTCCGTCGCGCCGGAAGCCGCCAGCGGCTCAGGACGCCCACGCAGGTGATTGAGGCCGGCTAGCGCGGTAAACAGCAGACCGGCGATACTCACGCCGACCCAACCGAACAGCGGCCACACGAACGCGCCCACGCCCGACCCGACCGCGCCACCGATGAAATAGCAGACCATGAACACCGTGTTCACGCGGCTGCGCGCTTCGGGCTTCAGCGCATAGATGCGCGACTGGTTGGAGATCTGCGCGGCCTGCACCCCGACGTCGAGCACGATCACGCCGATCACGAGGCCAATGAGGCTCGTGCCCGACAACGCGAACACGACGAAAGACAGCGCCGCCAGCGCGATCGACAGCGAGACGATTGCGCGCGGCCCGCGCTTGTCAGCGAACTTGCCCGCGAGCGGCGCGGCCATCGCGCCCGCTGCGCCGACGATACCGAACAGACCCGCCGCCTGCGGCCCATAGTGGAACGGCGCGCCCGCCAGCAACAGCGCGAGCGTCGACCAGAACAGGCTGAACGCGGCGAACAGCGCGGCGCCCGTCATTGACGCTTCGCGCAGGCCGCGCAGTTCGACGGTGAGATGCCACATCGAGCCGAGCAGCTGTCCGTAGGCAAGCGTCGAGGTCGGCTTGCTGCGCGGCAGCCTCGCGATGATGACGGCGGCAAGCACCAGCAGCGCAGCGATCGATGCGCCGAATACCGCGCGCCAGCCAAGGTACTGGCCGACGAAGCCGGCTGCCGTGCGCGCGAGCAGAATGCCGAGCAGCAGCCCGCTCATCACCGTGCCGACGGCATGGCCGCGTTGCGACGGCGGCGCGAGTTCGGCGGCGAACGGCACGGCCTGCTGCGCGATTGTCGCGAGAATGCCGATCGCGAGACTCGCGACCACGAGCACTGACAGATTTGGCGCGGCGGCCGCGAACAGCAGCGCGATGCACAGGGCGGCGATCTGCAGCAGGATCAGCCTGCGACGGTCGAAGCGGTCGCCGAGCGGCGCGAGCAGCAGCATGCCTGCCGCGTAGCCGAGCTGGGTCATGGTCGGGACCACGCCGATCCACGATGCGCTTTGCGGAAACGACAGACGGAAGTCGTCGAGCAGCGGCTGGTTGTAGTAGATGTTCGCGACGGAGACGCCCGCGATCGTCGCGAGCAGTAGCAGAAGGCCGCTCAGCGATCGGTCAGTTGCGGTGTGGTCGGAGGCGGGCGTGGACATGATGCGGCGGCCGGCGTGGCGCCGGCGGCAGAGAGTCGAGCGTGCCGATGATACCGGAGTGGGGCGGATTGTGCTGGATGGCACGCCCGGCGCGGGCTCAGTCGATCAACGATCCTTCCGGTTCATAGAATGGATAGGGTCCGTCCGCTGCATCGACATAGGCGTGATGCGTGATGAGGCCGTTCACGCTGTCGTAGCGGTGTAGCGCGAACGCGGGCGGCTCCATCATGAAGGCCGAAGGCGCGTCGTCGCGCAGGTCGAGCGCCACTTGATGCGCGGGCGCGGGCACCGCAGATGCGATTGTGCCACCGAAGCGGACGAACATCGGGCGATGTACATGGCCGCAGATTACGCGTTCTACGTTCGAATGACGTGCGACGAGCGTCGCGAGTTTTTTTGCCGAGGTCGGTTCGAGCCGCAGCGCGTCCATGTGGCCGATGCCCGACACGAATGGTGGATGATGCAGCGCGACAATCACGGGTTTGTCGTGGGCCGTTTGTAGTTGCTGTTCGAGCCAGGCGAGGCGCGTGTCGCAGAGCAGGCCGGCGCTTTGGCCGGGGACCATTGAATCGAGTGCGATCAGCTGGAGTGGGCCTATGTCGACTGTGTATTGAATGAACTCGTCGTTCGTGTGCAGTTCTTCCCGGTCGCTGAATGTGGCACGCAGTGCGGTGCGGTCGTCGTGGTTGCCTACCAGCAGGTAGTAGGGGATTTTTAGCGGTGCTAGCAGTGACTTCAGATGTACGTATTGCTCGGGCTCGCCCTGGTCGACGAGATCGCCGGTGATGACGACTGCGTCTGGAGTTGGGGTGAGCGCGTTCAGCCGCTCTACGCAGCGCGATAGATACGCCGCCGTGTCCACGCGGCGGTAGGCCAGCGCGCCCGGGCGTTTGATGTGCAGATCGCTGATCTGGGCTATTAACATGGGGTTCCTCTTTTTGCTGTTTGTGTCTGCGACGCTGTTAGGGTGTTTTTCGGTTTTCGATGACATCCGCGAGTTGTCTTCGTGCTTCAGGCGTTGCCGGTCGGTGTTTTGGTCTTTGCGCTGGCATCTGCGTTTTGCCTTTTCGCTGGCATCCGCGCTTTGCCTTCGTGCTTCAAGCGTCGCCCCTGTGCGGGGCGGCACCTACTTTTCTTTGCCGCCGCAAAGAAAAGTAGGCAAAAGAAAGCGGCTCACACCGCCAATTCTTGTTCTTGCCTGAGGGCCCCCAAAAGGTCTTACGCTTCACACGGCAATCATGTGACCTTTGTTCGTTGCCAACGCTCTTGCGGTGCGCCTCACCCACTTCACACACGTGTACTACAGGATGCCGTGCCAGATAGTCCACGGCCGCCCAGGTGGCAAACTGTGTGTAGGCCGTAGCACTGCACACGCCTCACTTCGGACCCGATAGCGCGCGCATACCTCCATGTAAGAGCGCCAAGCTATACGACGTGACAACCTACACACAGTTTGCCACCTGGGCGGCACATACCATTCGCTGCCGCTTGCCCGAGTACGGGTATTCGAAGCGGGTGAGGCGTTCATTCGAAGCGTTGGCAACGAGCACCAACCAGGGCACTGCCGTGTGAAGTGTGGGACCGGTTGGGGGCCCTCAGGCAAACACAAGCGCTGGCGGTGTGAGCCGCTTTCTTTTGCCTACTTTTCTTTGCGGCGGCAAAGAAAAGTAGGTGCCGCCCCGCACAGGGGCGACGCTTGAAGCACGCTAACAAATCGCGGATGCCAGCGAAAACCCAAATCAAACCGAACCAACCCCCAAAAACCTACGATAACGCAATCAAAGCATCCTGCGCGACAGAAACCCCAACAACCGTCCCCCGAGCAAGTTCAACTCTCCCAGCCACATCAACAACAATCAAATCAGGCGCCGCATCGCGAATAGTGAGCCGCGTGCGCTCACCCAGAAATGCTGCAGCATCAACGGTCCCGCGCAACTGCGCATCAGCAAGATCAGCAATCCACGCATCCTCAGGCCGAAAAAACACCTCATCGCCGTGAGGCGTAACCCGAGTAGCATGCGTCGGCGGCAAAGGAATCGCGCCACCCGTCGTGGCAAGCAACCCATTCCGCGCCTGCCCTGCCACGCGATTAATAGTCCCAACAAACTGCGCAACATTCCGGTTAGCCGGCCGGTAATAGATATCCCGCGGCGTGCCGATCTGCTCGATGCGCCCCGCGCTCATCACCACGATGCGGTCGCCCAGTTCCATCGCCTCAGCCTGATCGTGAGTCACATAAACCGTCGTAATCCCAAGCTCGCGCAGCAGCGCATTCATCTCCCCGCGCAATGTGTCGCGCAAACGCGCATCGAGCGCCGTCAGCGGCTCGTCGAGCAACAACACCCGCGGTTGCGGCGCGAGTGCCCGCGCCAGGGCGACGCGCTGACGCTGACCGCCGGAAAGCTGATCGATCGGTTTGTCGGCGTGATCGGTGAGCCGCATCATCGAGAGCAACTCGTCCACGCGCTGCCGCGCCACGTCCGCATCCACGCGCTTGATCTTCAGACCATAGTTGATGTTGCCGCGCACGGTCAGGTTCGGAAACAGCGCATAACTCTGGAACACCATGCCGACCTGGCGTTTCTCGATGGGCAGCGCCGTGACGTCCTCGTCGCCAAATGCAACGCGCCCGCCCGCGTCCGGTTGTTCGAGGCCGGCAATCATGCGCAACGTCGTCGTCTTGCCGCAACCCGACGGTCCGAGCAGCACCAGCGTTTCGCCCGCGCCAATCGACAGATCGAGCGGCTCGAGCACGCGCGTGCCGCGAAACGTCTTCGCGCAGCGCGTCAGCGTGATGGGAATGGAAGCGAGTTTCATGGCTGGTCTTCTGCGGATGATGTCGTATCGATGGCGGGTGTCTTCTTCTGCCGCGCGTTGCGTTGACCCGTCGCATCGACGCCGAGCCATTGCATCGCGACGAGCAGCGGCATCGTCATGATGAAAAAGAGAATGGTGTAAGCGCTGCCGATCTCGATGCGCAGCGAAGCATAGGTATCGGCGAGACCCACGGGCAGCGTCTTCGTTTCGGGCGTGTGCAGCATCCACGTAAGATTGAATTCGCCGATCGACAGTGTGACGACAGCCAGCGCGCCCGCCACGATGCCAGGCCGCACGTTCGGCAGCACGATCGTGATGAAGCGCTGAAAGAAGCTCGCGCCGAGGCTCGCGGCGCCTTCTTCGAGCGTGCGCAGTCCGGCGCTCGCGCACACGGCGGCGACGGCGCGCACCATGAACGGCAGCGTGAACACCACATGCCCGACGACGATGAACGCGATACTCATGCGGAACATCGTGAAGCCGCCATACACGACGAGCAGCGCGAGCGCGGATGCGAGACCGGGCAAGGCGATCGGCAGCACGAGAAATTCTTCGATGATGCGCGAGGCCCGCGACTCGCTGCGCGCGAGCACATAGCCGGCGGGCACGCCCGTCAGCAGCGTGATGACGAGCGTCGCGAGTGCGATTTCGAGCGAGAGGAACACGGACCCGTGATACTGCGTCCATACTTCGCCGAGCCAACGCAATGTGAGACCGCTCGCGATGCCCTGAAAATAGTTCACCGTGAGGCCCGCGAGAATCGACATCACGACGGGCACGATCAGAAACGCACACAGCAGCAGCGTGACGAACCATTGGCCCGTCGCGAGCCACGTGCGCGACGAGGGCAGGGAGAACGCGCGCTTGTGCTGCATCTGAGGCGCGTTCGTGGTTTGAGCAACGGAATTCATGCGAGTGTCTTCATTCGACATGGAAAAGAATCGGCCCAATCAGGCCGTCGCCGCCACGGCCGAGCCGCTGACGCTGCGCGCGACATACAGCACGATCCACGTGACGATCCCGAGCACGATCGACAGGCCCGCCGCCGTCACCATGTTCGCGTTGAGCGTGAACTCGGTGTAGATGGTCATCGGCAGCACGTCGATGTCGGTTGCGAGCGTGAACGCCGTGCCGAACGCGCCCATCGCCGTCGCGAAACACACGGCGCCCGCCGCGATCAGGCCCGGCGACAGCGCGGGCAGCACGATGTCGCGCATGATCCGCCACGGCGATGCGCCAAGCGAACGCGCGGCTTCTTCAAGCGATGCATCGAGCTTGGTCGCCGACGCCATCACCGTAACGATCACGCGCGGAATCGAGAAATACAGGTAGCCGATAAAGAGGCCCGTCATCGAATACGCGAAGACCCACTTGTCGCCCGTGAGCTTCAGCGACAGCGCGCCGATCAAACCCTGGCGGCCCGCCAGCATGATCACCATGAAGCCGACGACCACGCCCGGAAACGCGAGCGGAAACGTCAGCAACGCGAGCAACGTACGCTTGCCGGGAAACTCGCGGCGCGCGAGCAACAGGCCCGAGATCACCGAGAGCGCGAGCGTCGTCGCCGTCACGGCCGCCGACAGCACGACCGTCGCGAACAGGCTCTTCATATAGCGCGCATTCGCGAGCATCGCGCCGTACGTCTTCAGCAGATGACCGTCGGCGCTCACCTGCACGAGCGCCGTCATCGGCAGCAGCCAGAACGCGATGAACACGGCGAGCGCTGGCGCGATCAACGCGATGCGCCAGCGCAGCGGGAACGTGATGTCGTTCAATGCATCACCTGCAGATACTGCTCGCCGAACGCCTGCTGCTTTTCGGCCATCTTTGCGAAGTCGACGGCACGTGCGCGCGCATAGTCGCTGGCGGGCAGGAACTTCGAAGCGGCATCAGGCGTCATTGCGTTGGCCCGCACGGGGCGCAGATACGCGTTCGCCCACAGCTTCTGGCCTTCGTCCGACAGCACGAAATCGAGCACTTTCTTGCCGTTCGCGTCGTGCGGCGCACCCTTCACGAGGCTCATCACGTACGGCACTTCGATCGTGCCTTCCTTCGGGATCACGAACTCGACGTTCGCGTGATCCTTGTACTTCGCGCGGTACGCATCGAAGTCGTAGTCGAGCAGGATCGGAATTTCACCCGAAAGCACGCGTGCGTAGGCCGTTTGCTTCGGCACGATCGGCTGGTTGGCCTTCAGTTTCGCGAACCAGTCGAGACCCGGCTTGAAGTTGTCGAAGCTGCCGCCGAGCGCCTGATTCACGGCAACGGCGCCCGCATAGCCGACGAACGCGCTCGACGGATCGAGGTAGCCGATCATCCCCTTGTACTCGGGCTTCAGCAGGTCGGCCCACGAACGCGGCACGGGCTTGCCTTCGAGGGCATCCTTGTTGACGAAAAAGCCCAGCGTGCCTGAGTGGATCGCGAACCAGTAGCCTTGCGGGTCCTTCAGGTTCGCGGGAATGTCGTTCCAGTGCGCGGGCTTGTACGGCGCGATCACGCCCTTGTCCTTCGCCTGGAACGCCGACGACACGCCCAGATACACGACGTCCGCCACGGGGCTTTTCTGCTCGGCCATCAACTGCGCGATCGACTGGCCGGAGTTCTTGTTGTCGAACGGCACGTGGACGCCTGTCTTTTGCTGGATGGCGTTGATCTGACTCGCCCAGTCGGCCCATTCGGGCGGGCAGTTGTAGCAGATCGCGGTTTCTTCGGCGTGCGTGAGTTGTGGCGCAGCCAGCGTCAGCACGAACGACGAGGCGACCAGCGCGGCGCGCGCGACGCGCAACGCTGCAATACCGATGGAGGAACGGCGGTTCACGACAGGTCTCCCGGAGGTTGAGAAGGGGTGTTTTTAAAGGGGATTACGCAGGCGAGCGGACGATGCGGTTCAACGTTGCGCCCGACGTGTCGGAGATCGCCGCGACCGTCGCGCCTTCGCGCAGCGTGTGCGGCAAGGTCAGCGACAGCGACGGCGCGTGCAGCGCGTCGTCGAAGCCGGAAGGCTGCGAGCCGTCGACCCGCGCGATCAGCCGCCGCCACGCCGCGCAGCCGATCTCCCGGTTCGGCGCGCAGACGCTCGCGAGCGGCGGCGACAGCAGTTCGCCCATCGCGAGGCCGTCGAAGCCGAGAATCGACATGTCGTTGGGCATCTGCAGACGCGCGCGACGCAGGCCGCGCATCACGACCATCGCGAGCAGATCGTTCGAGCAGAAGAGGGCCGTCGGGCGATTCGGGCCCGTCGTCAGATGGTTGAGCACGGCGGGCGCGAGTTCGTCGGCATTGAAATCGATTTCGAGCGCGGGTGCGGGCGCGAGGCCCGCATGCTGCATCGCCTGCGTGTAGCCGAGATGACGCAGCCGCGCGCGGTCGGACGCGGCGAGCGTGCCCGCGAGCATCAGGATGCGGCGATGGCCGTGCGCGATCAGCATACGTACGCCGTCGTACGCGGCTTGCCGGTTGTCGACGGACACGGACGGGCGGCGCACGGTGTCGTTATGCATCAGCACGTACAGCATGCCGTCGCGGTCGAGTTCGTCGAGCAGCGGGTGCGTGTCGGCGTCGGCCACCGTTAGGATCAGGCCTTCGACGCGCTGTTCGCGCAGCGTTTCGATTGCGTGGCGTTCGCGGTCGGCGTCGTATTGCGTGGTCATCAGCATCAGCCGGTAGCCTTGCGCGGACGCCAGCTCGTCGATGCCTTGCAGGCATTCGGCGAACACGGGATTGGCGAGCGTCGGCAGCACCACGCCGATCAGGCGCGAGCGCTCGCCGCGCAACTGGCGGCCGAGCGGGCTCGGGCGGAAGTTGAGGGCGTCGATCGACTGACGCACTTTTTCGAGGGTCACGGGGTTGACCGTGTGCGGCGCGTTGATCGCGCGCGAGACGGTCGCAATCGAAAAGCCCGCGTGCGCGGCGACATCCTTGATCGTGGGCGTCATCGTTGGGTTCCCGTCAGCGTGTGCCGCGCGCCTCGTCGAGGGACGTGCGTCGTTGTAAACGTTTTCGTGGGGCGGATTATCGGGAACGTTTGTGACGGGTCGATGAATGCGCGCCGGGTCGCGGACGGGCGAAACTGGGGTTCGCGCCGGTTTGGTCAGGCTGCGGCGCGATGGTAGAATCGCGTCCGCCCTGCCGGGGTGATGAAATTGGTAAACATAGCGGACTTAAAGCATTGAGTGCCCAGCCGGAAACGGCCGGTGCAGAACCCTTCAAATTCGGCGAAACCCCTGAACGCGCGCGATTCACACCGTGCAACGAGGCAACGCCGAGCCAAGCCCGTTTTCTTTCCTGCTGATGTGGGACGGAAGGCGCGGAAGGTGTAGAGACTAGACGGAGGGCGCCTAATGCGATGCGGCGTGCAATACGCGCATCGCGATGGTGAAGGCATAGTCCAGCGCACGAACGTTTGCTTTTCTGGTTGAAGCAGACGGCGTCGAAAGACGTAGTGTGACGAAAATCCGCCGCTTAACGGCTTGCCGGTTCGAGTCCGGTCCCCGGCACCACTACACGTCAGGCGGCAAGTTCTATATGCCGACTATGCAGTATCTGACAAAAAAATCTGACGAATAGGTGCGCCGATCCAAGTAGCGCTTTATTTTCTGGGACCGCCTTCGGGCGATTTTTCATTTGTCTCTACTGGTCCGCAAAATTCTTTGTCGGCGCCATCGGTTGAACCGTCCGATCGCCATGTATCCCACAAAGCCAGCGGCGAGCGCACCAATGCCGACGACGAATCCCCAAAGGGATTGCAGCCGCGCCCGCAATGATAATGACCACCGCGAGCCATCGCTTCGCTGCTAGCGAGAATCAAAACAATGAATGCGACACAGCCGCGTTTCAAACGCGACTGGGTGCTCACGGCGCGGCCGGCGTCACATCAGGCTGGCAGCGATTCACCCGTGTGGAAACCGGCTGCACTGCCGAATAGTGGCTTGCGAGCGCATTGGCACCAAGCGAAAGAGCAAGCCTCGCAGAGTCAACCGCTATCCCGTCTTTCTCCCATCGGATTGGCGACGTCGTCCAGCGCTCACAAGCATCGATTGGATGGGAATTGCGCGCATAAAACCCGTCAGGGTAGTGACGAGCTTAGCGGTTGTGACGTCCGAATACTCGCGAGGCCGATAGGTTCTGGCGCCCGGTCAACATCGATTGACCGGGCCGCTGCCGCACCTAACATGCGACAGACTCAAGCTGACTTTCGCCGGTGACTTCCGAATTAGATAGGCCATCAAGGGCGTCGTACGCCGGTCAGTTGCTCGCATTCCATCCGCGCGGCTTCGCGTCGTTCGTCGATAAACATCGCGAGATCGGCGACGTGCACGCCCTTGGCCGTCTTCTGCGACTTCTCTATTCGCACCAACGGTAGGGCGATGTCGCCAGTCGCAATCTTCCGCAGCAACTTATCGACCTCCAGATGCGGGAAGTAGTCTCGACATACCTCGTCGATCGAGATGATGGCCTTGGCGCCATACTGGGCCATGAGGATGAAGGCGGTGTTCATGCGCACCTTGCGTGAGACTCAGTGGCCATGACCACCTCCATGTCCGCTGTGTCCGCCGCCCCCACGTCCTCCGCCATGGCCATGCCAATCGTGGTGAAAATCGCCGTGACCGTGCCGGCGGTCTCATCCACCGCCACCGCCACCCCAAATATTGACGGCTCCGTAGCCAAACGCCGGGACGTACTCTGGTCCATAAGCACCATATCCAGAATCGGCGTAGCCGTAGCCCTGGTACGCGACACAGCCTGACAAGACGCCAAACAGTCCGAAGACCGCGATCAACTTAACCATGTTTCTGCACCTCCCTCAATGATGAGATAGGTGGCGAAAGGGCGAAGTTCGAGGTGAATTGTGTCCGCTTATTACCGTGTTGACGGGGCTCTGTGCGTGCTCACGAAACGGCATCGTTTGGTGGACGGCGGCAGCGCCAGCACATCGAGAAGATCGTTAATGTTCATCGACCCGACGTTAGCCCTGCTCGCTTGCTTTGCCATGTTCGCCGGCTGCTCGACGACTGCTCAACAGAACGTCTCAACCGTCGCCACCAACGTCCAGACACAGGTCAAAAAGGCCTGCGGCGTCTGGGGGGGGGCCGTTGCGCTCGACGCAATGGTTCTCTACTCGTTCGATCCCAAGGTCGATCTCGCGATCAACAGCGTGAATGCGCTCTGTCAGTCAAACGCGATCGTCGATCCGTCGTCGGTTCAAACCTTGGCGCAGACGACTATCCCGGCGGCTATCACGGCTCTGGGTTCGGTTACGGGCGTAAATCCGGACATGGTCAAGGCTGTCGGTGGTGCGCTAACGCTGGCGAGCATCTTCCTGAACGCAGCGGTCGCCACGTACGTTCCGGCCGTTCCGACTGGCGCTTCGGCTCCTTCTGCGAGCCAATGATGACGCCGCACGACTTCGCGCTGCTGGCGCAGGAAGCGTATGACGCGACGCCCGACATTGGCATCGAGTCGAGCGCTTCCCGAGCTATCGTGCGCCAGACCAGCGCGGGGTTGTGCGTCGCTTTCCCCGGCACCGACAATGTCGACTGCTGGGGAGCGGACTTAGATCTGCTTCCGGTGTTGCTGCCGGGAGTGGGGCGGGTGCATCGCGGGTTTCATGACGCATGGCAGGCGATTGCAACGCCTGTGATGGCTGCGATAGGCGATCAGCCTGTGACTCTCGTCGGCCACTCTCTCGGGGCTGCTAGCGCGATTCTGGCGGCTGCGTCACTCACTCTCGCCGGTAAGCCGCCCGTCACCGTGTTCGGCTTTGAGCCGCCGCGCGTGAGCCCAGACCTCGGCATCAGGACGCTACTCGCCGCGATTTCGGTGAATCTGTTCAAAAACGGAAATGACCTTGTGCCCGATGTCCCGCCCGGATGGATTCATGCCGCGCTGCTTACGCACATCGGGAAACCGGCACTTCCTTGGCCGAATGTGCGAGATCACTCCATCGCGCGAGTGATCGCGGCGCTCTCCGACGAATTGTATAAACCTACCGCGCAATACTGACATTCGGCAGGTTCTGCTAGTTCGTAGTTGCCGCGGAGGGCGCATCATTCTGCCCTGGTCGGCGCTGGGCAATGGCAGTCGCCATCTGGCGGTCGACCTTTTCCCGTATCTTCGCGTCAAGGAAAGGGATGGCGGCGGCGTTCCTTGGTGACCTTCGCTCCTCTACCGCGAATGCAGTTGGATTCTGAAAACCCGCGATAGCGTAAAGGCTTCGCGGTTTTTTTATTTCCGCGTGAGAGTGAATTTGTTCTCAGCAGGGAGGACGTGCGAGCACACTCGCGGGTGTATAGTACTGTATGAATATAAGGGCTATCCATCTAGCTCCACAATTTCACATCGTGGAGGTTGATGGTCTTTACGGCGTGATTTGTTGACTACGACGTTGTCGTATGTGATGGGAGCCGTCGCGAGCGCTTGCTCAAGCAGCCGGTAGAAGAGCAGTCCGCGCGAACGCGAAGTGCGGCGGTTGAAACGAAACACGAACTCGTCCAGATAATGGTCAAGCTGATCAGGCTTGACAGCTCCCTGATGCGTGCCGAGCAGCCACCGTTTGAGCAGCGAGGCGACACGATGCACACCGGGTAGCGGCACGTGTGCCGGAGGACGCTCGCCGTCAGCGATAGACGTCACCACGACCCGGTCATGTGCGTAGTGGTGCTCCAGCGAGAAGTACATGGGCGAGCCATCGGTACGAATCACCGAACCGGGGGCGACAACGCTCTTCACAAACGGAAGTACGTCGGCCACACGCTCGCGATCAATACGCTTCAGGCGTATGCGGCCGAAACCACGGGGCTCCAGGATTTCGACGGCAATCACGATCAACGCCTTGGTCGTGCGTTTTTTCGACGGCTTGCCGGATGGAGTTTCCCGATTTTCGCGGATAGCCAGATAGCTTTGATCGACCTCGACCAAGCCCTTGAGCTGTTCGCGTCCGGGACGAACCATCGCTCGGCGGAAACGGTGCAACATGGTCCATGCCGTCTGGTAGCTGCCCAGCCCGAGAACCCGTTGCAGCCCGAGGGCGCTGACGCCCGACTTCTGACTCGTGATGTACCACGCCGCAGCCAGCCACACCTTCAGCGGGGTGCGGGTTTTGTCGAAGATCGTGCCCGACGTCACGGTGCATTGAAGGCGGCATGCCCGGCAGACCAGCCGGGCGCGATTAGCCCGATACGGCTCATCGCGGCATCCGCAGCGCGGACAAACAAAGCCTTCACGCCAGCGCAATCGTTCGAGGTAGCGCAGGCAATCGTATTCACTGGAGAACCAGTCCTCGAACTGGCTCCACGTCTGGGGATAGTCCTGACCGGCAACTGGCGTATGCTGGGCTTCGCTCATGCCGCCATCATGGCTCAGGTGGAGCTAAATGGATAGCCCTTATGAATATACAGTTCAATGAGTTCTGATTGTGGCTTGACGTGACCAATTAAACGACCTATATTTAGGTCTTTAAGACCCGTCGGCTGTCTCTATGAACATCGAGCGCGCCGAACTCAGTGAACGAATATTGGATCTGCCACGGCGTTAGTCAGGCGCGGCAGAAAGAGGCACAGCAATATGGAAAGCATTCTTGCGCGCACTTCAATCGGCATCAGCGAGCTCAAGGTCAACCCGACGGCAGCAATTGAGCAGGCAGACGGTCCGGTCGCGGTGCTGAATCGAAACAAGCCGGTCGCGTACCTGATCCCTGCGGCCGAATGGGAAGCGATTTGCGAGCGACTCGAAGATATCGAGCTGGCGGAGATCGTCAGGGCGCGAAGCGGCGAGAAAGCCGTGAGCGTAAATCTTGACGATCTATAAACTGCAGTTTCTTGAATCTGCCCAAAAGGAATGGAGCAAGCTCGATAACACGGTCCGTTCGCAGTTAAAACGCAAGCTGGCCGAACGGCTGGAGAATCCGCGAGTCGAGTCGGCACGGCTGAGCACGATGCCAGACTGCTACAAAATCAAGCTTGCTGCATCGGGTTACAGACTGGTGTATCAGGTTGCGGACCGTACCGTGACGGTCACGGTGATTTCCGTTGGCAAGCGCGAAAGAAGCGCAGTCTATGCTGCAGCAATTGCGCGTCTGATGTGAATGAAAGCTCGCCTCGGCGGGCTTTTTTTGTTGTCGGAATCAGCGCCATCACCCGCCCATTCGTCTACAGTATCCCGCTGACACCAACCCCATCGGGAGAAAGCAGCATGCAACTGATCGGCATGATGGATTCGCCGTACGTCCGGCGCGTCGCCATTTCACTCGCGGTGCTCGGCCTGCCGTTCGAGCATCAAAGCGTGTCGGTATTCCGGCACTTCGACACGTTCGCGAAGATCAATCCCGTGGTCAAGGCGCCGACCTTCATCGCCGACGACGGCACGCTGCTGATCGATTCGTCGCTGATCCTCGATTATCTCGACCATCTGAGCCCGCCCGACAAACGCCTGATACCCGCCGCCCCAGGTGAGCGTCTGAAGGCGCTGAGCCTGATCGGCTTCGCACTCGCCGCCTGCGAAAAGACGATGCAAAACGTCTACGAGCTGAACCTGCGTCCCGCCGAGCGCCAGCATCAACCGTGGATCGACCGCGTCCAGACGCAGCTGTTCGCCGCATATGACCATCTGGAAACAGCCATCGCGGGCCGCGAAGGAAACGGCTGGCTGCTGGGCGACCGTCTGATGCAGCCGGACATCACGCTGGCCGTCACGTGGCGATTCCAGCAGTTCATGCTGCCCGATCTCGTCGATCCCGCACGTTACCCGGCGCTTGCCGCGTTCTCGAGGCGTGCCGAAGCGTTGCCGGAATTCGTCGCCACGCCGCTCGAATGACCGTTCTTTTACGGCTCGGGAGAGGCCCGCACAACCGGCTCCACCGAGCCCAAAACCATATGGCGCAAGGCGTTGCGGGATTGTTCTGCTCCGTCGACAACTATCTTCGCGATTAGCTCATTTATCCCTAACACTTCGCTCTCTACAATCCACCCATCGAAACTTGTATGCAGATGGACGCCGTGCCCGATACGCGGCGTCATTGATGGGAGTAGCCATGAGAGCGATCATCGAACGACAGCTTTATCACCCGGCCGTAGTGCTGCCGATGGTGTCGCTCATCCAGATCATGGTGCAGGTCGACTTCAATCTGAGCCAGGCGGGTTTCGTCGTCGCGACGAACGGTGCGCGCGCCGCGCTGCAACGCTCGCGCGAACTGATCTGCTCGCTGCATCATTGCGATGCATGATTCGCGCGGCATGATGCACTGAACGACGTCCGAACGATCCACGATTCACCACCGGGACTCACCACTTCGAGAAACACACGGCAGGCGTAAGATGACCGACTCGCACACGCGATTCGGGAGATCTGCCATGCCACAGCATTTCGACGCCATCGTGATCGGCACGGGACAGGGCGGTTCGCCGCTCGCCGTGCGTCTTGCGGAAAACGGCCGCAAGACGGCCGTCATCGAACGCGACAAGTTCGGCGGGACCTGTGTGAACGTCGGCTGCACGCCGACCAAGGCGTATGTGGCGAGCGCGCGCACCGCGCATGTCGCGCGCCGCGCGGCCGATTACGGTGTGCGCATCGCGGGCGATGTCAGCGTCGATCTGGCGCAGGTGAAGGCGCGCAAGGACAAGATCATCGGCCAGTCGCGCGACGGCGTCGAAAAGTGGCTGCGCAACACCGGGAATCTCACCGTCTTCAAAGGCCATGCGCGTTTCACCGGCGCGCATGCGCTCACCGTCACCGATCCCGAAAGCGGTAACGTGCTGGCCGAACTGCAGGCCGACGACATCTTCATCAACACAGGCACGCGCGCCGTCATTCCGAAGCTCGAAGGACTCGAGCGCATCCGTTATCACACGAACTCGACGCTGCTCGATCTGACCGACTTGCCCGCGCATCTGGCCATCGTCGGCGGCAGTTATATCGCGCTCGAATTCGCGCAGGTGTTCCGCCGCTTCGGCAGCCGCGTGACGGTGATCGTGCGTGGCGATCGCGTGCTCACGCGCGAGGACGAAGACTTTGCTCGTAACGTGCAGAAAGTGCTCACGCGCGAGGGCATCGAATTCCGCTTTGGCGCCGAGCCCTCACTCGTCGAGCCGTTGCACGAGAGTGGTGACGGCGTGCGCGTGTTCTTCGGCGCCGATGCCGCGCCACTCGAAGCATCGCATCTGCTGTTCGCAACAGGCCGCCGCCCGAATACCGACGATCTCGGTCTCGACGCGGCCGGCGTCAACGTCGACAGGCACGGCACGATTCCCGTCGACGGGCAATTGCGCACGAATGTCCCCGGTGTGTGGGCGATCGGCGACGCAAACGGGCGCGGCGCGTTCACGCATACGTCTTACGACGATTATCAGATCGTGTCGGCGAACCTGTTCGACGGCGGCAAGCGCAGTGTCGATGACCGGATCATGGCGTACGCCGTGTTCGTCGATCCGCCGCTAGCGCGCGTCGGCATGTCCGAGCACGAGGTGCGCGAGAGCGGCCGCGATGCGCTGATCGCGACGATGCCGATGACGCGCGTCGGCCGGGCACGCGAGAAGGGCGAGACGGACGGCTTCATGAAAGTGCTCGTCGACAACGCGTCGAAGCAGATACTCGGCGCGACGATCTACGGCGTCGACGGCGACGAAGCGATTCATACGTTCATCGACATCATGACGGCGCGCGCGCCGTACGCGACGCTGCAGTTCGCGATGCATATCCACCCGACGATCAGCGAGCTGGTCCCAACGCTGCTCGACGGCCTCGCGCCGCTGAAGTGAGGTAGCCGCACATGCAACTGCAAACGGGCAATCTGTTCAGCGGCGAAGCGAGGCGTGACGGCGAGGAGCGGATCGACATGCTCGTCACGGGACAACGCCTGAACGTGGAGCGCATCGTGTCGATGGGGCATACGAGTCCCGATGGCTTCTGGTACGACGACTCGCGCGCCGAATGGGTCGTGCTGCTGTCGGGCGCGGCCGTGCTCGAGTTCGAGGAAGACGCGACGCTGCAAGATATGCGTCCCGGCGACTATGTGCTGATCGGGCCGCATTGCCGGCATCGGGTTGCGTGGACGCATGAACAGCAGCAGACCGTCTGGCTCGCCATCTATCACGAGCCTTGAAGATTGCGTTGAACGAGCGGCGCATTTGACCATCATCGACAGCCCCGCCTGTGATCGCGGATAATCGGCAGCGGCGATTAGCGGTGGCGTAGGGCCGCGCCTGCGTCGATGACAAACAAATCCGCAACAGGAACCGGGCAGATGGGTAAAGGACGAATCGAAGCCTTCAGCGATGGCGTGATCGCAATCATCATCACGATCATGGTTCTCGAACTCAAAGTGCCGGAGGGCTTCGATCTCGAATCGTTGCGCCCCGTGATCCCCGTCTTTCTCGCCTACGTGCTGAGCTTTCTCTACGTCGGGATCTACTGGAACAATCATCATCACATGTTCCATGCCGTGCAGAAGGTGACGGGCGGCGTGTTGTGGGCGAACCTGCATTTGCTGTTCTGGCTGTCGCTGATGCCCGCCACTACGCACTGGATCGGCGAAAGCCATCTGGCCGCGTGGCCGACTGCGCTATACGGCCTCGATCTCTTCATGTGCGCGATGGCGTACTTCATTCTCGCGCACGTGCTGATCCGTCAGCACGGCCCGGACTCGACGCTCGCGCGCGCGCTTGGCCACGACCGCAAGGGCAAGCTGTCCGTCGTGATCTATCTGTCGGGCGTGGTGTTCGCGTTTATCGCGCCGTGGGTGTCGGTGGCGCTCTATACGTTCTGCGCATTCATGTGGCTCGTGCCCGACAGCCGCATCGAACAGCTCGTCAAGGAATAGCGGGTGCTCGCGCTCAAGCTCGTGCTCGTCCCCGGCTTTCTCGCCGCGCTGACGATGGCGGGGCGCGTGTGGGGACCGTCGGTGGCGGGTTGGCTCGCTGGATTGCCCGTCGTCGCGGGGCCGATCGTGCTGCTGCTCGCGCTGGAGCGCGGCACGGCGTTCGCGGCGCAGGCGTCGGCGGCATCGATTGCGGCCATTGCCGCGTCGGAAGCATTCAACTTCGCGTATGCGTGGACCAGCCGTTTCGCTCGCTGGCCTGTGGCGTTGGTGGCGGGTCTCGTCGCGTGGGCTTTGGTCGCCGTCCTGCTCACGCACTTGCCGGTGAGCCTGGCGTGGTCGCTGGCGGCAGCGTGTGTGGCCGTGGCCGTCTCGCAAGCCGGGCTGCCGCGCGTCGAAGGTGCGGTGCCGGCGGCGCGCGTCGGTGTCATCGACCTCGCGTTGCGCATGCTCGCAGGCGCCTTGCTGACGCTTGCCGTGACGACGCTCTCCGCGTCGATGGGTGCGGCTTGGAGCGGCATGCTATCGGTCTTTCCATTGCTCGGCATCGTGCTCGCGGTGTCGGCGCAACGCGCGCATGGCGCGAGCTTCGTCGCGCTGCTGATGCGCGGAATGGTGATCGGGCGCGCGTCGTTCGCGGCGTTCTTCTCGGTTGTCGCGCTGATGATGCCGACGCTTGGCGTCCTGCCCGCGTTCGCATGCGGCGCGGTCGTGTCGGTGCTCGTGCAGGGCGCGACGAAGCGGCTGGTCGCGATGTCGCGCAAGCCGCGCGCGCCGCTGGCCGCGCTCGATTGAGGTTCTTCAGGAACGCATGATGACGACGCGTCGCACGCAATCTTCCCGCATCGGTCTGATTTCGGACACGCACAATCTCGTGCGTCCCGAGGCGCTGGCGTGGCTCGCGGGATGCGACGCAATCGTTCACGCGGGCGACATCTGCAATCAGGCGGTGCTCGATGCGCTCGCGGCCATTGCGCCGTTGACGGTCGTGCGCGGCAACAACGACACGGGCGCATGGGCGGCGTCGATTCCGACGCACGCGACGCTCGATGTGCAACAGGTCAAGATCTTCGTCGTTCACGATATCGCCGACGTGCCGCGTAATCTGCATGACGAGAGCGTGCGCGTCGTCGTGACGGGGCATTCGCACAAGCCGCTGATCGTCGAGCGCGACGGCGTGCTGTTCGTCAATCCCGGCAGCGCGGGACCGCGCCGTTTCAAGCTGCCGATTTCAGCGGGCATGTTGACGATCGACGGCGCGCATGTCGAAGCCACGCTGCAGACGCTGACGCCATAAAAAAAACGGGTCAGCCGAAGCTGACCCGTTCCAGTTCAATACGTTGACGTTGCTTATGCACGCGCCGTCATGGCGGCTGCATATGCTTCATCGAGTTCCTCGGCTTCACGCTCGCCGCGCAGCACGGCATGCGCTTCCGCGCGCGTCGCGACGCACGGACCCGAGCCGAGCAGCGGCTTGCGAGCCGTCTCGCGCAGCGCGAGCACGGAGACGATACCGATGATCGATGCGCCCATCAGGTAGTACGCGGGCATCATCAGATTGCCGGTGCGATCGACCAGCCATGCCGCGACCAGCGGCGTCGTGCCACCGAACAGCGACACCGACACGTTGAAACCGATCGCCAGCGCGCCGTAACGGATCTTCGTCGGGAAGAGGGCAGGCAGCGATGACGGCATCACGCCCGTGAACGTCGACAGCAACGCGCCGAGAATCAGAAGGCCGCTGAATACGGGCAGGACCGTGCCCATGCGGATCAGCAGCAGCGCCGGAATCGACAGCACGAACAGACCCACGCAACCGAACAGCATGACGGGCTTGCGGCCGATCTTGTCCGACAGGTGGCCAGCGTAGAGCGTCATCGGCATCATCAGCACCATCACGAGCAGCACGAGGAACAGACCGTGCGATTCGTTGAAGTGCAGTGTCGCCGACAGGTAGCTCGGCAGATACGACAACGCCATGTAGTCGGTCACGTTGAAGATCAGCACGAGGCCAACGCACAGGA
The DNA here is from genome assembly GCF_046534875.1 of Paraburkholderia sp. SIMBA_054. Lineage (NCBI taxonomy): Bacteria > Pseudomonadati > Pseudomonadota > Betaproteobacteria > Burkholderiales > Burkholderiaceae > Paraburkholderia > Paraburkholderia sp. SIMBA_054. The sequence goes on along the minus strand of NZ_JAWRXV010000002.1, from coordinate 258,007 downwards.
GCAAGGGCTTCCACTGCTGCGCGAGCAGCTCCACGAATGTCTGCTGCGGACGCGACTTCTCATCCGCTTCACGCGCTTCCGCTTCCTTCTTGAACGCAGGCGTCTCTTCGAGCTTCATGCGGATATACAGGCCGACAAGACCCAGCGGACCGGCGATGAAGAACGGCACACGCCAGCCCCACGACAACAGCGCTTCCTGCGACAGCGTCGCCGTCAGCACGGCAACCGTGCCTGCACCGAGGATATAGCCGACCAGCGTGCCGAACTCGAGGAAGCTCCCCGCGAAGCCACGGCGGCGATCCGTCGCGAACTCGGCGATAAAGGTAGCGGCGCCACCATACTCTCCGCCCGTCGAGAAGCCCTGCACGAGACGCGCGACGAGCAGCAGCGCGGGCGCGAGAATGCCGATCGAACCATAGCTCGGGATCAGACCGATCGCGAAGGTGCCGACGGCCATCATGATCATCGTCATCGCGAGCACACGCTGACGGCCGATCCGGTCGCCAAGCGGCCCGAACACCATGCCGCCGATCGGGCGCACGACGAATGCGGCGGCGAACGTGCCGAAGGTCGCGATCAACTGCGCCGACGGGCTGCTCGACGGGAAGAACACTTTGCCGAGGGTGACGGCGATGTAGCTGTACACGCCGAAATCGAACCATTCCATTGCGTTGCCGAGCGCCATGGCGCCGACGGCACGTTTGAGAAGGGAATTGTCGACGACCGTGATGTCGTCGAGAGTCAGGCTATTGTCTTTGTTCTTATGTCGCCAGAAACCGTTGCTGGAAGCGGTCAAGGTACAAGCTCCTATGACTGCGGCCGAACGCAAAAAGCGCTCCGCCACGGATTGCTGGAAAGTGCAGTTTCGCGAGCAGTCGATGCGAACAGGCGTAGCGCCTCGCACGGACCACGCAAAGGCGTACTGCGCAGACGTGCATAAGCACTTTGCGCAGAAAAAGTAACGCCCGTGCATCGCGAAGGTCGTCGCGAAAATGCACTTTGTTAGTTGCTGCTAAACGTTGGTACCCACGTGGCCTTGCAGGGGGGCAGATACCGGAGGACATTCACGCACGCGGTGCGCTCATGCCGCTTGAAAAGGCTTGAAACGAAAAAGGCCGGCGAGGCGTCGCTCTGGATCGCGCCGATCGGACCGACGCGACTTGCAACGAAACAACCGACAAGCCTTCTTGTATAAAAATCAATTCAATCCGAACCAGGCACGCACGGCGGCCAAGGTGCAAACTGAACGCGAATGAAGGGTTAATGCTGTTAGAACGAAGAACATGATAGCACGATAAGCGAGGATCGTGCAAACCGCCCGTCCGGCGAGGGGCGGGTGAGGGCGCGCAATCCGTTGCCTGGCGGGGGATTGCGGGAATTCGGCGGGTGCAGAAAAAGCGGCTCGGGATTAACGGTTTCGTTCAATTTTCCGGCCGCAGCGGAGCGACCTGGCGGCCGGAAACAGGCGAAAAAAATCCGCGCACCGGGCGCGGATTCTTCATTGTCTGTCGCGAACTGCAGCGACGAAAGCTCAGCTTTCCGACGGCGGCACGTAGCCCGTTGCCTGATCGGCGCCTTCGCCGAAGAAAAACTTCTCCGTCTGCTTCATCAGATACTGGCGTGCGCGCGGATCGGCCATGTTCAGGCGGTTTTCGTTGATCAGCATGGTCTGCTGCTTGAGCCATTGCTGCCATGCTTCCTTCGAAATGCTCTCGTAGATCCGCTTGCCGAGTTCGCCCGGCAGCGGCGGGAAATCGAGGCCTTCGGCTTCCTTGCCGAGCTTCATGCATTGAACCATGCGAGTCATGCTGTGCTTCTCCTGTAATCGATGTGGGACGGCGGCGCGTCGTTATTGTGAGCGCTCAGAGCTGTTTCATCAGCACGAGCGACTTGCGCTGCCAGTTGTAGAGGCGGCGGCGGTCTTCGGGCAGGTCATCGACCGTGACCTTCACGAAGCCGCGCTTGAGGAACCAGTGTTCGGTGCGTGTCGTCAGCACGAAGATACGCGTCAGCCCGCGCGCCCGCGCGCGCTGTTCGATGCGTTTGAGCAGCCGTTCGCCGTCGCCCGAGCCTTGTGCTTCCGGCGAGACCGTCAGGCACGCCATCTCGCCTATGCGCTCCGTCGGATACGGATACAGCGCCGCGCAGCCGAACAGCACGCCATCGTGCTCGATCACCGAGAAATGGTCGATGTCGCGCTCGATCTGGTGACGCCCGCGCCGCACCAGCGTGCCGTCGCTTTCGAGCGGCTCGATCAGCGTGAGAATGCCGCCGACGTCGTCCGGCGTCGCCTCGCGCAGGCTTTCGAGGTTCTCGTACGAGATCATCGTGCCGACGCCATCGTGCAAGAACAGTTCCAGCAGCAGGCTGCCGTCGAGCGCGTACGGAATGATGTGCGAACGCGCGACGCCGCCGCGGCACGCGCGAATGGAGTGCTTCAGATAGAAACCAGCATCGCCCGTCACTGCGCCGCCTTCATGCAGGCGGTACGCGTCGTCCAGCGACAACTCGCGGATCAGCGCGCCTTCTTCGTCGAGCAGGCCTTCCGTTTCGGTGAGAAACACGATCTTGTCGGCGCGCAGCGCGATCGCGGCGGCCGAGGCGACGTCTTCCATCGCCAGGTTGAACGCTTCGCCCGTCGGCGAGAAGCCGAGCGGTGAGAGCAGCACGATCTTGCCGCTCGAAAGCGTCTGGCGGATCGACTCGGCATCGATCTTGCGCACCACGCCCGTATGCTGGAAATCGACCCCGTCGAGAATGCCGACGGGCCGCGCCGTCACGAAGTTGCCCGACACCACGCTGATGTGCGCGTGCGCCATCGGCGTGTTCGGCAAGCCCTGGCTGATCGCGGCCTCGATGTCGAGACGCACTTCGCCCGCCGCTTCCTTCGCGGATTCGAGCGCGCGCGCATTGGTGATGCGCATGCCGTGCGAAAACTCGGATTCGACGCCGTGCAGGCTCATCTGCTCTTCCACTTGCGGACGCGAGCCGTGTACGAGCACGATCTGGATACCCATCGCCTGCAACAGCGCGATATCGGACACGAGCGCGTTGAGCAGCCCCTGATGCACGACCTCGCCGCCGAAGCCGACGACAAACGTCTTGTTTCGGAACGCGTGGATATACGGCGCGACCGATCGCATCCAGTCGACGAATTGCGCGTGCTGCAGCATGGCTTCCGAGTCGCTGGACGAAGCCGGCGAGCTGGCGGGCGTGGGGACGAGGTCGGTTTGGGAATTCATGCCCCGGATTATAATGCGCCCCCATGTCGAATGTACCCAAAAGCTCCGCTGGAGCCGATACGAAAAACGCGGCTGACGCTGCCGCGAAAGACGCTGCGAGCCCCGCGCCGCGTGGCCATCAGGACGCGACGCGTGACGCGCGCGGCGACGCATCGCGTCGTGACGTTTCCGTGAATGTTGCGAATGCGCCGCGTTCGGGCGCTTCGGCGCACGGCGACGCGAACAAACAGCAAGGCGCAAACGCGGCGAAAAGCGGTGCGCGCGAGCCGCGGAGCGGCACGCCGAACCGGCCGCGGGACCAGCAGGGCAAGCGGGGACCGGATCAGGCAGGTGGCGCCCGCCAACAACAAGCGCCGCGTGCTCAAGGCAAACCGCCGCTCGACTCGCAAGGCAACCCACGCGCCGGCAGCGAGCCGGGCGCCGAGAAGCAGCGCAATGCGCCGCGAGAGCCGGGCGGAGAAAATCAGCGCAATGCGCCGCGTGAGCCGGGCGGAGAAAATCAGCGCAACACGCCGCGCGAGCCGCGCAAACCCGCGCGCGTCGTCGAGCCGAATCCGATTCCGCCCATCACGTTCCCCGAGGCGCTGCCCGTCTCGGGCAGACGCGACGAAATCGCGCGTGCGATCGCGGGCCACCAGGTCGTGATCGTCAGCGGCGAGACGGGCTCGGGCAAGACGACGCAGTTGCCGAAAATCTGTCTCGCGCTCGGACGCGGGCTCGGCGCGGGCGGCAGCGGCCTGATCGGTCACACGCAGCCGCGCCGGATCGCGGCATCGGCGACGGGCCGGCGCATTGCCGAGGAACTCGGCACGCCGTTCGGCGAAGTGGTCGGCTACAAGGTGCGTTTCACCGATAATCTCGCGCCGGGTGCGTCCGTCAAGCTGATGACGGACGGCATTCTGCTCGCGGAAACGCAGACCGACCCGCTGCTGAAGGCGTACGACACGCTGATCATCGACGAAGCGCACGAGCGCAGCCTGAACATCGATTTTCTGCTCGGCTATCTAAAAGAGATTTTGCCGAAGCGCCCCGATCTGAAGCTGATCGTGACGTCGGCGACCATCGATGCCGATCGCTTCGCGCGTCATTTTGGCTCTGAAGAAAAGCCCGCGCCTGTGATCGAGGTGAGCGGACGTCTGTATCCCGTCGAGGTCCGCTATCGTCCCGTCGCGGAAGATTCGCCGGCGGTGAAGTCGGCGGAGGGTAATGCGGGCCGGGAGCGTGGCGACCGCCCGAAAACGCAGCGGGAAACCGACCGCGATCTGATGGACGCGATCGTCGAAGCCGCCGACGAGCTGTGCCGCGAAGGCCCCGGCGACGTGCTGGTGTTCCTGCCCGGCGAGCGCGAGATTCGCGACGCGGCGGAAGCGCTGCGCAAGCATCATCCGCCGCACACGGAAATTTTGCCGCTGTTCGCGCGGCTGTCGGCGGCTGAGCAGGAACGCGTGTTCCGTCCGTCGAACGCGCGGCGCATCGTGCTCGCTACCAACGTCGCCGAAACCTCGCTGACGGTGCCGGGTATCCGCTATGTGGTCGACACGGGCCTCGCGCGCGTGAAGCGCTATTCGTACCGCAACAAGGTCGAGCAGCTGCAGGTCGAGTCGATTTCGCAGGCGGCGGCGAACCAGCGGGCAGGGCGTTGCGGGCGTGTCGCCGACGGCATCTGCATTCGTCTTTACGAGGAAACCGATTTCCAGGGTCGCGTGCGCTTCACCGACCCGGAGATTTTGCGATCGTCGCTTGCGTCCGTCATTCTGCGGATGAAGTCGCTGCATCTGACGGCAATCGAAACCTTCCCGTTCATCGAGCCACCGCCCGGCCGCGCGATCGCCGACGGTTATCAACTGCTGAACGAACTCGGTGCCGTCGACGACGACAACGCGCTGACGCCGCTCGGCCGCGAACTCGCGCGCCTGCCGCTCGATCCGCGCGTCGGCCGGATGATTCTCGGCGCGCGCGACCAGCAGGCGCTGCGCGAAGTGCTGATCATCGCGAGCGCGCTGTCCGTGCAGGACCCGCGCGACCGTCCCATCGACGCGCAGGAACAGGCCGACCAGGCGCATCGCAAGTTCGCCGACGAGCGCTCGGAGTTTCTGCAATGGCTGAAGATCTGGGCGTGGTTCGAAGAGGCCGTCGCGCACAAGAAGTCGAACCGGCAGTTAACCGACGCATGCAAGCAGAACTTCCTGTCGCATCTGCGTCTGCGCGAATGGCGCGACGTGCATTCGCAGCTGCTGACCGTCGTGCGCGAGCACGGCTGGCGCGTGAACGACAGCGAAGCGACCTTCGAGCAGATTCATCTCGCGCTCCTGACGGGCCTGCTCGGCAATATCGGTCTGAAGGCCGACGACGAGCCGTACTATCTCGGCGCGCGCAGCATCAAGTTTTATCTGTGGCCCGGCTCGGCGCTCGTGAAGAAGGCGGGCAAGTGGGTGATAGCGGCGGAGCTCGTCGAGACGAGCCGGCTGTACGCGCGCTGCATCGCGAAGATCGAGCCGGAGTGGATCGAGCGCGTCGGCGCGCACCTGTTGAAGAAGTCGCTCTCCGAGCCGCACTGGGAAAAGCGCGCGGCGCAGGTGTCGGCGTTCGAGCGCGCGATGCTGTACGGCTTGCCTGTGTATCACCGGCGGCGCGTCAGTTTCGGCAAGCAGGACCCGGCGCGCGCGCGCGAACTGTTCATCCGCGGTGCGCTGGTTGAAGGCGAGTTCGACACGAAGCTCGCGTTCTTCGCGCACAACCGCAAGCTGCTCGCCGATATCGAACAGCTCGAGCACAAGTCGCGCCGTCAGGATGTGCTGGTCGACGACGAACTGATCTATGCGTTCTACGATCAGGCTGTGCCGAACGGTATCCATACGGGCGCAGCGTTCGAGCGCTGGTATCGCGATGAAGTGAAGAAGAGCGGGCAGCAGGAAGACAAGCTGCGCCTGCTGTATCTGTCGCGCGACGATCTGATGCGTCACGAGGCGGCCGGCGTCACGACCGACCTGTTCCCGAAGCGGACGACGATGGCGGGTGTCGACATGACGCTCACTTATCACTTCGAGCCGGGTTCGCCGCGCGATGGCGTGACGCTCGCCGTGCCGCTGTACGCGCTGAATCAGGTGGATGCGCGGCGCGTCGAGTGGCTCGTGCCCGGCATGCTGAAAGAAAAGACGCAACTGCTGCTCAAGTCGTTGCCGCAGAAGCTGCGCCGTCACGTCGTGCCGTTGCCGGAGTACGCGGCGGGTTTCGTCGAACGGCACAGCGGACCGCGCTTCGGCGCGGGCGGCCTGCTCGACACGGTGATCGCCGATGTCCGCGAGCAGACACAGATCGCGACGAAGCAGTCGGACTTCAAGCTCGAAACGCTCGCGCCGCACCTGTTCATGAACTTCAAGGTGATCGACGAGCACGGGCGGCAGCTCGCGATGGGTCGCAATCTCGCGCAACTGCGGGCGGAGCTGGGCGGTCAGGCGCAGCAGCAGTTCCAGAAAATCGCGTCGAGCGCGGCGGGTGCGGCGCTCGCGAATGCGGGCTCGGGCGGGAGCGATGCCGTTGCGCGCGGAGCAACGGGCGGGACGGCGGGCGGCACCGCAGGCGGGGTGGCGCGTGGGGCGAGCGGCGGCGGTACGCGTGGCGTCTCAGCCGCGCCGCACACGCCCGCTGCGGGCGAAGCGGCGGCCGCACCGGGGACCGCCCTCTATGAAAACCTGACGACGTGGAACTTCGGCAAGCTCCCCGAGCTTCTCGAAATCCGGCGCGGCGGGCATACGCTGTTCGGCTATCCGGCGCTCGTCGATCGCGGCACGCATTGCGACGTCGAAGTGTTCGATTCGCCGGATGAGGCCGCGCGCATCCATCGCGCGGGCTTGCGGCGGTTGTTCGCGCTGCAGTTGCGCGAGCCGATCAAATACCTCGAAAAGAATCTGCCGGGCTTGCGCGAAATGGCGATGCAGTTCATGCCGCGCGGTACGCAGGAAGAACTGCGCGATCAACTGATCGACACCGCGCTCGACCGCGCGTGCCTGCAAGACCCGCTGCCCGACGACGACGCGAGCTTCCACGCGCGCAAGGACGAAGGTCGCAGCCGGCTGACGTTGCTCGCGCAAGAGATTGCCCGCCTCGGCGGACAGATTCTTGGCGAGTATTCGGCCGTCGTGAAGAAACTCGCGCAGGCGAAGCCGTTCGCCGCTGCATTTGCCGACATGCAGAACCAGTTGGACGCGCTGATCGGCAAACGCTTTATCGTCGATACGCCGTACACTCAGATGACGCATTTCCCGCGCTATCTGAAGGGCATCGCGCTGCGCATCGACAAACTGAAAGCGGATTCGGCACGCGACGCGCGCCAGTTCGCCGAGCTTCAGCCGCTCGCGCAGAACTACCAGCGAGCGCTCGCGCAGCGGGGCGGCGTGCCGGATGCCCGGCTTGCCGAGTTCCGCTGGCTGCTGGAGGAACTGCGCGTGTCGCTGTTCGCGCAAGAACTGCGCACGCCGATGCCTGTTTCCGTCAAGCGTCTCTACAAGGTGTGGGAGTCGATGCAGCGTTGACCGATGCGGGCGCGCTTCGCCGGGCGCGCCCGGTTTTCCCGCTATCAGCAATACGTCGCAAGGCGCAGATGCGGCGAGCCTCCGCGCTTTCGGCACGTCGCACGCGGAATCACACCCTGTGATTATTTTGCTGCTGCGCGTGAGCGCGCAGCGCGCTACCAGTGCATGCCGGCCCCGATAGACCCGCCCAGTTCGCCACGCGTGCTCGCCGTACCCTGCAGCTTGTAGGCCCATTTGCCCGTGTCCGATAGTTTCGACACACCGAGCGCCATCGCCGACTGGCCGCCATACGTGCCGGCCGCCATGGCGACCATCCCGCGGCCCGGCAGCACAGCTTGCGGCAGGCCCGCCATCGCGATCGCCGCCGCCGCGCCGCCATAGCCGTCTTTGCGCGCCGAGCGGACCTGGTCGTCGGTATAGGCTTTCGCCTGGCCGACCGCGCCGCTCACACCCTGATTCAACTGGTTCACGTTGACCGCGTCCGTGCCCTGAACGCCCGCCGCGACGTTCGTGATCTGTCGTTCCTGTCCCGCCGCGCCGACGGAGACCGTGTTCGAGCGATCGGCGACCGAGCCCTGGCCGAGTGCCACCGAATTGTCCGCGCTCGCGTTCGAGCCGGCGCCGAGCGCCACCGCGTTCGCGCCGCTTGCCTGCGCGTTCGCGCCCGCCGCCACGGAGCGCGTGCCGCTTGCCAGAGCCGGCTCGGTGGCGGGGGAGCCTTCGGAACTGAACATCGGATTCGACGTGTTGACCGTGACATTGGCGACGGCGTCTCCCAGCAGCGTGGAAAGCTGGCCGAGGTTCACGGCGTCATGGGCATAGACGGCATCCGCGACGTTGTGGATCTGTGTACCGCCGCTGGCAGGATCGCCCTGCAGCGTGACGCTGTCGCGGTTGACCGAGCCGTCGGGATTACGGTCGTACATCACGGCGCCATCGATCCTGCTCGCCACCGCCTTCAGTTGCGCGACGTTCACGGCGTCCTGGTCGACGCGGCCCGCCGCCACGCCGCTGATCGTGCGATTGCCGACGTTGACCTCACCAACAGAGGTCTGCGGCGCGTCCAGCCCGAACGCGGTGTAGCCCGTTTGCGCGCCGTACAGCGTCACAGAGCCGAAACCGAGCGCCACGCTGTTGCTGAATGTCGCCATCGAATTGGCGCCCAGCGCCAGCGACCGGGCGGCGTTTGCCTGCGCGGTGTCGCCCAGCGAGGTGGCCGACGCCGCCATCGCACGCGAATGCGCGCCGATAGACGTGGCGTTGTTGACGCTTGCCGTCGACGTATCGCCGACGGCCGTCGCATCCGAGCCGGCAAACGACGTGTCGCCAAGCGCCACGCCAGTGGCGTCGACGGTGCTTGCGCCGTTGCCCATCATGACGCCCGCATTGGCGTCAACCGTCGCGGACAGCCACAAGAAACTCGCAAGCGCAAAAAGCGCGATGATCGAAGTGCGTGTTGCATCCGGCGCACCGCATTCGTTCAACATCGCGCGACGGATTGCGGTTGGTTTCTGCGTCATTTCATTCGTTATTTTCATGCCTCAAAACTCCGGGTAAGACAGGACAGCAATGACTCGGAAACGCCGGGCCAGAGAAAACATCGGACTGGCAAAACCCGCTTTTCGTAACTGGGAAAGATGTTTGTCGAGGCGCGGACTCATTCAGTCAGCGCGGACCGGCGGGCTTCCATTTGCTGGCAAAGGTCAAAGCGGGTATTGCGTTCACGAATTCTTGAGGCGCGGAGTTTGATTCGATATGAGGTAATTCTTAATTAATAACGATCAGAAATTTCGCTCTTAAATAGAGGAATCGCGCGCTGGATAATCGCGGGATATTCTTGATTGGTAATCTCTTGGATTTAGCGGCGTCTGATTCATAAATGGCTTAATCGTATCGATTCGGCCAAAAAGCGGTGCGGCCTGGACAGTGGGCGCAGCCGCTCGCAACGCATTGCGCGCACCCTGCGGCACCGCGCCGCAACGTCCGCCTTTTCCCCGATCGAGGTCAACCGAAGAGTCACGCAAACGTTCTACAATGGCGATTACCCCCTGATGTGAGTTTTCATGCGCAAATTTTCCCTTCCCGGTTTGACCAGCACGTTTGCAGCAGGCGCGGCGCTCGTCGCGGCAGCAAGCTTCTTTTCCCCGCCAGTTCTCGCCAACAACGTGATCGTGCTCAATTCCGGCGAAGCCACGCTGAGCCTGATCGACGAGACGACGCGCCAGGTGATCGACACGGTGCCGACCGGCAAGGAACCGCATCACCTGATGCCGACACCGGACAATTCGTCGCTGATCGTCGCGAATTCGGTGTCGAACAATCTGATGTTCGTCGATCCGAAAACGGGTAAGCCGCAGCGCTGGGTCGAGAACATCGAAGACCCGTATCAGATCGGTTTCTCGCCGGATCGCAAGTGGCTCGTGACGACGGGCCTGCGCCTCGATCGCCTCGACATCTATCACTACGACGGCCACAACATGACGCTCGCGAGCCGCCTGCCGCTCGCCGTGATGCCTAGCCACATGGCGTTCACGAACGACAGCAAGACCGTGTTCGTCACGCTGCAGGTGTCAGGTGAACTCGCCGCCGTCGATCTCGCCACGCAGACGGTCAAGTGGAAGATGAAGGTCGGCAAGGTGCCGGCCGGCCTGTGGATGACGCCGGGCGAGAAATATCTGCTGATCGGCATGACGGGTGCGGACTATGTCGCTGTCGTCGACTGGCGCAACCAGAAGATCGTGAAGACGATCACGACGGGCAAGGGCGCGCACAACTTCCGCTCGCTCGCGGACGGCAAGCATGTGGCCGTGTCGAACCGCGTGGCCAGCACCATCAGCATCCTCGACGAGGACACGCTCACCAACGTCGGCGACATCACGGGACTGATGCCCGGACCGGACGACATGGAACTTTCCGCCGACAAACGCTATCTGTGGGTAACGTTCCGTTTCGCGAAGCATGTCGGCGTCATCGACCTGACCACGCATAAGCTGATCCAGACGATCGCCGTAGGCCGTTCGCCGCACGGCATCTATTTCTTCAACCGCGCGCCCGTCACCGCGCCGAACGGGGCGTGATAATGCAGACGGCGCGCCTCGCCGGCGCGCCGTGAATTGCGCATTGAACCGCGCAGTGAAGCCACACCAGGAAGCCGCGCAGTGAAGCAGAACCGCGACGCATAAAGAGCACCATGTTCCACCTGATCGCCTCCAGTCTCGATAGCTTCGTTTCTTCGATCCAGACGCTGCTGTACGTCGACGTCGTGCAGCCGCTGCTGTTCCATTTCAACCTGATGGACTACGACGAGGACACGTACGACAGCCTGTACTGGGTGATCGTCGGCGTGCTGGAAGTGCTCGCCATGTATGCGCTGCTGCGTCCGCTCGAAGCGCTGCGGCCCGTCGAGCAGTGGAAGGACCGCAAGGCGGTGCGTGTCGACGTGCTCTACACGTGGATCGCGAAGCTCGGCATTCTCAATCTGTTCTTCTTCTTCGCGCTGCAGCCGTTTTTCGACTCGGTGCAGGGCTGGCTGCGCCTGCAGGGCATCGCGAATATCGAACTCGACAATCTGTGGCCCGGCGTTACGACGCAGCCTTTCGTCACGTTCGTCATGTATCTGCTGGTGCTCGACTTCGCGGGCTACTGGTATCACCGCGGGCAGCACAGGATCGGTGTCTGCTGGGAGTTGCACGCGGTGCATCACAGCCAGCAGCAGATGTCGCTGTGGGCCGACGACCGCAACCATCTGCTCGACGATCTGCTGCAGGCGTGTTTCTTCGCCGTGATCGCGCTGTTCATCGGCGTGCCGCCGTCGCAGTTCGTCGTGCTCGTCGCGATCACGAATCTTGCGCAGAGCGTGCAGCACGCGAACATCCGTCTGCATTTCGGCTGGCTCGGCGAGCGTCTGCTCGTCAGTCCGACCTTCCATCGCCGTCATCACGCCATCGGCTATGGTCACGAAGGGCTCAAGTACGGCTGCAATTTCGGCGTGCTCTTTCCGTGGTGGGACATGCTGTTCGGCAGCGCGTCGTGGAGCCGCGAAATGGAGCCGACGGGCATTCGCGATCAGCTCAGCGGCCGTCATTACGGCGAGGGCTTCTGGGCGCAGCACTGGCTCGCGTTCGTGCGCATTGGGCAGCGCATCGCCGGCAAGAAGCAGCGGGGCGCGGCGTAAGCGCGCTGTCGTTTTCGTTGTCGTTGTCGTTTCACTTTCGACGCATCTTTCGGCCGGGCGCGCGTTTCTGACGATCACCGGCCGCGCAGCAACGCTCGCGCACTCGCTTGCATACTTGCTTGCACGTTCATTCGTCAGCGTCGTCTTTCACTTTCGACGCTGACACCCGACGTGGTTTATCCTGTCCACGTTTCCTACCTTTTCCTGCCTACCCATCAAGTCATCGATTACGCATGAATGATCTCTTGCGCTCGTTCGGGCGCGCGCTTTCTTCCGTGTTGCATCCGCGCATGCTGTGGCTGACGTTCATGCCGTTCGCGGGAGCCACGATCGTCTGGGGCGTGGCGCTGTGGTTTTCCTGGCAGACCCTGATCGGTGCGACGCGTAACTGGCTCGAAAGCTGGCCGCTCACGACGACGCTCTACGGGCTATTCGACTGGCTCGGTTTTTCGTCGCTGCATGCGGCCGTGGCGCCTTTCATTGTGATTGCCGTTGCGATCCCGCTGATCGTCGTCACGGTGCTGCTGCTGATCGCGACCCTGTCGATGCCCGCCGTGATCAAGCATCTGTCGAAGCGGCAGTTCGCCGCGCTGGAAATGCGGCACGGCGGCACGTTCGCCGGCAGCCTCGTGCATTCCATATGGACGACGCTCGTGTGCCTGCTGGTGCTCGTGATCACGCTGCCGCTGTGGCTGATTCCGCCTTTCTTCGCGCTGATCCCGCCGCTGCTGTGGGGCTGGCTCACTTACCGCGTGATGACGTACGACGCCCTGTCGCTGCACGCCAGCAGCGAAGAGCGGCGCGCGCTGGTGCGCCAGCATCGCCTGCCGCTGTTGCTGATCGGCGTGGCGAGCGGGCTGCTCGGCTCGCTGCCCACGTTGATCTGGGCGTCGTCCGTGTGGCTGATCGTACTGTTCCCTGTGATGACTGCCGTGACCATCTGGATCTATGCTTTTATCCTCGTGTTCACGGCGCTGTGGTTCGGCTACTACTGCCTGCGCGCGCTCCAGCGGATGCGCGCCGGCGAGCATGGCGGGAACGGTCACCATGGTCCCCACGGCGCGCGCGGCACAGCGCCCGTCTCCTATTGATACAAGAGGCTTCAATGGCATTTGGCGTCATCATCATCGGCGATGAAATCCTGTCCGGCAGACGCGTCGACAAGCATCTGCCGAAAGTCATCCAGCTTCTGAGCGCGCGCGGCCTGTCGCTGTCATGGGCCGAATATATCGGCGACGATCCGGAGCGCATCACGGCGACCTTGCGCCGCACCTTCGCGTCGGGCGATATCGTGTTCTCGACGGGCGGCATCGGCGCAACGCCGGATGATCACACACGCCAATGCGCGGCCGCCGCGCTTGCCGTGCCGCTCGAACTGCATCCCGAGGCAAAGGCGCTGATCCAGGAGCGTATCCGCGACACGCATCCCGCCAGTTCGTCCGCGCCCGTCGATTTCAACTCGCCGGACAACCTGCATCGTTTGAATATGGGCACGTATCCGCGCGGCGCGTCGATCATTCCGAACGGGTACAACAAGATTCCTGGTTTTTCTGTCGGCGATCATCACTTCGTGCCGGGCTTTCCGGTGATGGCCTGGCCGATGATCGAATGGGTGCTGGATACGAAGTACCAGCATCTGCATCATTCGACGCCGCATGCGGAAAAGTCTCTGCTCGTCTTCGAGTTGCCCGAGTCGACGCTGACGCCGCTGATGGAAAAGATCGAGCATGACTTTCCGGGCGTGCGCGTATTCAGCCTGCCGAGCGTAGGCGACGCGGAGCGCGGCGGCATCTATGCACGCCGGCATATCGATCTGGGCGTGAAGGGCGAGCCGGAAGCCGTCGCGGCCGCGTTCGTGAAGCTGCGCGAAGGCGTGCACCTGCTCGGCGGCGATATCGTCGAGCCGGAATTGGCAGCGCACGCGCAGCCGCGTAACTGAGCATGGTGGAGAGGGGCGTGCAACGCGTCCCCGTTCCAGAAACATCATCCGCGTGTCACATCGCACGCGGACGATTCCAAATAAAAGCGGCGCACGGTGTTCACCATGCGCCGCGTATCTGAGAAGCGACGGCTGCGCTTCTTATGCGTGCTTGAGATTCGTCAAGCGCCAATCCACGGCAGTCCGCGGAAACACCAGCCCGACACCGTCTTCCGATGCCCCTGGCCATCCTTGTCGCCTTCGAAGCCTTCCAGCAGATCCAGCGCCTTCGTGAAGCCGGCCTGCGTCGCGGCGATGGCCGCCAGCTTCGAGCGCGCCGCGCTGCGGCACAGGAGCAGCACGGGCGTGTCGGGCGTCGCGACCTGACGCAGCTGATCGATGAATTCGGCATTCGGCACGCCGCCCGGATAGCGCGTCCATTCGACATGCGCATACTGGCCATCGCCGACGACCGGGCGGCCGACCCAATCCAGTTCGGCGCGTGTGCGCACATCGATGAGACGGGTGCGCGGGTCGAGTTGCAGAAGCTCGAATGCCTCGGCAGGCGTGACGGCGCCCGCGTAGGGGAGCTGATTGTCGACACGGCGCTTTTCAGCCTGGCTGTACAACTGTTCGAGCGTACTCATGACAGCAATTCTCCTTGGGGCCAAAAAAACATTCTAGCAAGCTGTCGACGCTGCACACGCCGCGCCGCCCCGCACAGCGCGAAATTCGAGAATAGACGGCCATGCTCAATCATGGTGCAAAATAAGCACCATGCACCAAAATGGAATGTTAAGCAGTCGCAGACTAAGAGTGCGCACGATCATGGTGCGGATGCATTCCGTGACCTCGCGCGATTCCCGCAAACGGTGTGCGCAAATTCCCTGCGAAGGCGCGTCGGCATTGGGGCTGCAACGACGTGGCGCAGACGGAACACAAACATGGCACAGAAGCTGCTTTATTGGTGCCGATCAGATTGGCCCGATGCCGGCATCATATTTCCCTGCCCGTTGGTATCGAGGGGTGGACGCATCGAGGCTGGTCAGCTAGATTGGGCGGCGGCTGAACCCGCCGAATTCGTTAATCAGGAGATTGGTTATGAGTAAATCCGTGGCCGACGTCATCCAGCTCGTCAAGGACGAGGACGTCAAGTTTGTCGACTTCCGTTTCACCGACACGCGCGGCAAGGAGCAACACGTTTCGGTGCCGGTGTCGGCATTCGACGAAGACAAATTCGAAAGCGGCCATGCGTTTGACGGTTCCTCGATTGCTGGCTGGAAGGGCATCGAAGCGTCGGACATGCTGCTCATCCCGGACGCCGACACCGCCTTCATCGACCCGTTCTACGAAGAGTCGACCCTCGTGCTGACCTGCGACGTCGTCGAACCGGCTGACGGCAAGGGCTATGAGCGCGATCCGCGCTCGCTCGCAAAGCGCGCCGAAGCGTACCTGAAGAGCACGGGTCTGGGCGACACGGCCTTCTTCGGTCCGGAACCCGAATTCTTCATTTTCGACTCGGTCCAGTGGGCTGCGGACCAGTCGGGTTGCTTCGTCAAGATCGGCTCGGAAGAAGCACCGTGGTCGTCGGGCAAGGAATTCGAAGGCGGCAACACGGGTCACCGTCCGGGCACGAAGGGCGGCTACTTCCCGGTCGCGCCTGTGGACACGTTCCAGGACATCCGCTCGGAAATGTGTCTGCTGCTCGAACAGATCGGCATCCCCGTTGAAGTTCACCACCACGAAGTGGCAGGTCAAGGCCAGAACGAAATCGGCACGAAGTTCTCGACGCTGGTTCAACGCGCTGACTGGACGCAACAGCTGAAGTACATCGTTCACAACGTTGCGCACACGTACGGCAAGACGGCGACGTTCATGCCGAAGCCTATCGTCGGCGACAACGGTTCGGGCATGCACGTTCACCAGTCGATCTGGAAGGACGGCCAGAACATGTTCGCGGGCAACGGCTACGCTGGCCTGTCGGAATTCGCGCTGTTCTACATCGGCGGCATCATCAAGCACGCTCGCGCGCTGAACGCGATCACGAACCCGGGTACGAACTCGTACAAGCGTCTCGTGCCGCACTTCGAAGCGCCTGTGAAGCTGGCTTACTCGGCACGTAACCGTTCGGCATCGATCCGTATTCCGCACGTTGCAAACCCGAAGGGCCGCCGTATCGAAACGCGCTTCCCGGATCCGCTCGCGAACCCGTACCTGTGCTTCTCGGCACTGATGATGGCAGGTCTGGACGGCGTGCAGAACAAGATCCATCCGGGCGAAGCTGCCGACAAGAACCTGTACGACCTGCCGCCGGAAGAGGATGCAAAGATCCCGACCGTGTGTGCCGGCCTCGATCAGGCGCTGGAAGCACTCGACGCAGACCGTGAGTTCCTGACGCGTGGTGGCGTGTTCACCGACGGCATGATCGACGCTTACCTGGAACTGAAGGAAGGCGAGCTGCAACGCGTGCGTATGACCACGCACCCGGTCGAATTCGAACTGTACTACTCGCTGTAATCGCTGTAGGTGGCGCTGCGCTTCGTTCGCGAGATGCGGCGAAGCGTACGCCCCGACGCTGCGATCGGTCACGAAGGGACGGCGGCGCCGTCCCTTTTTCGTTGGATCGAAAGCTGTGACGTTTTTGTTGCGGAACGGCTGCTGCAGCGTGTTGTTGACGTATTGAACCGCGTGCGATGAAGCCCGCCTCACCATCTCCTGTCGACGGAGGTTCGCGCTTTGGCGCTGGCTGCCGTCCCATGCAAGGCTATCGAGACCCGACTGCAAGATGGTATTGAAGAACCTGATCAAGGCCAGAAAAGGGCACACCGACGCATTGTCGGATGATGCGCAACTCGTCGAATCCGGTTTGCTGCCGGGCTTCGAGGCGCTGCCCACCGTTCTGCTCGTGCTCGACAAGCGGACGCTGCGTGTCGCGTTCGCGAATCCGTCGGCCGAGTCGATGCTCGAAATGTCGCGCCGGCAGCTCACGCAAATGGCCTGGCCCGACATCTTCACGAACGGCGAAGAACTGACGGCGACCATCGCCGCGATCGCCGCTCACCGTTTTCACGCGACCCATCTGGATGCCGTGCTCGAACGCGCCGGCCACGAGCCGCTGCATGTGCATGCGATCGTCGGCTTCCTGGAGAGCGCGCAGGACTACGTGCTGCTCGAGCTGTTCGAGAACGAGCGTCATTTGAGGTCGGATCGCGAAGAGCGCATTCACGATCTGACGGCCGTCAACAAGCAGTTGATCCGCAATCTCGCGCATGAGATCAAAAACCCGCTCGGCGGCATTCGCGGCGCGGCACAACTGCTCGAATTCGAGCTCGGCGCGCGCGAACGCGACGAGCTGCGCGAGTACACGCAGGTCGTCATCAAGGAATCGGACCGGCTGCAAACGCTCGTCGACCGCTTGCTCGAACCGCATCGTCATCCGCATATCGTCGGCGACGTGAATATTCACGAAGTATGCGAGCGCGTGCGCGCGGTGATTCTCGCGGAGTTTCCGCGCGGTCTCACGATCGAGCGCGACTACGACGTTAGCGTGCCTGATCTGCGCGGCGACAAGGAGCAACTGATCCAGGCGCTGCTGAACATCGTGCGCAATGCGGCTGAAGCACTGCGCGAACGCATCTCGCAAGGCGATGCGCGGATCGAGTTGCGTACCCGCGTGGCGCGCAAGGTGACGATCGCGAAACGTCTTTGCAAGCTGGCACTGGACTTGCATATCGTCGATAACGGGCCCGGCATTCCCGAAGACATACGCGACCGCATCTTCTATCCGCTCGTATCGGGCAGGGAAGACGGCAGCGGTCTTGGCCTGACACTCGCGCAGACTTTCGTGCAACAGCACGAAGGGATGATCGAAGTGGAGAGCCGTCCGGGTCACACCGAGTTTCAGATCCTGCTGCCGCTCGACAGCTGATACTCGACTGGTTACACCACACGCAAGACAAGACTTCTGACGGACCTATATGAAGCCGATCTGGATAGTAGACGACGATCAATCGATCCGTTGGGTGCTCGAAAAAGCACTCGCACGCGAGAACTTCGCGACACGCAGCTTCGCGAATGTGCGCGAAGCCGCGGGCGCACTGGAACACGACAGCCCGCAGGTGCTCGTCTCCGATATCAGGATGCCTGGCGGCTCGGGGCTCGAACTGCTGCAGACCGTACGCGAGCGCGTGCCCGGCTTGCCCGTCATCATCATGACGGCGTTCTCGGATCTCGATAGCGCCGTGGCCGCGTTTCAGGGCGGTGCGTTCGAATACCTCGCCAAGCCGTTCGACGTCGACAAGGCCGTCGAACTGATTCGCCGCGCCGTCGACGAAAGCATGCGCGGCGAGCAGACGTGGGACGACCGCGTCGCCGAAGCGCCCGAGATGCTCGGTCAGGCGCCCGCGATGCAGGACATGTTCCGCGCGATCGGCCGTCTGTCGCATTCGGCCGCGACCGTGCTCATTACGGGCGAATCAGGCACCGGTAAGGAACTTGTTGCCCGCGCCTTGCACCGACATAGCCCACGCGCGAACGGTCCGTTCATCGCACTGAACACGGCGGCGATTCCGAAAGATCTGCTGGAATCCGAACTGTTTGGTCATGAGCGCGGCGCGTTCACGGGCGCGCAGGCAATGCGCCAGGGCCGCTTCGAGCAGGCTGAGAACGGCACGCTGTTTCTTGATGAAATCGGCGATATGCCGTTCGACTTGCAGACGCGTCTGTTGCGTGTGCTGTCGGATGGCCAGTTCTATCGCGTCGGCGGACATAATCCGCTGCGCGCGAATGTCCGCGTGATCGCCGCGACGCACCAGAATCTCGAATCGCGTGTGCGGCAAGGGCTGTTTCGCGAGGACTTGTATCACCGCTTGAACGTGATCCGTCTGCGCTTGCCGGCGTTGCGTGAACGTAGCGAGGACATTCCGCTGCTGACGCGCCACTTCCTGCAGAAGAGTGCGCGCGATCTCGGCGTCGAGCCGAAGCGCGTGTCGGAAGAGGCGCTCGCGTATATGACGTCGCTGCCGTTTCCTGGCAACGTGCGCCAGCTAGAAAACCTTGCGAACTGGCTGACCGTGATGGCGCCTGCGCAGACGATCGAGATCAAGGACCTGCCGCCCGATCTCGTATCGACGCAGCAGGCCGGGGCGGAATTCGCGACGTCCGCGGGATCGCTGCCGATCGACGGCACAGTGGGCAACGGTGGCGTCACAAACGGCGTGGCGCCGATTACGGGTGCGCCCGTCGCGGCCGGCGGCGTGGTGATTCCGTCGCCTGTCGCCGCGTGGGAGAGTGGGCTGCGCACGGAAGTCGCGAAGCTGTTGCGCGAGAATGCAGCTGATGTAATGGACGAACTGTCGCGCCGTTTCGAAGCGGCCGTGATCCGCGAAGCGCTCGACTTCACGCGCGGGCGCAAGGTCGAAGCGGCCGAGCGGCTCGGCATCGGGCGCAATACGATCACGCGCAAGATTCAGGAGCTGAATCTCGAACCGTAAGCGTTGACGCCTTTGGGCGTGATGCGAGTGGTGCTGCGTTTACACGCGGCAAAATAAAGCGGCTCGACGGCGCGATGCGCCATCGAGCCGCTTCTTCTTTTGCGAACGCGTTTGTGCTGATGCGGCGAGTTACTCGGTGAGCGCGACGACGGGCGCGTGATCCGAAGGCTGATCCCACTTGCGTGGCGTCTTGTCGACGTCGCAATGCGTGCAGCTTGCGGCGAGCGGCTTCGACAGCAGGATATGGTCGATGCGCAAGCCCGCGTTGCGGCGGAACGCGAGCATCCGATAATCCCACCACGTGAAGGTCTTCTCGGGCTGATCGAAGAGCCGGAACGAATCGACGAGACCGAGTTCGACGAGGCGGTTGAACTGCGCGCGCTCTTCCGGCGACACGAGGTTCTGTCCTTCCCACGCCTTCGGATCATGCACGTCGCGGTCTTCGGGTGCGATGTTGTAGTCGCCGAGCAGCGCGAGCTTCGGATGCTGCGCAAGTTCGCTGGCGATCCAGTCGTGCAGCGCGTCGAGCCAGCGCAGCTTGTAGGCGAACTTGTCGGTGCCGGGCGCCTGGCCGTTCGGGAAGTAGGCGCAGATCACGCGCACGCCTTCGATGGTGGCCGCGATCACGCGCTGCTGCGGGTCCTCGAAGCCGGGTATGTTGCGCATGACGCTGCCTTCGTCGACGCTCATGCCGTCGCGCACGAGAATGCCGACGCCGTTATACGTCTTCTGACCGGCGAACCAGCTGCGATAGCCCTTTTCCTCGAGCTCGGCGCGCGGAAATTTTTCGTCGGGCAGTTTCAGTTCCTGAAGACACAGCACGTCGGTCTGGCTGAGTTCGAGCCAGTCGATCACATGCTGCTGACGAACCTTCAGGGAGTTCACATTCCACGTGGCTAATTTCATCGCTCGTTCTCGTTGTATCAGGTGCTGGATGGAATCTTACCGCGATCGGGCAGCGCCGCTCAGTACGGCAACATGCATAGGCAAAAACGCAAAAGCCCGCAACGCTTTGGGCGATGCGGGCTTTGAATGCGTAACGCTGCTTGTACTGCTTGAGGCCGTGTGGAGCAGGACACGATGCCTTTGAAACTGGTTGCGGGGACAGGATTTGAACCTGTGACCTTCGGGTTATGAGCCCGACGAGCTGCCAGACTGCTCCACCCCGCGTCAGAGAGGCGAATTGTACGGACACCTTCGTCATGCGTCAAACATTTGATCGAAGTTTTTTCATCTTCTTTTGCTACGTGCTGGTGGCGTAGAGTTTCATCTCGTCTTTCATCTCAACCACGATCGGCTTCGATAGCCCAGTCGACAGCCTTTTGCGCATGCAGCGCAGTCGTATCGAACACAGGCAGAACAGAGTCTTCCTGCCGGATCAGCAGCGTGATCTCCGTGCAGCCGAGAATGACGGCCTGCGCGCCGCGAGCCTTCAGGTCTTCGATCACGTTTTGATAGATCGCCCGCGATGACGGCGCGATGATCCCGTGACACAGTTCGTCGTAGATGATCCGATGGACGTGCGCGCGGCCCTCGTCATCGGGGATCAGCGTATCGATGCCAAAGCGCTCGCGCAGGCGTCCCGCGTAGAAGGTCTGCTCCATCGTATAGCGCGTGCCCAGCAAGCCGACTCGCTCGATACCCGCCGCGCGCAGCGCTTCGCCCGTCGGATCGGCGATGTGCAGAAAGGGCACCGCGATCGACGCTTCGATCGCTTCGTGCACGCGATGCATGGTGTTCGTCGCGAGCAGCACGATGTCGGCGCCGCCGCGCTCCAGTTGCCGCGCGGCATCCGCCATCTGCACGCCGAGCGCGTGCCAGTCGCCCGCGCGCTGGTTTGCTTCGACGGGCGCGAAGTCGACGGTCACCATCAGGCTGCGCGCATTGTGATGGCCGCCGAGACGCGCCTTCGCATAGCGGTTCAGCAGCCGGTAATACTCGGCTGACGATTCCCAACTCATCCCGCCGATCACGCCTATCGTTTTCATTCCGCGTCCGTATCTGTGGTGCCGATGCGGTTGAGTATAGGCTGCGGGCTGTGGCGGCGAGCGGTACGGATCGCGCACGGTCGGCCAGTACGGTACGGTCTTTTGTCCTATGCCATCAGGATGCTCCCCACGCATTCCTTCCGCCGATAGAATCGTAGTCATGCAAAGGAGCCGCCCATGGATCTGATCATCCGCAATGCCGTATTGCCACGCAGTGCCCCGAAACAGAATGGCCCCGTCGATATCGGCATCGAAGGCGGGCGCATCGTCGCCGTCGAGCCGAACCTGGTTGCCAGCGCACGTGAAGAGATCGACGCGCAGGGCGCGCTCGTCA
Organism: Paraburkholderia sp. SIMBA_054; assembly: GCF_046534875.1. NCBI lineage: Bacteria > Pseudomonadati > Pseudomonadota > Betaproteobacteria > Burkholderiales > Burkholderiaceae > Paraburkholderia > Paraburkholderia sp. SIMBA_054. The sequence goes on along the minus strand of NZ_JAWRXV010000002.1, from coordinate 236,327 downwards.
CGCCCCCATTCATCGACGCGCACTTCCACATGGACGCGACGCTGTCTTATGGCTTACCGCGCGTGAACGCGTCGGGCACCTTGCTCGAAGGCATCGCACTGTGGGGCGAGCTGAAGCCGCATCTGACGCAGGAAGCGCTCGTCGAGCGCGCGCTGCAGTATTGCGACTGGGCCGTCGCGCGTGGTCTGCTCGCCATCCGCACGCATGTCGATGTGTGCGACGAGCGCCTGCTCGCTGTCGAAGCACTGCTCGAAGTGAAGCGCCGCGTCGCGCCTTATATGGACCTGCAACTGGTCGCGTTTCCGCAAGACGGGCTGCTGCGCAGTGCGGGCGCATTCGACAATCTCAAGCGCGCGATTGCGATGGGTGTCGATGTGGTCGGCGGCATTCCGCATTTCGAACGGACCATGGCGGACGGCGCGGAGTCGGTACGTCTGCTATGCGAGTTCGCGGCAGAGAAAGGCTTGCGCGTCGACATGCATTGCGACGAATCGGACGATCCACTGTCGCGTCACATCGAAACGCTCGCGGCGCAGACGCATCGGCTCGGGTTGCATGGCCGTGTGACGGGCTCACACCTGACATCGATGCATTCGATGGACAACTACTACGTCAGCAAGCTGCTGCCGCTGATGCGTGAGTCAGGCGTGGAGGCCATCGCGAATCCGCTGATCAACATCACGCTGCAAGGGCGTTCGGACACCTACCCGAAGCGGCGCGGCATGACACGCGTGCCGGAGATGCTCGCGGCCGGCATCAACGTCGCGTTTGGACACGATTGCGTGATGGACCCGTGGTATAGCCTCGGTTCCGGCGACATGCTCGAAGTCGCGCACATGGGCCTGCATGTCGCGCAGATGACGGGTATCGACGCAATGCATGCGTGCTTCGATGCCGTTACGGTGAATGCGGCGCGTATTTTTGGGCTCGAACATTATGGAGTTGAGCCAGGATGCGACGCGAATCTCGTCGTGCTCGACGCGCGCGATGCTGTCGAAGCGATACGCTTGCGCGCGGCGCGGCTGGCGGTTGTGAGTCGAGGGAAAGTGGTGAGCAGGGCGCCGGCGGCGCGTGCGACGTTGTCGCTGGAAGGGCGGCCTGCGGAAGTTGACTTCAAGCTGCATCGCGGGTGAATTGGGTTCATGGCGGATTCGGTTTTCTTGCCTTTGCGCTGGCATCCGCGTTACGGTGGTTGCTGCACATGCGATTTGGTCTGCTGGTGATTGCTTTGGCATCCGCGTTTTGCCTTCGCGCTTCAAGCGTCGCCCCTGTGCGGAGCGGCACCTACTTTTCTTTGCCGCCGCAAAGAAAAGTAGGCAAAAGAAAGCGGCTAACACCGCCAGCTCTTGTGTTTGCCTGAGGGACCCCAACCGGTCTTATGCTTCACACGGCAACGTCTCTGCTGGCGCGCGTTGCCAACGCTTCGAATGAACGCCTCACCCGCTTCGGATACCCGTACTCGGGCCAGCGGCAGCGAATGATATGTGCCGCCCAGGTGGCAAACTGTGTGTAAGTTGTCGCGTCGTATAGCTTGGCGCTCTTACATGGAGGTATGCGCGTGCTATCGGTCCGAAGTGAGGCGTGTGAGGTGCTACGGCCAACACACAGTTTGCCACCTGGGCGGCGGCGGACTTTCTGGTGCCGCGTGCTACGACGCGGGCACATGAAGCGGGTGAGGCGTATAGAGATGACGTTGGCAACGAGCGCGGACTGGCGCGTTGCCGTGTGAAGCGTAAGACCCTTTGGGGGCCCTCAGGCAGGAACAAGAATTAGCGGTGTTAGCCGCTTTCTTTTGCCTACTTTTCTTTGCGGCGGCAAAGAAAAGTAGGTGCCGCCCCGCACAGGGGCGACGCGTGAAGCACGAAGGCCATACGCGGATGCCAGCGAAAGAACCACAAAAAAAAGCGGGCCCGGCAACCCCGAACCCGCCCTTTAAGTTAACTCCACAACACCGCAGAGCAGCGATTCACAGGCCATACAAACCCGCGCGCCGCCGCATCAAAACCCTCAATGCGCCGCACCCGGCACCGCATCCGGCGCCATGCCGTTATGACGCAGCAGCGCATCGATATTCGGCTCGCGGCCGCGGAACGCCTTGAACGATTCCATCGCGGGACGGCTGCCGCCCACTTCGAGAATCTCCTTGCGATACCGTGTGCCCGTTGCCGCATCGAGCACGCTGCCTTTGCCCGCTTGCGCCGCTTCTTCGAACGCGGCGTAAGCATCGGCGGACAGTACTTCGGCCCACTTGTAGCTGTAGTAGCCCGCCGCGTAGCCACCCGCGAAAATGTGGCTGAACGTATTCGGCCAGCGCGAGAACGACGCTTGCGGAATCACGTGGAAGCGTTCGTTGATCTCGCGCGCCAGGTCGTTCGCGCTCTTCGCGCCGGACGTGTCGAAGTCGACGTGCAGCTTCATGTCGAACATCGAGAACACGATCTGACGCAGCGTGCCCAGTCCGCTCTGGAAGTTCTTCGCGGCGAGCATCTTGTCGAACAGATCGCGCGGCAGCGGCTTGGCCGTATCGACGTGCGACGTCATGTCGCTCAGCACGTCCCACTCCCAGCAGAAGTTTTCCATGAACTGCGACGGCAGTTCGACGGCATCCCATTCGACGCCGTTGATGCCCGACACGCCGAGCTCATCGACGCGCGTCAGCATGTGATGCAGGCCATGGCCGAATTCGTGAAACAGCGTGATCACTTCATCGTGTGTGAAGCATGCGGGCTTGCCGCCGACGGGCGCCGAAAAGTTGCACGTCAGATACGCGACGGGCGTCTGCACCGCGCCGTTGACGGGCTTGCGGCGCGAGCGGGCGTCGTCCATCCACGCGCCGCCGCGCTTGCCTTCGCGCGCGTACAGGTCGAGATAGAACTGCGCAACGAGGCCACCATCCTGATTCTCGACGCGGAAGAAGCGCACGTCCGGGTGCCAGGTCGCTGCTTCGTCGCGGCGGATTTTCACGCCGAACAGTGTCTCCGTGACCTTGAACAGGCCCTTGAGCACCGTGTCTTCCGGGAAATACTGCTTCACTTCGTTCTCGGAGAACGAATAGCGCTTCTCACGCAGGCGTTCGGCGGCAAACGCGACATCCCATGGCTGGAGTTCTGCAAGACCCAGCTCGCTCGCAGCGAACTCGCGCAGTTCCTTCCAGTCGTGCTCGGCGTGCGGACGCGCGCGCGTCGCGAGGTCTTCGAGGAACGCCATCACCTGTTCCGGCGACTCGGCCATCTTCGGCGCGAGCGACACCTCGGCGAAGTTCTTGAATCCGAGCATATGCGCTTCTTCTTCGCGCAGCTTCAGCGCGTCAGCGACGATTCCCGTGTTGTCCCAGTCGGTATTGCCCTTGCCGTATTGCGGCCCGAGTTCCGACGCACGCGTGACATAGGCGCGATACATCGTCTCGCGCATCGCGCGGTTTTCCGAATACTGCATGACGGGGAAATACGAGGGGAAATGCAGCGTGAACTTCCAGCCGCTCTTGCCTTCGCGCTCGGCCGCTTCGCGCGCGGCTTCGATCACATCTTCGGGCAAGCCCGCCAGTTCATCCTTGCTTTCGGCGATGAACGCATACGCATTCGTCGCATCGAGCACATGATCCGAGAACGCTTTCGACAGCCCGGCCTGGCGTTCCTGCAGTTCGGCGAAACGCGGCTTCTGATCTTCAGGCAGTTCAGCGCCCGACAGTCTGAAATCACGCAGCGAGTTGTTCAGAATCTTCTTGCGTTCGCCCGTCAGCGATTCGAAATCATCGGCGGCGGCAATCGTCTTGTACTTCTCGTACAGCGCGAGATTCTGCCCAACGCTCGACCAGAACTCGGTGACGCGCGGCAGGTTCTCGCCGTACACGGCGCGCAGCTCGGGCGTATCGGCGACGGCATTCAGGTGGCCGATCACGCCCCAGGCGCGCGACAGCGGCTCCGTCGCGCGTTCGACGGGTTCGACGACGTCGGCCCACGAGGCCGGGGTCGATGGCTCGGCCGCGCGGTCGACTGCCGCGCTCGCATTCGCGAGCAGCACATCGAGGGCAGGGGTCACATGTTCGGGGCGGATCTCGCCAAAGCGCGGCAGATCGGAGAAATCGAGGAGCGGATTGTCGGATGTCGATTGAGAAGTGGACATGATGCTTCCTGTCTGACGCGGTAAATGAACGCCCGGATGACGCGTATCCGGGCCTGAAACGTAAGCGGCGCGCATGACGCGCGCAACACGCGACGCGTGCGCGCGGGTCGTCCGGCGCCCTGCAAGATGGATATTGGGGCGCCGTTCGCCGTTTCCAACTGATTTCAGCTGATATCAGCTGATATCAGCCAATCTCCAGCCGGTTGCAGCACAAATTATCAGAACTGCCGCTCACGCGCAGTGGTAGCGGGCTCAGACGTATTTGTACCAGAACAAGAGGGTGGGCAAGCGCACGGTCGCGGCGCGCGTTCTCGCGCATCGTTAAGACGTCCGCACGCAGACGGCATGGCGTGCGGTTTCCGTTTCCTTCGGTGGCCGTTCACGCCCGCGTGCCGGCCCGCCAGCATCAGGTGGCCCTCGCGATGACTCCGCATCCCCAGACACTGTCGGGCGCACTTGCGCGCGACGCGAACAACTTCGATCTCGTGCGGTTGATCGCCGCGTGCGCCGTCGTCTATTGCAACGCGTATGTAATCCAGCAGACGGATGCCGGCGATGGCATCGCGGCGGCGCTCGGTTTCGGCGGCGCGGGCTATCTCGGCGTGTATGCGTTCTTTCTGATGAGCGGGCTGCTGGTGAGCGCGAGCTTCGAGCGGCAGCGCTCGGTGCCGCGCTTCGTCACGCTGCGGCTCGCGCGTTTGCTGCCCGCCGTGGTCGGCACGTCGCTGGTGGCGATCTTCATCGTCGGGCCGATCTTCACGACGCTCGCGCTGCACGACTATTTCACGTCGGGCGCCACGTGGCGAAACCTCGACTATTTCTCGACGCTCGTGATGAAGCGTGGTTGGACGCTGCCGGGCGTGTTCGAGCACAACCGTTTCGTGCGCGACATCTGCGCGCCGCTGTGGACGCTCCCGCTGCAGGTGTATTGCTATCTGCTCGTGCTGGTCATGGGCATGTTCGGCTTGCTGTCGACGCGCTGGCGCAGCGTGATCGCCGTATTGATCGCGGTGGCCGCGTTTTCGGTGCGTGTGCATCTGCCCGATCTGCAGATCGGTTGGCGCGATTTCCCGGACAAAGCGGGCGGCTACGCGTTCTTTCCTGAGCCGTTCTTCTTTCTCGGCATGCTGCTGTACGGATGGCGCGAGCGCATCAACCTGAGCGGTCTCACCGCGTGCGGGCTGCTGCTGGTGTTTCTCGTGTTTCGCGACACGGCGGGCGCGCAGGCGCTGTTCTATATCGCGTTCGTCTACGGGCTGCTATGGATGAGCGTGACGCCGATGCTGCGTGGCTGGGTGCCGCGCCATGACTACTCGTACGCGATCTATCTCTACGGCTTCATGGTTCAGCAATGCGTGGCGGCGCTCGCGCCGCGCATGCCGCCGATGCTGTCGATCGTCGTCAGCGCGCCGTTCATTTTTGCGCTGGCGGCGTTCTCGTCGCGCTGGATCGAGCGGCCGGTGATGAGCTGGTGCCGCGCGCGTATCGCGCGCAGCGAAGCGCGTCAGCACGAACGCAGGATCGCGGCCGAAGCGGCGCCGATGCGCGCGGCCGAACTCGCGGTCCGCTGGCCGCCGCTTTGATGACGAGATGATGGTGATCCGTCCGCGATCTGCGGATGACGCGCACCCGGCTCGTAGTGACAAGCCGGGCGGCCGTTGATGACGCGCCGTGAAGCGCGTCGAGTCGATTGCTCAGGCGTTGCCTGCGGCGCGCTCGGCCGCTTCGATCGTATTGACGAGCAGCATCGTGATCGTCATCGGGCCGACGCCGCCCGGCACGGGCGTGATATGGCCGGCCACTTCCTTGACGTTCGCGAAGTCGACGTCGCCGCAGAGCTTGCCGTTCTCGTCGCGATTCATGCCGACGTCGATCACCGTCGCGCCGGGCTTCACCATGTCGGCCGTCAGCGTGTTGCGCAGGCCCGTCGCGACCACGACGACATCCGCGTCGCGCGTGAACGCGGCGATGTCGCGCGTCTTGCTGTGGCAGATCGTGACCGTCGCGTTCGCTTCGAGCAGCAGCAGCGCCATCGGCTTGCCGACGATGTTCGAGCGGCCGATCACGACGGCATTCGCGCCCTTCAGCTCGATGCCGTACGCCTCGAACATTTTCATGACGCCATACGGGGTGCACGGGCGGAACAGCGGCTTGCCCGTCATCAGCGCGCCGGCGTTCGCAACGTGAAAGCCGTCCACGTCTTTCTCGGGCGCGATCGCCTCGATCACCTTGTGACTGTCGATGTGCTTCGGCAGCGGCAGCTGCACGAGAATGCCGTGGATTTTCGGATCGCGGTTGAGCGCGTCGATGCGCGCAAGCAGATCGGCTTCCGTCATCGTCGCGGGATAGCGGTCATACGACGAGAACAGGCCGTTGTCCTCGCACGCTTTCACCTTGTTGCGGACATAGACCTCGCTCGCCGGATTGTCGCCGACGAGCACGACGGCAAGACCCGGCTGGTGTCCACGGGCGGTAAGGGCGGCGGCGCGCGTGGCGACATCGGCGCGCAAGGTCTTGGAAAGGGCGGTGCCGTCGATCAGTTTGGCTGTCATGGTCGGTCGAGAATGGGCGTTTCGGAATGCGGGCGGGGCAGGCAGGCGCGGGGCGTGTGATCACGTTGCCGCGCATGCCGCGCGTCGTGCTGCTGCGCATGCGCTCGCGGCGCTCGCTCAAGGCGGACGCCGCGAATCGCACGGATGGCGCTCGAAGGCAGGGACGGGTCGCATGCCGGAAAGCGCACGGCGCGAAAACCGCGCCGCAGCGAAGTTCGACATTATACCGTTGAGGCAACGCAACTGATGACCAACGGTGATGCCGAACGAAACCGGGCAACGGCGGCGCCGTCGAGGTGACAGACACCGCCGCAAACCACTCAGCGCAGGTTCAGCACGCGCTCAAGGCTGCGTCGCTTGCCAGGAGGAGTCGGGATTGAATGTCGTGATCGTGGACGCGACACGCGGCGTCTGCGGCCCGAGATTCTTCTCATAGACCTGGCCGTTCTGGTTGACGATGAAGCTCATCACGCCCGTCTTGCCGTATTCGGCCGGCCACGCGACGAGGCCGAAGCCCTTCGACAGCACGCCGTCCTGCACGTAGTTCTGCGCGCCGCCGTCGGCTTTCGCGCCTTGCGACGTGAGAATGCGGTAGTGATAGCCGTAGTACGCCTCGCCCGGCGCGATCTGATGCGGCATCGTCGCTGCGAGCGGCCCGAGCGGGCTGTCCGGTTCGCCGGCTGTCGTCGGCCAGTACAGACCGTCCTGCTTGCCGGGCGAGCTGATGAACTTCTGCGCGTAGTGCTGCGTCTGCTTGCGGTAGTCGTTTTGCGCGTCGACATACGCAAGCGACGTCAGAACCGCCGCGCGTTCGTTGCGGCCAATGCGGCGCGTGAGCATTTCATCCGTGGCGGCGGGCGTGTTGAACTGCCAGCCGCGCGCCGTCTGCACGATGGGAATTGGCAGGATCCAGCCATCGTCGCCGACGCCGAGATGCACGCTCTTGCGACCCGCGTGGGGCGCCGGGTCGTCGACGATCCGATGGCCTTTCGCCCATTGCCCGAGGAACGCGTAGATGTCGTCCTCGCCGATATTGGTGGTCGGGATGTAGCGCTTGAAGTTCTTGCCGAGCACCTTTTCCATCGCGGGATGATCGTTGGTCGCGAGCGCGTTCGCGAATGCACTGGCGGCGGCGTCGGACGTCGGGTAGACGGCCTGCGCGGCGGCGGGCTGCGCCGCCGCGAATATCGCCACGGCGGCGAGCGCGGCGAGCGCGTGTGAAAGCGCTGGGTGCGACGCGAACCGGCCCGCCGGATGCGAGGCGCGCGGCGTGCTGCGGGTGCTGCCGATGGCTGCGCGAATCGAATGACGGGGGGGTACGCAGGTTGTTTTACCGGTCATGACTGACTCCTGTCGACCAGATCTGGCGCTCGAGCGGCCGTTTCTGGTCCGATCCAAGATGGTTGCTGTCGATCGTTCTTCTAGCGGCGGTGGAATCCACCGCCCCCGCCGCCACGCTGGGCGCCTCCGCCGCCTCCACCCCCGCCGCCATGCTGGAAGCCTCCGCCGCCTCCACCGCCTCCGCCCCCACCGCCGCCGGGTCGCCCGCCGCCCGCCTGCGCGCCGTTGAACTGCTGTCCGCCGCCGCCCGCGCCGGGCCGGTTGCTCGCGCCGCCGTTGCTCGCCAACGACTGGCGGCTCGCCTGTCCGCGCTGCAACTCCTGCCGCGAGCCCGCGGCATCACCCGAGCCGCGCAATGCATTGTCGCGGTTCAGGTTTTGCGCGCTGTTGCGGACATTGCCCGTATTAGCGCCGCCCTGATGGATGTTCTGCACGCGCTGGCTCGCGTTGCCGCTCAGGTTCTCGCCAGTGCGGTTCTGCAACGTCTGCTGCGCCTGCGCCCGCGACGCGTCGCGCCCGCGAAACTGGTCGCGCTGCGCAGCGAGGTTGCTGCTGTTCAGATTGGCGTTGTTGCGATTGAAGTTCGCGTTATTGCGATTGATGCTCTCGTTGCGGTTCCAGTTCGCGGTTGACGTGTTCGAGGTGATCCGGTTGTTGACGTTGATGTTGTTGTAGCGGTTGACGTTGATGTTGACGTCGTGGTTGTTCCAGTTGAACCCGCCCCATAGCGAATTGGCGACGGCCACGCCCGCGCCGAATGCGAGCCCCGTCATGAATCCCGTCGCGATCGCGTAACCGGGAGGCGGCGGCACATAGACGGGCGGATAGGCCGGGTAGGGCCACGTGCCGTAGACGACGGTCGGGTTATAGGTCGGTACGTAGACCACCTGCGGATTGGCGGGCACGATCTGGATCGTGCTTTGTTCGACGATCACCTTCTGCTGCTCGCTCGTTTTCAGATTGCCCGCCGACTGCGCCTGCTTGCGCAGTCGCTGCACCGAGTCCATCACGTCGTCCGGCTGCGCGAGGAACGCGTTGCCGAGCTGCGTGACCCAGTCGGGCTTCGAGGCCATCGTCGCGAGCACCTGCGGAAACGCGACCAGCGATTGCACGCTCGGGTCCCACGGCTCCGATGCGACGGCTTTCACGGCGTCGTCGCCCTTGTACTGCGAGTTTGCCTTCGACCACGCGGCGGCCGCCGTCACGTCCTGCGGGAACGTCGCCGCCATCAGCACCTGCGCGAGCAGCGCATCGGGGTAGAGCGCGATGGGCGCTGTCAGCGAATCGAGTTGCTGGTTCGAGACTTTCGCGGGCGTTTGCGCGACGGCGTCAGTGGGCGCGACGAAGCCCGCGGCGAGCGGCATGCCTGCCAGCGCCGCGCAGACGAGCCACGCGCGCGGCCTGTAGGGTCCGTAACGTTTCACGATGAAAACCTCCTTGCTGCGTGGTGAGCGCAGCGGCTACCGGGCGAGGCCGGCGTGCCGCCACGCGGTCTTGTGGCAATGGAGCGACAAGCGGACGACGCTGTAGGGCGACTGATAATGGAAGTGGGCGGGACGCGCAAGGGCAATCTGAGGCCTGCGGAAATGTCCGCGGCGAGGGCGTTGCATGCGACGCGCATCGTGGCCAGTGATGCACGCGTCGCGCCCGCATTGCACGTTTCGGGCATGGGTCGCTTTTTCGGTTGATCTGGTATGTAAATTAGAAAGCGGAGCCGCGACTGTCAATGCGCGATATCAAACTCGAACGCGGACGCTCGAGCCGGGCGCGCTCGCGATGCGAGACGGCCTGATCGAACGCAATGCGAGTCAGTTGGGATCGCTAATGAAATGGGAGCGACGCGCGCGACGAAGAATCGTGCGGAAGAGGAGGGGGAATCCGGCGCTAAAGACAGCGCCGCGCGACGGCCTCAGCGGGCGTCAACGTTACTTCATGCGCCTGCGCAACGAAGCGCAGGCGAAGATCGCGGCCATCAGGTGATGACAACCGCGACGCGTAGTACTGCGGTATTACTGCGCCTGTTGTGGCTTGTTAGACAACGCGAGACGCAGTAGATCGGCGACCGTGTTCACGTTGAGCTTTTCCATGATGTTCGCGCGGTGCGCTTCGACCGTCTTGATGCTGATGCCGAGGTCGTCGGCGATCTGCTTGTTCAGGCGGCCCGCGATGATGCGCTCGAGCACCTGGTGCTCACGTGCCGTGAGCTTGCCCAGGCGCTCGGCGGCGGCGCGCTGCTGCTGCACGCTGCTGCTTTCGCTGCGGGCCTTGTCGAGCATGCGCTCGACCAGTTTGCGCAGTTCGGCTTCGTCGAATGGCTTTTCGATGAAGTCCATCGCGCCTTTCTTCATCGTCGACACGGCCATCGGCACGTCGCCGTGACCCGTCACGAAGATGATCGGGAGCAGCGTGTTGTCGGCGATCAGGCGTTCCTGCAGTTCGAGCCCGCTCATGCCTGACATCCGCACGTCGAGAATCAGGCACGCGATCTGGCCGGGATGCTGATGTGGCTGCCATGCGTCGATGAACTGCTCGGCGCTGGAGAAGCACTGAACGCGATAACCGTTCGCCTCCAGCAGCCAGCGCAGCGAATCTCGCACCGCTTCATCGTCGTCGACGACAAACACGGTTTCCTGTGTGGTAACTGGGGTGTTCATAGCTCTCCCGTAACGGTTTGTGGTGTCGGCGCCTCTGACCCGCCGTTGCTCGGGCCGTCGGGCTCTCCAATAGGCAGATTGCAATGGAAAGTGGCACCTGTGACGTGGCCGTCGGATTCGACGTTGTTGACCACCCACAGGCGTCCGCGATGCGATTCGATGATCGAACGGCAAATGTTCAGCCCCATGCCCATGCCATCGGACTTGGTGCTGTAAAACGGTTCGAAGAGACGTTCGGCCGTGGCTTCGTCGACGCCCGGACCCTGGTCGACGACGCTGAGGCACACGAAGCCGGAATCGAGCTTGACGACGAGGCGAATCACGGGGTCGACGGCATTGGGCCGCGCGTCGTACATCGCTTCCGCTGCGTTCTTCAGCAGGTTCACGAGCACCTGCTCGATCAGCACCGGATCGACGTAGATGACGGGCAGACGCTGGCGCATGTCCGTCACGATGCGGATGCGGCGCTTGCGTACTTCGATCTCGGCAAGGCCAACGGCATCGGCGACGATGTCGGCGACGCGGGTGGCCTGGCGTTTCGGTTCGCTGCGTTTCACGAATTCGCGGATCCGCTTGATGATCATGCCGGCCCGCACAGCCTGTTGCGCCGTCTTTTCGAGAACTGGTAACAGGTTGTCGGGAGTTGTCCGACCAGATTTAACCAGCGCTACGGCTCCAGAGCAATAGTTATTGATGGCCGCGAGAGGCTGGTTTAATTCGTGGGCGAGCGACGAGGCCATTTCGCCCATCGTCATCAGGCGGCTGGTGTGCTGGAGTTTCTCGTCCTGCTGACGCGCGAGTTCCTGCGCCTGCTTGCGCGTCGTGATGTCGGTCGCGATCTGCATCTGCGCGAGATGGCCGTCAACCCACTGAATGTACTGGCGGCGCACTTCGAACCACTTCTGGATGCCTTGCACGTAGACTTCCTGCGCGTCGGCGGAGCCTTCCGTGAGCGCCGCGGCGGGCAGGCCGGCGAAGGCGTCGACCATGTCGATCGAATCCGACGAGGCCGCCGAATTGTCGAAGCCGCCACCACCCGCCAGTTCGAGGTGGCCGTCCGGGCGGATCCCGAACAGGTGCCGGTAATAACGGTTCGCGAACAGCAGTTCGGCTTCGTCGGCGGCGAGCACGGACACGGCGGCGTCGAGGCTTTCGAGCACGGTCGTGAAGCGCTCGTGCGCGGCGGCGAGTTCTTCGCGCGCGCGTTTCGGTTCGGTGATGTCCGTCATCGACGACATCCAGCCCGTCTGCCGTCCCGAGCTGTCGATCAGTGGCGACACATAGAGACGCGCGTGGAACAGCGAGCCGTCCTTGCGGCGCACGCGCAGCTCGAACCCGGAAGAGGGCGCCTTGCCGCGCAAGGTCATGTCGAGCTGGCGCTGCATCTCCGGATACGAATCACGCGGCCAGTACGGGAACGGCGCATTCTTGCTGACGAGATCGCTTTCGTCCCAGCCCGTCATCCGGCAGAACGCGGGGTTCACGTGCGTGATGCGGCCGTGCATGTCGAGCACGCGCATGCCGATCAGCACGGAGTTTTCCATCGCGCGGCGGAAGAACGCTTCGGCGTACAGCGCCTGCTGCGCCTCGAAGCGCTGGCGCGTGTGTTTCCACAGGCTCCACAAGCTCCACAGCACGAAACACGACAGGCCCGCGACCAGCCACACGAGCGTGTTGTTCGTGAAGTTGGTCATCTGCGGGTACGCGTACACGCGGACCGACACGCCCTGGCCGGGCGGATCGAGCGGTAGGTCGTAGTACGCGTCGCGCGGCAGGCGCGGGCGCGTCGACGTGGTGGCCAGCTCGCGGTTGTTGATGTCGATGATCGAGATCTTGTACTTCGCGGACAGCTCGGGCGGGATGTCGCGCTTCAGTATCCCTTCGATCGAGAACACGGCGGCCACCGTGCCGAGAAAGTCGCGGTCGCGATAAACGGGAGTTTGCAGCGTGATGTAGCCGTTGCCCACGTCGTCGTATATCAGCGGCGAGTAGACCTGGCGGCGCGTGTTCTTCGCTTCCGTGAAGGCGGCCTTGACGGCCTCGTCCATCTGCTGGTCGTTGGGCTTGGCGAGGCGCTGGCCAAGAACGGGCAGCGCGTTGTTCGGCCAGCGCGGCTGCTGCGCGCTGGTGTACCAGTTCATGTAGAGGATCTCGGGATGCCCCTGCATGATGTCGGCCGTCGATACCTGGAAAGAATGCGGGTCGGCGCGGCCGGAGACGAGATCGCGCGCGAGCGCCTGGAGCTGTTCCTGCGCGCCCGTCATGGACAGGCGGATCTGCTGCTGCGCCCACGCGACGTTGCGGTAGAGCGTGTCTTCCTGCTGCTGCTGCTCGCGCCGGTTCAGGCTCCAAAGGATCAGACTCATGACCACGAGGAACACGAGGATGGACAGCAGCGGCGTCAGCAAATAGGAGTTCGACCACCACGGTCCGTGGTGCCAGCGGGACGGCGACGAATCCGCCGACGTTCCGGCAGAGCGCGCCGAGCGTGCGAAAAGCCGATCGGTCAACATGGCTGGCATTGTAGCGCAGCGCCTGACATGCAAATGACGCAAAAAAGAGGTGAAAGTCACGCAATTCGGCGCAAACTAGCCGACGTACTTGCTGATGGGCAGTCAAACCAGGGTGCGTCGCAACAATTTTCCGCATTATGAGAAACTCTCTCGTAATCTGAAAATTTCCTTGCGCAGGCGTTGTGGGCCTTATTACAATCGGCCGGAAGCTGCCGCGGCCAATGTGCGTCCTCGACGTTTGTCCGCGTCGCCTGTTCACAGAGCGTTCCCATATCCAGGAGACGAGCATGTCCGCTGTACCTGACGAAGTCCTGAAATACGTCGCCAACGCCAAAGACGACCACGATCCGCAAGAAACAGCCGAATGGCTCGAAGCGCTAGATGGCGTGATTTCTGCTGTTGGGCCCGACCGCGCTCACTACCTCATCGAAAAGCAGATCGAATTTGCCCGCGTGCATGGCGAGCATCTGCCTTTCTCCGCTAACACCCCGTACATCAACACGATCCCCGTCGCGAATCAGGCGAAGATTCCGGGCGACCAGGACATCGAGCACCGCATCCGTTCGTACACGCGCTGGAACGCGATGGCGATGGTGCTGCGCGCCGGCAAGGAAACCAACGTCGGCGGCCACATCGCATCGTTCGCATCGGCGGCGACGCTGTACGACGTCGGCTTCAACCACTTCTGGCACGCGCCGTCGCCCGAGCATGGCGGCGACCTCGTATTCGTGCAGGGCCATTCGTCGCCGGGTGTGTACTCGCGCGCGTTCCTGCTCGGCCGTCTGACCCAGAACCAGCTCGACAACTTCCGTCAGGAAGTGGGCGGCGAGGGCATCTCGTCGTATCCGCACCCTTGGCTGATGCCGGACTTCTGGCAATTCCCGACGGTGTCGATGGGTCTCGGCCCGATCATGGCGATCTATCAGGCGCGCTTCATGAAGTACCTGCAGGCGCGCGGCATCGCAAAGACGGACGGCCGCAAGGTGTGGGCGTTCCTCGGCGACGGCGAAACGGATGAGCCGGAATCGCTCGGCGCGATCGGCATGGCCGGCCGCGAGCGTCTGGACAACCTCGTGTTCGTCATCAACTGCAACCTGCAGCGCCTGGACGGCCCGGTGCGCGGCAACGGCAAGATCATCCAGGAACTCGAAAGCGAATTCCGCGGCGCGGGCTGGAACGTCATCAAGGTCATCTGGGGCAGCCGCTGGGATGCCCTGTTTGCACGCGACAAGACGGGCGCGCTGATGCGCCGGATGATGGAAGTCGTCGACGGCGAATATCAGACGTACAAGTCGGAATCGGGCGCGTTCGTTCGCGAGCACTTCTTCAACACGCCGGAACTGAAGGCGCTGGTCTCCGACTGGTCCGACGACGACGTGTGGAACCTGAACCGCGGCGGCCACGATCCGCACAAGATCTACGCTGCGTTCAAGGAAGCGACGCAGTCCAAGGGCCAGCCGACCGTGATCCTCGCGAAGACGATCAAGGGCTATGGCATGGGCGAAGCCGGCCAGGCGATGAACATCACCCACCAGCAGAAGAAGATGCAGGTGGAGTCGCTCAAGCAGTTCCGCGACCAGTTCCGTCTGCCCATCTCGGACGATGAAATCACGCACGTGCCGTATCTGACTTTCGAGGAAGGCTCGAAGGAACTCGAATACATGCGTGCCCGCCGTCAGGAACTCGGCGGCTATCTGCCGGCGCGCCGCCAGAAGGCGGAATCGCTGCCCGTCCCGGCGCTCGAAGCATTCGAGCCGCTGCTCAAGGGCACGGGCGAAGGCCGTGAAATTTCGACGACGATGGCGTTCGTCCGTATCCTCAACATCGTGTTGAAGGACAAGGCGATCGGCAAGCGCGTCGTGCCTATCGTGCCGGACGAATCGCGCACCTTCGGCATGGAAGGTCTGTTCCGCCAGATCGGTATCTGGAATCAGGACGGCCAGAAGTACGTGCCGGAAGATTCCGACCAGCTGATGTTCTACAGGGAATCGACGACGGGCCAGATCCTGCAGGAAGGCATCAACGAAGCAGGCGGCATGTCGGACTGGATCGCAGCGGCGACGTCGTACTCGACGCACGGCGAGATCATGATTCCGTTCTACATCTTCTACTCGATGTTCGGCATGCAGCGCATCGGCGATCTGGTGTGGGCCGCGGGCGACATGCGTTCGCGCGGCTTCCTGCTGGGTGGCACGGCGGGCCGCACGACGCTCAACGGCGAAGGCCTGCAGCACGAAGATGGCCACTCGCTGCTGTGGGCGGCATCGGTGCCGAACTGCATCAGCTATGACCCGACGTTCGGCTACGAACTCGCCGTCATCATGCAGGACGGTCTGCGCCGCATGGTGCAGGAGCAGGAAGACGTGTTCTATTACGTCACGGTGATGAACGAGAACTACGAGCACCCGGCGATCCCGCAGGGCGAGCACGTCGCGAAGGACATCATCAAGGGCATGTACGCGTTCCGCAAGGGCGCGGCCAATGCGAAGGCGCCGCGCGTGCAGTTGATGGGCGCGGGCACGATCTTCAACGAAGTGATCGCCGCCGCCGACCTGCTGAAGAACGACTGGGGCGTCGAGTCGGATCTGTGGAGCGTGCCGAGCTTCACGGAACTGGCCCGCGAAGGTCACGAAGTGCAGCGTCAGAACCTGCTGAACCCGCTCGGCGAGAAGAAGCTCTCCCACGTCGAGACGCTGTTGAAGGACGCGAAGGGCCCGGTGATCGCATCGACCGACTACGTCCGCGCGCTGGTCGACCAGATCCGTGCGTTCGTGCCGCAACGTTTCGTCGTGCTGGGTACGGACGGCTTCGGCCGCTCGGATACGCGCGAGAAGCTGCGTCACTTCTTCGAAGTCGACCGCTACTGGACCACGGTCGCTGCACTGAGCGCGCTGGCCGATGAGGGTACGATTGAGCGCAAGGTCGTGGCCGACGCGCTGAAGAAGTACAACCTCGATCCGTCCAAACCCAACCCGATGACCGTCTAAGGCATCGACCCGCGAGCCCCAATGCGCACCTCGCCGCCCGAAGCGGGCGGACGAGGCGCGCGCGGCCCTGGAGACAGAAAACAATGAGCCAAGCGATCGAAGTCAAGGTGCCGGACATCGGCGATTACAAGGACATCCCTGTAATCGAGGTGCTGGTGAAGGCGGGTGATACCGTCGAGAAAGAGCAGTCCCTCGTCACGCTGGAATCCGACAAGGCGACGATGGATGTGCCGAGCCCCGCGTCGGGCACGGTCAAGGAAGTGAAGGTCAAGCTTGGCGACACGGTGTCGGAAGGCACGTTGATCGTGCTGCTCGACGGCGAAGGCGGCGCGGCTGCCGCGAAGCCCGCTCAAGGGAACGGCGCGGCTGCGCCTGCTGCGGCGCCCGCACCGACACCTGCGGCTGCACCCGCGCCCGTAGCTGCATCTGGCAAAACCGGTGGCGGCGTGCAGGAAGTCAAGGTGCCGGATATCGGCGACTACAAAGATGTGCCCGTGATCGAAGTCGGCGTCAAGGTTGGCGACCGCGTCGAGAAGGAGCAGTCGCTGGTCACGCTCGAATCGGACAAGGCGACGATGGACGTGCCGAGCCCGGCGGCTGGCATCGTCAAGGAAATCAAGGTCAAGGTAGGCGACAACGTGTCGGAAGGCACGCTGATCGTGCTGCTCGAAGGCGACAGCGGCGGCGCCGCTGCGCCCGCTCCGGCACCCGCAGCCGCGAAGCACGAAGAAAAGCCGTCGGACGCGCCCGCTGCGCCGTCGCCGGCTCCCGCGCAGCCGTCCGCGCTCGCGCAGGCGCCTGTCATTCCCGCAGGCGAAGGCGGCGCGCATCGCGTGAGCCATGCGTCGCCGTCGGTGCGCAAGTTCGCGCGTGAACTGGGCGTCGACGTGTCGCGCGTGTCAGGTACGGGTCCGAAGGGCCGCATCACGCAAGATGACGTCACCGCGTTCGTCAAGGGCGTGATGACGGGCCAGCGCAGCGCGCCTGCTGCAGCCGCTGCGCCCGCTGGCGCAGGTGGCGGCGAGCTTGGTCTGCTGCCGTGGCCGAAGATCGATTTCACGAAGTTCGGCCCGATCGATCCGAAGCCGCTGTCGCGCATCAAGAAGATCTCCGGCGCGAACCTGCATCGCAACTGGGTCATGATTCCGCACGTCACGAACAACGACGAAGCGGATATCACCGAACTCGAAGAGTTGCGCGTGAAGCTGAACAAGGAAAACGAGAAGTCGGGCGTCAAGTTCACGATGCTCGCGTTCGTGATCAAGGCCGTCGTCGCGGCGCTGAAGAAGTTCCCGACGTTCAATACCAGCCTTGATGGCGATAACCTCGTGTACAAGCAGTACTACAACGTGGGTTTTGCTGCCGATACGCCGAATGGTCTCGTCGTGCCCGTGATCCGCGATGCGGACAAGAAGGGTCTCGTCGACATCGCGAAGGAAATGGCCGAGTTGTCGAAGCTCGCGCGCGAAGGCAAGCTCAAGCCCGACCAGATGCAAGGCGGCTGCTTCTCGATCTCGTCGCTGGGCGGTATTGGCGGGACGAACTTCACGCCGATCATCAATGCGCCTGAAGTCGCGATTCTTGGGCTGTCGCGTGGTGCGATGAAGCCGGTGTGGGACGGTAAGCAGTTCGTGCCGCGTCTCATGCTGCCGATGTCGCTGTCGTATGACCATCGTGTGATCGACGGGGCTGAAGCGGCGCGCTTCAATGCGTATCTTGGGTCGATTCTTGCCGATTTCCGGCGTGTGATTCTTTGATTGTTGAGCTTTTGTCGCGCGGCGAGGTGTGAGCTTTTTGTGGTTGCTCATGCTTCGTCGTTGAACCTGCTTTGTCGTCTCGCTTCACGCGTCGCCCCTGTGCGGGGCGGCACCTACTTTTCTTTGCACCCCAAGGGTACTTCCTGCGGGGCGTCTTCCAAAGAAAAGTAGGCAAAAGAAAGCCGCGTCCTTGGCGGACGGCATTTAGTCTGCGTTTGGCGTCGTGGGTTTTTCAAGGCGAAGGTTCATTGCGGCTCATCGTTCAAAACGGTCAATAAGAGAAGGGGACACTATGAGTCTCGTCGAAGTGAAGGTGCCGGACATCGGCGATTTCAAAGACGTCGATGTCATCGAAGTCAATATCAAGCCGGGCGATACCATCGAAAAAGAGCAGTCGTTGCTGACGCTCGAAACCGATAAGGCCTCCATGGAAGTGCCGAGCGAAGCGGCCGGCACGGTCAAGGAAGTCCGCGTCAAGGCGGGCGACAAGGTGTCGCAAGGCACCGTCATCGCCACCGTGGAAACGTCGGGCGAAGCGAAGGCCGCTAAAGAACCTGAGAAAGCTGCACCTGCAGCCGCGCCCGCTGCCGCACCGGCAGCAAGCGGCGGCGCTGTGCAGGAAATCAAGGTGCCGGATATCGGCGACTATAAAGATGTGCCCGTCATCGAAGTCGGCGTGAAGGTCGGCGATCGCGTCGAGAAGGAGCAGTCGCTCGTCACGCTCGAATCCGATAAGGCGACCATGGACGTGCCGAGCCCGGCCGCCGGCGTCGTCAAGGAACTGAAGGTCAAGGTCGGCGATAGCGTCTCCGAAGGCAGCGTGCTGCTGTTGCTCGAAGGCGAAGGCGCGGCGGCTGCGCCCGCTCCGAAGGCTGCGCCTGCTCCCGCACCCGCTGCTGCTGCGGCGCCCGCGCCGCAAGCTGGCAGCTATTCGGGTTCGGCCGATATCGAGTGCGACATGCTCGTGCTTGGCGCCGGGCCTGGTGGTTATTCGGCCGCATTCCGTTCGGCTGACCTTGGCATGAAGACGGTGCTGGTCGAACGGTATGCGACGCTCGGTGGCGTGTGTTTGAACGTCGGCTGTATTCCGTCGAAGGCGCTGCTGCATACGGCGCTCGTGATCGACGAAGCGGCTGCGCTCGGCTCGCACGGCATCTCGTTTGGCAAGCCGCAGATCGATCTCGACAAGCTGCGGGACTTCAAGTCGGGCGTCGTCAAGAAGCTGACGGGCGGTCTCGCGGGCATGGCGAAGGCGCGCAAGGTCGAAGTCGTGACGGGCGTCGGCACGTTCGTCGATCCGTATCACATGGAAGTGCAGGGCGAGAGCGGCAAGAAGGTCGTCAAGTTCAAGCAGGCGATCATCGCGGCCGGTTCGCAGGCCGTGAACCTGCCGTTCATTCCGGAAGATCCGCGCGTGGTCGATTCGACGGGCGCGCTGGAACTGCGTCAGATTCCGAAGCGCATGCTCGTGATCGGCGGTGGCATTATCGGTCTGGAAATGGCGACGGTGTATGCGACGCTCGGCGCGCAGATCGATGTGGTCGAAATGCTCGACGGTCTGATGGCGGGCGCGGACCGCGATCTCGTGAAGGTCTGGGAGAAGTTCAACAGCAAGCGTTTCACCAACGTGATGCTGAAGACCAAGACGACGGGCGCGGAAGCGAAGCCGGATGGCATCTATGTGGCCTTCGAAGGCGAGAAGGCACCCGCCGAGCCGCAACGCTACGATCTCGTGCTGGTTGCCGTGGGCCGCAGCCCGAACGGCAAGAAGATCGGCGCGGACAAGGCAGGCGTGGCTGTGACGGATCGCGGCTTCATCGACGTCGACAAGCAGATGCGGACTAACGTGCCGCACATCTTCGCGATCGGCGATGTCGTGGGTCAGCCGATGCTGGCGCACAAGGCCGTGCATGAAGGCCACGTCGCGGCGGAAGCGGCGCATGGCGAGAAGGCGTACTTCGACGCACTGCAGATTCCGTCGGTGGCTTACACCGATCCGGAAGTGGCATGGGCGGGCAAGACGGAAGACCAGTGCAAGGCCGAAGGCATCAAGTACGGCAAGGCGGTGTTCCCGTGGGCCGCTTCAGGGCGTGCGATCGCGAATGGTCGCGATGAGGGCTTTACGAAGCTGATCTTCGATGAGGAGACGCATCGCGTGATTGGTGGCGGGATTGTCGGGCTGAATGCGGGCGATCTGATCAGCGAAGTGTGTCTTGCGGTTGAGATGGGCGCTGACGCGACGGATATCGGCAAGACTATCCATCCTCATCCGACGCTCGGGGAATCGATTGGCATGGCTGCCGAGCTGTATGAAGGTGTCTGTACGGATTTGCCGCCGCAGAAGAAGAAGTAATTTTTTGGGGCGGCGGTTGTGCTGCTTTCCAGATGATGATGGCGTGCCTCTTTTGGCGAAGAGGTGCGCCGTTTTTTTTTGCTACACCGGGTGCGTGTGCGTTGGTTGGTTTGCTTCGGTTGTTGCTGGCATCCGCGTTATGCCTTCGCGCTTCAAGCGTCGCCCCTGTGCGGGGCGGCACCTACTTTTCTTTGCCGCCGTGTACAGACTGGAGACATCGTTGACACATGTACAGGGACATCGCTGACACATGATGGTCAGGGTTTGGGCTCCTTCAGGTCAAGTTTTTCGACACGCTGATGGGCGAACCAGAACTCGATCACCCCGTCTTCGTCCTCGCTCGGGCGGGCTGCCACATGCAAGCCCTTGAGCGCAATCGAGAGCCTCACTTTCTCGCCCCGGAAGCGCACCACGCCGCTTGAGTTGACCAGTAAAACTTCATCGCCGGACTCGTATTCGGGCTCCGGGAGGCGATCGGGCATCCTGCTCAGGCTGCACGCGTAGCGGGTAATCGGCGTGGCCATCCCGAGTGCCTCGTGTGGACGCTCGGTGTTGTACACCTGCCGCCAGCGATCCAGTGCCTGCTGCACGTGCTTGTGCGTGTTGAAGGCGTGCCGCTGCAGCACTTCGGCCTTCAGCGAGCGGTGAAACCGTTCGTCCTTGCCATTGGTCTGCGGGTGATACGGCTGGCTGTAGCTCACATGGATACCCAGCCGGATCAGCCAGACGGCGAACTCGGTGAGCTGTCCCGGCGCGCTGGGCGAACCCCACGGCGCGCCGTTGTCGGTGTTGATACGCGAGGGTAGCCCGTAGCAGTGGAACGCCTGCTCGAGCGCTTCCTGCACGACCTGCGTGGTGGTGCGCGAGCAGGCGCTCAGCACGATGTTGTAGCGCGAGTGGTCATCGATGACCGTCAGCGGCGCGCAGCGCCCGCTCTCCAGGGTCGGGAAGTCGCCCTTGAAGTCCATCTGCCACAACGAGTTCGGATGCTCATGCTCGAAGCGTTGCCAGTGCTGGCGCTGTCGCGACGCCTGTTCGTCGATCAGCCCGTGGCGCCGCAGGATCTCGGTGATGGTGGCAGGCGCGGGCACCTCGGTCTGGCCCAGATCGCGCAGGCGCTGTGCGATCTTGCGTCCGCCCCAGCCGTGCTGGCAGCGCAGGTCCAGCACCAGCGCTTCGATGTGCTCCGGTGAGCGTGTGGGGCTGTGATGCGGGCGGCGGGAGCGGTCGGCCAGTCCGTCGGCGCCTTCGCTCTTATGGCGTCCAAGCCACTTGTAGCCGGTCTGACGGGTGATCTTGTATTTGCGGCACAACTCGCTGAACGGCACCGCCTGCGTGGCGGCATCGCGCACGAAGTCTTCGCGGAGATTCATGGTGTCTTTTGCTTCCCAGGGCATGGTTGGAATCCGGGCGTTTGATTACCCGAAAGTGTCAGTCATGTCCCTGTACACCTGTCAGCTATGTCTCCAGTCTGTACACCGCCGCAAAGAAAAGTAGGCAAAAGAAAGCGGCTAACACCGCCAACTCTTCTCCCTGCCTGAGGGCCCCCAACCGGTCCTACGCTTCACACGGCAACATATCTGTTCACGCTCGTTGCCAACGCTTCGAATGAACGCCTCACCCAGTTCGAATACCCGCACAAGGGCTAGCGGCAGCGAATGGTTTCTGCCGCCCAGGTGGCAAACTGTGTGTAGGTTGTCGCGCCGTATAGCTTGGCGCTCTGACATGGAGGTATGCGCGTGCTATCGGGTCCGAAGTGAGGCGTGTGCAGTGCTACGGCCTACACACAGTTTGCCACCTTGGCGGCGGTGGAATATCTGGCACGGCACGCTGCAACGCGGGTGCATGAAGCGGGTGATGCGTATAGAGAGCGCGTTGGCAACGCACGTGAACAAGAACGTTGCCGTATGAAGTGTGGGACCGGTTGGGGGCCCTCAGGCAGGAAGAAGAGTTGGCGGTGTGAGCCGCTTTCTTTTGCCTACTTTTCTTTGCGGCGGCAAAGAAAAGTAGGTGCCGCCCCGCACAGGGGCGACGCTTGGAGCACGAAGGCAAAGCGCGGATGCCAGCGAAAAAGCAAAAACGCCGAACGCCTGCGCCGCGAAGAGGCCAACCCGGATGCCAGCGCAAGGCTAAAACACCGAACAGCACCACCCGCAAAGGGCAAAAAAAATCCCGGCCTAGACCGGGGAAACGATACGCTGTTTAACGTATCGGAGCGTCTGACCGCATGGCCACTGAAGTCTCGACCATGCGGCGCTGTTCATACCGCCAGTCACTTCGACAGTGTATCTCGCGGCTGCGCGCCGACAGATGATGGGGCATCCGTCAACGCACAGGTGAAGCCCGATCCGTTGAAGCCGTTACATCGTTATCAGACAGCAGCCTTCTTGGCCGAAGCCGCCGTGCGCGAAGCCTGAGCAGCAGCTTGCGAAGCGGCCTTCGATGCAGCCGTAGCAGCCGCATTGAAGTTGCTTTCAGCGATTTCGACAGCTTGCTTCGTTGCCTTGTGAACCGTTTCGTACGTCGTGTTCGCGGCCGTGATGGCCGACTTGATCACGGCGACAGCCGTTTCCGAACCAGCCGGTGCGTTCTTCGCGACGTTCTCGACGAGCGCTTGCACCTTCTTGTTCTGTTCTTCGTACTGCGCTTCAGCAACGCGTGCGAATTCAGCTTGCGTGGCCGATGCGATTTCGTACAGGTGACGGCCGTACGACAGAACCTTCTCAGCCACCGGCTGCGTCAGGCTGGCTTGCAGCGCGAGCAGTTCTTGCGCGTCCTTCACCGACAGCGCGCGTTGTGCATTTTCCTGGCCTTCAGCGATCGTCGACTTGACGACTTGAATATTCAGCTCGACCAGCTTTTCGACGCCTTCGAATGCCTTCGAAGTCAGGCCGAACAGAGTTTCGAGGTTGGCCTTCTGTGCTGCGGCGAATTGCTCAGGGGTCAGCAGAGTCATGTTTTACGCTCCTGGAATACCGGCCCGTCTGGCGCGGACCGCGTTGGGTTAACTGCAGAACAAATTAGGAATCGCTGGTCCGCTGTTAATTGTGCGTCGCAGCAATGGTTCCCATTTTAGGACGACGCCGATAGATGTCAAGGACTTTTTTGTGCAACGCACAACGCATAGAAATTACTAATAAAACAACACGTTATGTAGCGTTTATGACATTGTGGTGAAGCGCATGCACATTAGGGTTTGCACCGATATGGTGCGACGGAAAAAGTGATCTCTCAAGCCAGATAAGGGCTTGGAACACGCCGACGGCGCATTTCCGAGCAAAAAGGTAAAATTCTCAGGTAAACCGAAAACCGTAGCGGAACGTTAAATCGCCATCCCGGTCGAATGCGCGGCCTACTGCTTCGCAGTAGTCGCTTAAGAATCGGCCGGCGCGGCGTCCTGCATGTGTGCTTCGGTGCGGCAGGCATCGTGCTCTGGACGCTTGCTGCTGGATCGTATTGCTATCCGTACGCGACCGTACTTCCCCCGATCAAGTTTGGTTCGAATATGCCGATATGCTGAACGTGTAAGAGTCTTTCAGCGACATGGGCGGGGGCGGCTTGCCGGCGCGTCATTGGTATTTTCGATGGTGCATCTGCAACTTATTGCCTTTTCTCAATCGAGCCTGACAACTCGGTTTAAGGACTGTCGATAAGTGCTTAATATTGCTAATTTTTAACTGTTTTACTACACTGGCGAAAACTCTCTCGCCGCTCCAACCAGAACACCAATGAAAACCGACATGTTTTCGTCACTGAAAGTGATGCACGGCGCGGCGCTCAGCACCGCTCTGTCGGTGGCTGCCTCGGTGGTCATCGCAGCGGCTTTTGCCGCGCCGGTGGACGCATTTGCCGCTTCCGCCACGGCGCCCGCCAAGTCCGCGAAAGCCGGCAAGAAGCCTTCGAAGAAGGCCGCTGCCGAGCAAGTCTCCAGCAAGTCGTCGAAGGCCGCCAAGGACGTCAAGGCCGCCGCGAAGGACGACGACGACCAGCCCCGTACCGTTTCGAAGAAGCGCCGCGTCTCATATACGGTGAACGGCCGCCATCACTCGGTCGTGCGCCGTGTCGCATTCGAGCCCCGTCAGCCGTCCGTCGGCACGGCGTTCGGTCTGCACGAAACGCCTGACGCGCTGATGCTGCGTTCGAGCGTCGCGTACGTGGTCGACCAGAACACGTCCGAGTCGCTGTTCGACAAGAACTCGCGCGCCGTCGTGCCCATCGCATCGATCACCAAACTGATGACGGCGATGGTCGTGCTCGATTCGAAGGCAGCGATGACCGAGCAGGTCGAAGTCACGGACGAAGACCGCGACTACGAGAAGAACACGGGCTCGCGCCTGTCCGTCGGCTCGGTGCTCTCGCGTGAAGACATGCTGCACATCGCGCTGATGGCGTCGGAAAACCGCGCGGCGGCAGCGCTGTCGCGTTACTTCCCCGGCGGCCGTCCCGCTTTCATGGCCGCGATGAACGCGAAGGCGAAGTCGCTCGGTATGACCGACACGCACTTCGAAAACCCGACGGGCCTGACGAGCCAGAACGTATCGAGCGCGCGCGACCTGGTGAAGATGGTCAACGCCGCGTATCAGTATCCGATGATCCGCAGGTTCTCGACCGATCGCAGCTACGAGGTGTACACGGGCAAGCGCACGATTGCGTACAACAGCACGAACGCGCTGGTGCGCAACCCGACGTGGGATATCGGCCTGCAGAAGACGGGCTTCATCAACGAAGCAGGCGAGTGCCTCGTGATGCAGGCAACGATCCACGATCGTCCGATGATCATGGTGCTGCTCGATTCGTCGGGCAAGTACTCACGTTTCGCCGATGCGCAGCGTCTGCGCACGTGGCTCGACAACGGCGGCGAACAGCGCATCACGAGCGCGGACGCCAACGGCGCCGGGACCTGAGCGAAAGCTCTGCCCAACAAAAAGCCCCGCATTGCGGGGCTTTTTTATTCACGCCTGTGGGTGCGTTCACACCGTATGTGCCGAAGCGCTCGCGTGCTGGACCTGCGGGTGATAACCGAGCGATTCGGAAATCACCAGCGCAGTCTTGCTCAACTGGCCGAGCCACGAGTCCTGCAGACGGTCGGCCGGCGCGGACAGCGACAGGCCCGCGACGAGCTTACCCGTATCGTCATAAATGCCGGCTGCGATGCAGCGTACGCCCAGCTCCAGTTCTTCGTTGTCGCGCGCGCATGCCTGCTGACGCACGTGCGACAGTTCGCGTTCCAGCTTGGTGAGATCGGTGATGCTGTTCTGCGTGTGGCCCGACAGGCCCGTCCGGGTCGCGTAGGCCCGCACGCGGGTCGATTCGTCGGCGGCGAGAAACAGCTTGCCGACGGAAGTCAGATGTAGCGGCGCGCGGCCGCCGATCGCGCGCACCACCTGCATGCCCGAGCGTTCGGAATAGGCGCGCTCGATATAGACGATCTCGTCGCCCTGACGCACCGACAGGTTGACGGTCTGGCCCGTCAGCCGGTGCAGTTCGCGCATTGGCATCAGCGCGGCGTCGCGCACCGACAGGCGCGCCTTGACGAGATTACCCAGTTCCAGCAGCCGCATGCCGAGACGATAGGTGCCCGGGTCCGAGCGATCCACCAGCCGGCAGGTCACCATGTCGTTCAGGATGCGATGGGCGGTGGACGGGTGAAGTTCGGTGCGTTGCGCGAGTTCCTTCAGGCTGACCGGGTCGCTATGCGCGGCGAGGGCATCCAGCAGGCGCATCATGCGCTCGATTACCTGAATCGACGTCTTGGGGTCCGGGTTCGTATCGCTCATAAGGCTAAACGGTTGACGCGTCAAACAGCGGAAACTGATTGTATCTCGTATTGTGAAAAAAGCGAACGCCATTGGAAATGATCCTCCAATCTCACTATTTGGCGGTTCATTGCGCATTGGGGCGGTTACGCGTTGGTATTACGCGTCAAACAGCGGATAATCGGGGACGTTTCCCCGGAGGAGCACTCATGCGAGTCGGTTTTTTCGTCACCTGCCTGATCGATCTGATGCGCCCCGAAATCGGCTTCTCCGCGATCAAGCTGATCGAGCGCGCGGGCTATGAAGTGTTCGTGCCACCGGCGCAAACGTGCTGCGGACAGCCGGCCTACAACTCCGGCGACAGGCGCATCGCGCGTGATCTCGCGGAAAAGACGTTGCGCGAGTTCGAGCAATACGATTACGTGGTCGTGCCGTCCGGCTCATGCGGCGGGATGATTCGCGCGCATTACGGCGATCTGTTCGCCAACGATCCCGAACTGATGGGACGCTTCGCGCGGCTGCGTCCCAAGGTCTACGAACTGACGGATTTTCTTGCCACCGTCGCGAAGGTCGAGCTGACGCCGGGCGATTTCCAGGGGCCGGTGACGTATCACGACTCCTGTTCCGGGCTGCGCGAGCTGGGCGTCAAGCAGCAGCCGCGCGCGTTGCTCGCGCAGGCTGGCGTCGCCGTGACTGAGATGAAGGACTGCGAGCATTGCTGCGGCTTCGGCGGTACGTTTGCGGTGAAGTTCGGCGATATCTCGACGGCGATCGTCGACGAGAAGTGCGCCAATATTCAGGCGAGCGGCACGCAAGCCGTCGTGCTGGGCGACCTCGGCTGCATGCTGAATATCGAAGGGCGCCTGCGGCGCACGGGCGATACGACGACGCGCGTGCTCCACATCGCGCAGGTTCTGGCAGGCGACGCCTGAGCGCGGTTGAACTTTGTTCTTCGCCTGACAAGTGATAGCAAGCGGTAGCGCAAACCTATAACCGATCCCCAAGGCCGTCATGCAAGTCCAAACGATGCAGTTCAAGGCGCGCGCGGGCCAGAAGCTCGCCGACCAGCGCCTTCAGCAAAACCTGACCAAGCTGTCGACGAAATTCGTGTCGGCGCGCGCGTCGGCGATGCTGGCGATCGATTTCCCGGCCACGCGCGCCGCGCTCAAGGAGCGCCGCAACCGCGCACTGGAGAACCTCGACGTCTGGCTCGAGACCTTCGAGCGCGAGGCGACGCGGCGCGGCGTCACAGTGCTGTTCGCCGAGACGACGCAAGACGCAGCGAAGCTCGTCGCCGATATCGCGCGCAAGCACGACGTGAAGAAGGTGATCAAGACGAAGTCGATGGTGTCCGAGGAAATGCGCCTGAACGAGGTACTCGGGCAAATGGGTGTGCAGTCGATCGAAACCGACCTCGGCGAATACATCCTGCAGATCAACGACAACGAGCCGCCGAGCCACATCATCGCGCCCGTCGTCCACAAGGACAAGGAAGAGATCGCTGATCTCTTTGCGAAGACCCACCAGAAGCCGCGTCTGACTGAGATTCCCGAGATGACGCGCGAGGCGCGCGAGGTGCTGCGCCCGCACTTCATGACGGCCGACATGGGTGTGACGGGCGGCAACTTCGTGATCGCGGAGACAGGCTCGGTCGCGCTCGTGACCAACGAGGGCAACGAAGGCATGTGCACGGTGATGCCACGCGTGCACGTCGCGGTGACAGGCATCGAAAAGGTACTGCCGACGCTCGAGGATCTCGCGACGGCCATGCGTCTGTTGCCGCGCTCGGCGACGGGGCAGGACGTTTCGAACTATTTCTCCGTGCTGACGGGGCCGCGACGCGCAGGCGACCAGGACGGGCCGGAACATATGTACGTGGTGCTCGTCGATGGCGGGCGCACCGGGCTGATCGGCGGCGACTTTCAGGAGATGCTGCGCTGTATCCGCTGCGGCGCGTGCATGAACCATTGCCCTGTGTATCAGAAGGTCGGCGGACACACGTATGGCTGGGTGTATCCGGGGCCGATGGGCTCGGTGCTGACGCCGAGCTATGTCGGCATCGAAAAAGCGCTCGATCTGCCGCAGGCCGCGACGCTATGCGGTGAATGCAATAGCGTGTGCCCGGTCGGCATTCCGCTGTCGGATTTGTTGCGCAAGCTGCGCGAGCGCCAGGTGGAGCGGCATCTGCGGCCGTGGCAGGAGCGCTACGGGCTCGCCGTCTGGGGCTATCTGGCGATGCATCCGACGGCGTACAGGCTCTTCACGAAGGTCGCGGTGCGGATTCTCGAGAAAATGGGCGGCAACCGGAAGTCGATCGCGAAGCTGCCGCTTGGCGGGGGCTGGACCGACACGCGCGAAATGCCCGCGCCTGTCGGGCGGACCTTCCGCGAGCTATACGCCGCGAGCAAGACCCATATCGGGTAGCGCTCCTCCCTCGCGCGTCGAAATTGAAAGAGGCTGCATCGCATGTGCGATACAGCCTCTTCTTCATTGCGCGTCAGCACTGAAGGCCTTTGTTTTCGTCCCGGCGATCAATGCGGTCTGCCGCCCTCGTTATTCCACGCCTGTCCGCCGCGATTGCCCCCGCCTTGCTGCTGCCCCGAACCCGCTTGCACGGGCTGACGGTTGCCATGGTAGCCGCCGCCCGAATTGCCGCCGGGATTCGGTGGCGGCGGATTGCCTGCCTGCGGTGGCTGACCGCGCGGCGGGCCGCCATTGTTGCCGTTGCCGCCGCGGCCGTTCCCGTTCCAGTTGCCGCGGTCGCCGCGATTGTAATTTCCGTGATCGTAGCCACGTCCGCCCCAATAGTGGCGGTCGTAGTTGGAACCTGAGTATCCGCCCCCGCCGAAGCCCAGGAACAGGCTCGATTGCACGGGCGGTTCGGCGTATCCGTATCCGTAGGCGGGGACGGGTGCGCCGTAGCCGTCGTAGTAGCCGTCGTTGTAGCCATAGCCCGCCGGCTGGCCGCCGTACGGATAAGCGACGCATCCACTGAGAGCGGCGACTGCGCAGAGTGCAACGGCAGCAGGAGCGAAAGAAGGAATAAGACGTTTCATTTGAGTGTTAAGACAAGCGAGAGGTGCGTGTCTATCCATGTAGCTAGTTGTACCGCCTGTTGACTATTACCTGTGTGTGCTTTTGTAAGGATATCTTTCGGCGGTCGAAAGACTGTCGTCGGCACTTTGCAAATCCGCTTCGCGATCCCGACTGTTCATCCGGGCGCAACGCAGTGTTCCGTTGGGGCGGGTTTTTCCGGATTGCGTCCTCGGCTACCATTTCGACTGGGCAAAGTGCGTCTGTGCACTGCGGCCCGCTTAAAGAGAACGACATCATGAAAAAGAAAATATCGGTGTATTGGCCATTAGCCATCGTTGTGCCGCTTGCGGCCATTGCTTATCTGCATCTGTATAACGGCGCGGCTACGCAGTCGCCGCTTGCTGCTGAGCGCGTGTCGGCCGAGCTTGCTCGTACGGTTTCGTATGGATTCGTCGGCGGCGAGGCTGCGATGCCCGCCGACGTGCTGCCCGCGACGGCACGCATGTCCGCACAGCCGATGTAATCGGCATGGCTGCTGGCGCGCCGCCGGCGTGATTTTGCACGGCTTTGTATAATCGCGGCACCGTTTCACCACATATGACACTTGCGGCTGAGCCGCTCAGCCATTGATGAAAACCGTCGCCATCTGCTTCGTGTGCCTTGGGAACATTTGCCGTTCCCCGACTGCGGAAGGCGTCATGCGGCACCTGCTGGCAGACGCGAAGCTTGCGGATCACGTGATCGTGGATTCTGCGGGTACGGGTGACTGGCACATTGGCGAAGCGCCGGACGACCGCGCGCAGCGCGCCGCAAAAAATCGCGGTTACGATTTGTCGATATTTCGCGGCCGTCAGATCACCGCCGTCGATTTCGAGCGCTTCGATCTGATCATTGCGATGGACGACAAAAACGTCGCCGCGCTCAGACAAATCTGTCCGGCGGAACAGCGCGACAAGATTCGTCTGCTGATGGAATTTGCGACTGACGCGGACGCGCCGGACGCAAGCGGCGCGGAAAAACGCGCGCCAGGTTTCGATGCACGCGAAGTCGTCGATCCGTACTTCGGCGGCGGCGAGGGCTTCGAAATCGTGCTGGACCAGTGCGAAGCCGCCTGCCGTGGACTGATCGCGGTGCTGCGGCCCCAATTGACCCCGTAGACAAGTTTTTCGTTAAGTAAATGACCCAAATCGAGATAGGGATACTTGACTAAATTCGTCATGTATTTATACTTGACCAAACTTGTCGAGAATTGCGGTTCCCACCACATATGAGACTCACCACGAAAGGCCGTTTCGCCGTCACGGCGATGATCGACCTGGCATTGCGCCAGGAGCAGGGCCCGGTGACGCTTGCGGGTATCAGCCAGCGCCAACACATCTCCCTGTCCTACCTCGAGCAGCTGTTTGGCAAGCTGCGCCGTCACGAGATCGTCGAATCCGTGCGCGGGCCGGGCGGCGGCTACAACCTCGCGCGCCGCGCGGAGGATGTGACGGTCGCGGACATCATTATCGCCGTCGACGAACCGCTCGATGCCACCCAATGCGGCGGCAAGGGTTCGTGCGAGGGCACGAAGCATCACGACGGCCATTGCATGACGCATGAACTGTGGTCGACGCTGAACCAGAAGATGGTCGAGTATCTCGACTCCGTTTCCCTGAAAGACCTGGTCGACCAGCAGCGCTCGCGCGAAGGTTCGACGGCGGTGCTGCGCGACCGGCGTACCGAAGCGCCCGCCGTGGAGCCGCGCGCGGTGCCGAAAGGGCCGAATTCCGTTTTCAACATGGCCGGCTGACAGAGCGCGCACAGACGCGAACGCCAGAACCATGAAGCCATAAGCACTGATGTCCCCGGAGCGATTGATGAACAACGACATTCCCCACCTGCCCATTTACATGGACTACAGCGCGACGACACCCGTCGATCCGCGCGTGGTGGACAAGATGATTCCGTACCTGCGCGAGCAGTTCGGCAACCCGGCATCGCGCAGCCACGCATACGGCTGGGACGCGGAACGTGCCGTCGAGGAAGCGCGCGAGAACGTCGCGGCGCTCGTCAACGCCGACCCGCGCGAAATCATCTGGACGTCGGGCGCGACGGAATCGGACAACCTCGCAATCAAGGGTGCTGCGCACTTCTACAAGGGCAAGGGCAAGCACATCATCACCGTGAAGACCGAGCACAAGGCTGTGCTCGACACCACGCGTGAGCTGGAGCGCGAAGGCTACGAAGTCACGTATCTGGATGTGAAGGACGACGGTCTGATCGACCTCGACGTGTTCAGGGCCGCGCTGCGTCCGGACACGATCCTCGTTTCCGTGATGCACGTGAACAACGAGATCGGCGTCGTCCAGGACATCGAGACGATCGGCGAGATTTGCCGCGAGAAGGGCATCATTTTCCACGTCGACGCGGCGCAATCGACGGGCAAGGTCGAAATCGACCTGCAGAAGCTGAAGGTCGACCTGATGTCGTTCTCGGCGCACAAGACATACGGCCCGAAGGGCATCGGCGCGCTGTACGTGCGCCGCAAGCCGCGCGTGCGCATCGAAGCGCAGATGCACGGCGGCGGCCACGAGCGCGGTATGCGCTCGGGCACGCTGGCGACGCACCAGATCGTCGGCATGGGTGAAGCGTTCCGTATCGCGCGCGAAGAAATGGCGACGGAAAACGAACGCGTCCGCGCGCTGCGCGACAAGTTGCTGCGCGGCCTGAAAGAGATCGAAGAAACGTATGTGAATGGCGACATGGAAAAGCGTGTCGCGCACAACCTGAACATCAGCTTCAACTTCGTCGAAGGCGAGTCGCTGATCATGGCGGTGAAGGACGTGGCCGTGTCGTCGGGCTCGGCTTGCACGTCGGCATCGCTGGAGCCGTCATACGTGCTGCGCGCGCTCGGCCGCAACGACGAACTGGCGCACAGCTCGATCCGCTTCACGGTGGGCCGCTTCACGACGGAGCAGGACGTCGATTACGTCATCAACCTGCTGAAGAGCAAGATTGCGAAGCTGCGCGATCTGTCGCCGCTGTGGGAAATGCACAAGGACGGCATCGATATTTCGACGATTCAATGGGCCGCGCACTAAGCGCGCCTTGAATCAGTCGATAAACGCACGCAGGTTGAATCGAATCAAGGAGTCACAAAATGGCATATAGCGACAAGGTTCTGGATCACTACGAAAACCCGCGCAACGTCGGTTCGTTCTCGAAGGACGACGACGCGGTTGGCACCGGCATGGTCGGCGCGCCCGCTTGCGGCGACGTGATGAAGCTGCAGATTCGCGTGGGCGCAGACGGTGTGATCGAAGACGCGAAGTTCAAGACGTACGGCTGCGGTTCGGCCATCGCGTCGAGCTCGCTCGTCACGGAATGGGTGAAGGGCAAGACGCTGGATCAGGCGCTCACGATCAAAAACACGCAGATCGCCGAAGAGCTGGCGCTGCCGCCCGTGAAGATCCACTGTTCGATCCTCGCGGAAGACGCGATCAAGGCAGCGGTCGCCGACTACAAGCATCGTCACGGCGAAACGGCTGACGCAGCGAAGGCCGAGCAATCGGCTTAAGACGCAGTCGAGCGCGTCAGGAGTGGCACGGCGACGCGTCGATACTGGCTATCGGCGCCCGCCGGAACGATTTGGGAAGCAGGCAGGGTCGCGACACGGGTCGTGAGGAGCGACGGTGTGCCGCACAATGAGAAACGCTATGGCAATTACGTTGACCGAAAAGGCAGCACAACACGTGCAGAAATATCTGATCCGGCGCGGCAAGGGTGTCGGGTTGCGGCTCGGTGTGCGCACGACGGGTTGCTCGGGGCTCGCGTATAAGCTCGAGTATGTCGATGAACTCGCGCCCGAAGACGAAGTGTTCGAATGCAAGGGCGTGAAGATCGTGGTGGACCCGAAGAGCCTCGCTTATATCGACGGCACGGAACTCGACTTCGCACGCGAAGGGTTGAACGAAGGCTTCAGGTTCAACAACCCGAATGTGAAGGACGAGTGCGGCTGCGGCGAATCGTTCCGCGTGTAAGCGCGCGAGTCATGCTGAAAAGGCGGCCTGTGCCGCCTTTTTTCAATTTCGCCGCGCACCTGGCGCGCGCTTCGGCGCTGCCCTGCGCGCATTGCATGGACAAAGTAACCTAATGGCCTCGCTGAACGACAGTCACTTCGAACTCTTCAATCTGCCCGAGCAATTCGCGCTCGATGCATCCGCGTTGGATCACGCGTATCGCACGGTGCAGGCGCAGGTGCATCCCGACCGTTTCGCCGCAGCGGGCGACGCGCAAAAGCGCATCGCGATGCAATGGGCAACGCGCACGAACGAGGCGTACCAGACGCTGCGCGATCCGTTGAAACGCGCACGCTACCTGCTGACGTTGCGCGGCATCGATGTCGGCGCGGAGAACAACACGGCGATGGAGCCCGCGTTCCTGATGCAGCAGATGGAATGGCGGGAGAACATCGAGGACGCGTCGGCGGCAAAGAATGTCGATGCGCTCGATGCGCTGCTCGCGGAACTGCGCGAAGAAGAAAAGGTGCGCTTCACGAAGCTGGCCGCGTTGCTCGACAGCGGCTCGAATCAGGCAGCGGGCGAGGCCGTGCGGCAACTGATGTTCATCGAGCGCGTGGCCGCGGAGATCGGCACGCAGATCGAGCGGCTCGACGTCTGAGGCCGCCTGGCGCGGCCCGACGATATAGCCCAATCACCACGCGAACCAACACGATCAGGACCGGGGCGAAGCAAGCTCCGAAGAAGATTCCAGATGGCTTTACTGCAAATTTCTGAACCCGGCATGGCGCCCGCGCCGCATCAGCGGCGTCTCGCGGTCGGCATCGACCTTGGCACGACCAACTCTCTCGTCGCGGCGGTGCGCAGCGGCGTGCCCGACGTATTGCCCGACGACGAAGGCCACTATCTGCTGCCGTCCGTCGTGCGATATCTGGAGAAGGGCGGCCGGCGCATCGGCCGCACGGCGAAAGCGGAAGCCGCCACCGATCCGCGCAATACGATCGTCTCGGTCAAGCGCTTCATGGGGCGCGGCAAGAGCGAAGTCGAGCACGCGGAAAACGCGCCGTACGATTTCGTCGACGCGCCGGGCATGGTGCAGATCCGCACCATCGACGGCGTGAAGAGTCCCGTCGAAGTGTCCGCCGAAATTCTCGCGACGCTGCGCTATCGCGCGGAAGACACGCTCGGCGACGAGCTGGTCGGCGCGGTGATCACCGTGCCCGCCTATTTCGACGAAGCGCAGCGCCAGGCGACCAAGGATGCCGCGCGTCTCGCCGGCCTGAACGTGCTGCGCTTGCTGAACGAGCCGACGGCGGCCGCGATCGCCTACGGTCTCGATAACGGCGCGGAAGGTCTGTACGCGGTGTACGACCTCGGCGGCGGCACGTTCGATCTGTCCGTTTTGAAGCTCACGAAGGGCGTTTTCGAAGTGCTCGCGGCGGGCGGCGATTCGGCGCTCGGCGGCGACGACTTCGATCACGCGCTGTATCGTCATGTGCTGGAGAAGGCGAACGTTCCGGCGCAGTCGCTGACACCGGAAGACGTGCGCCTGTTGCTCGACACCGTGCGTGTCGCGAAAGAAACGCTGTCGTCGGCGCCGAGCGCTCCGATCCAGGTAACGCTCGCAAGCGGCGCAAAGATCGATGTCACCGTCGACGAAGCGGCGTTCGAAACGATCACGCAGGCGCTCGTGCAGCGCACGCTCGGCCCGACGAAAAAGGCGCTGCGCGACGCGAAGCTGACGGCGGCCGATATCGACGGCGTCGTGCTCGTCGGCGGCGCGACGCGCATGCCGGTGATACGCCGCGCGGTCGAAAACTTTTTCGGCCAGCCGCCGCTGACCAATCTCGATCCGGATCAGGTCGTCGCGCTCGGCGCGGCGATCCAGGCGGACCTGCTCGCGGGCAACCGCGGCGCCGACGGCGACGACTGGCTGCTGCTCGACGTGATTCCGCTGTCACTCGGCGTCGAAACGATGGGCGGCCTCGCCGAGAAGATCATCCCGCGCAACTCGACCATCCCGGTCGCACGCGCGCAGGAATTCACGACCTTCAAGGACGGCCAGACGGCGATGGCGATTCACGTCGTCCAGGGCGAGCGCGAACTCGTGTCCGATTGCCGTTCGCTCGCGCGCTTCGAGTTGCGCGGCATTCCGCCGATGGCGGCGGGCGCGGCGCGCATCCGCGTCACCTATCAGGTCGATGCGGACGGTCTGTTGTCCGTGTTTGCGCGCGAGCAGCATTCGGGCGTGGAGGCATCGGTGATCGTGAAGCCGTCGTATGGGCTCGCCGACGACGACGTCGCGCGCATGCTCGAAGACAGCTTCAAGACGGCGGAAGTCGATATGCGCGCGCGGGCGTTGCGCGAGGCGCAGGTCGAAGCGCAGCGGCTGGTCGAAGCGACGGAAGCGGCGCTTGCGGCCGACGGCGAACTGCTCGACGCCGACGAGCGTGTCACGCTCGAAGGTCTGGTCGCCGCGCTGCGTGCGATCGCGCCGGGCGACGATACCGACGCGATCGAAACGGCGACGAAGACGCTCGCCGAAGGCACCGACGAATTCGCCGCGCGCCGGATGAACAAGAGCATTCGCCGCGCGCTCGCGGGCCGCAAGCTCGACGAGATCTGACGCCGCGCCAGTCTTCAATCAGCGCA
Organism: Paraburkholderia sp. SIMBA_054; assembly: GCF_046534875.1. Classification (NCBI taxonomy): domain Bacteria; kingdom Pseudomonadati; phylum Pseudomonadota; class Betaproteobacteria; order Burkholderiales; family Burkholderiaceae; genus Paraburkholderia; species Paraburkholderia sp. SIMBA_054. Next base: position 200,603 of record NZ_JAWRXV010000002.1, on the reverse strand, counting down.
GTCGACGCAACCAAGGCGATGCCGTGAATCCATGATTCACACGTCGCCGCTGAATCACGCGGCGCGTGCCAAAAACGGCCGCGCCACCAGTAAAATGGTACGGTGCCTGAAGGGCGGCGTCCGTGCCTCACAGACCAGAACGGAATTTGTATGCCTCAAATCGTTGTGCTGCCTCACGTCGAACTGTGTCCAGACGGCGCGGTCATCGACGCCGTGCCGGGCAAGAGCATCTGCGACAATCTGCTCGAACACGGCATCGAAATCGAGCACGCATGCGAGAAGTCTTGCGCGTGCACGACCTGTCACGTGATCGTCCGTGAGGGTTTCAACGTGCTGACGCCGTCGGAAGAAGACGAGGACGATCTGCTCGACAAGGCATGGGGTCTCGAACGCGAATCGCGGTTGTCGTGCCAGGCGCTCATGCCTGAAGGCGACGATCTCGTGGTCGAGATTCCGCGTTATTCGATCAACCACGCGAAGGAAAATCACTAACAGGAGCGAGCAGCCATGAAGTGGACCGACACGCAAGATATCGCGATGGCCTTGACCGACAAGCACCCCGAGATCGATCCGCAACAGGTGCGGTTCACCGATCTACACCGTTGGGTGATGGAACTGGACGGTTTCGACGACGATCCGAATCGCTCGAACGAAAAGATCCTTGAGGCGATTCAGGCGGCATGGATCGAAGACGCGGATTACTGAGCGCGGCGCGTACAGCGGCGCTTCAGACGCAACACATGCAAAAGGCGACTTCCGTGGAAGTCGCCTTTTTTAATGCTCGAAGCTTTGCGCGCGCGGGCGTCCGTTAAAGATCAGCCTGCGACGAGCGTCCCGTTCTCCACTCGCACACGCTGGCCTTGCTGGAACGGCGGCGCTTCGTGATACGTGAAGTAGCGCGTCTTGCCGTTTTCCATATGCACGCGCACCGAGTAACTGGTCGAGCTGCGCAGATGCTTTTCGACCGAGTTACCCGCGAGGCCGCCGCCGAGCGCGCCGAGCAGCGTCATCGCCGTGCGGCCGCCGCCGCTGCCGAACTGGTTGCCGACGACACCACCCGCCACCGCGCCGCCCACGGCGCCAATCCCGGTTCCGTGGCCTTCCTGGCGCACGGCCGAAATCGCTTCGACCGTGCCGCACGTCGAACAGTAGGCGGGTCGCGCGGGTTGTTGCTGCGCGTATTGCGGCTGTTGCGCAAATTGCGGGGCCGGCGCGGGTGCTTGCGGCGCCTGCTGCGCGGCCTGCTGCTGTGCTTGCTGCGCCTGCGCCTGCTGGGCCTGTTGTGCCTGAGCCTGCTGCTGTGCCGCTTGCTGTTCGGCCTGCTGTTGAGCTGCTGCTTGCTGCTGCGCGCTCAGGTTAGCCGGTTGCGCGGTATCGACGACGGGCTGCTGTTGCTGTGCGACGGCAGCCGACTGCACCTGGTCGCTTTGCTCGCCGTTGCTCGAAGCCTTCGGGAACAGTCCCGTCACGGCCGCCGTCGCGACCAGACTGGCGACGATGACGGCGCCTGCCGCCACGGCAATGAGGGGATGAAGGCGGCGCGGTGAATTGTTCGGATTATCCATGGTGGTAGGCCTCCAGCTGTGCAGAGTTTGACCTGTAAAAGTAGCCGTATAAGTGTCGGACATGCCGATCCGCTCAGGGTTTCAATTTGTAACCGGGAACGGGCCGGGATTTGCCCATGGCGAATGCAAGAAGTGCACCAAAAGCCAAAAACCGCGCCGAAGCTGGATTTCGGCGAATTAGCGACAAAAGCGGACCAGATCGAATTGCGCAGCTTTTACCGATAGTTACAAACGGCACGTGCACTTCGGAAAGAAGGGAGAGCGGCGGGGGAGTGGAAGCCGCGCACGGCGCGAAAACGGCCGTGCGCGGGGACAGCGGTATCAGCGGGAAGATCAGTCTTCGCGGCGCAGATGCGGGAACAGGATGACGTCGCGGATGCTCGGGCTGTCGGTGAGCAGCATCACCAGACGGTCGATGCCGATCCCGCAGCCGCCCGCCGGCGGCATGCCGTATTCGAGCGCGCGGATGTAGTCGGCGTCGTAGTACATCGCTTCTTCGTCGCCGGCGTCCTTCTGGTCGACCTGCTTCTTGAAGCGCGCGGCCTGGTCTTCCGGATCGTTCAGCTCCGAGAAGCCGTTGGCGATTTCACGGCCCGTGATGAACAGCTCGAAACGTTCGGTGATGCCGTCCACGCTATCCGATGCGCGCGCGAGCGGCGATACCTCGATGGGGTAATCGATGATGAACGTCGGCTCCCACAATTGCGACTCCGCCGTTTCCTCGAACAGCGCCAGTTGCAGCGCGCCGATACCCGCGTTCAGGAACTGCGGCTGGTTCGCGTCGACGCCGAACTTCTTCAGTTCCGTGCGCAGGAACGCGCCGTCCGCCAGTTGCGCGTCCGTGTATTGCGGCGCGAATTTCTGGATCGCCTGCGTGATCGTCAGGCGATGGAACGGCTTGGAAAGATCCAGTTCGCGGCCCTGATACGTGATCGTCGCGTCGCCGAGTGCATCGACGGCGGCCTGACGGATCAGTTGCTCGGTGAAGTCCATCAGCCACTTGTAGTCGGTGTACGCGGCGTAGAACTCCATCATCGTGAATTCCGGATTGTGACGCGGCGACACGCCCTCGTTACGGAAATTCCGGTTGATCTCGAACACACGCTCGAAGCCACCCACCACCAGCCGCTTCAGATACAGCTCAGGCGCGATGCGCAGGAACATCTGCATATCGAGCGCGTTGTGATGCGTGACGAACGGCTTGGCCGCGGCGCCGCCCGGAATCGGGTGCAGCATCGGCGTTTCGACTTCCATGAAGTTCGCGTCGGCCATGAACTTGCGGATCGACGACACGGCTTTGGTACGTGCGACAAACGTCTTGCGCGCTTCCGGCGTGACGATCAGATCGACATAGCGCTGGCGATAGCGCATTTCCTGGTCGGCGAGACCGTGGAACTTGTCGGGCAACGGACGCAGTGCCTTCGACAGCAGCCGCAGTTCCGTACAGCGCACGGAGAGCTCGCCCTTGTTCGTGCGGAACAGCACGCCCTTGGCGGCGACGATGTCGCCGAGGTCCCACTTCTTGAACGCTTCGTATGTCGCTTCGCCGACGTCGGCGGGCGTGATGAAGAACTGGATCTGGCCCGAGCCGTCGCGCACCGTCGCGAAACTCGCCTTGCCCATCACGCGCTTGAGCATCATGCGGCCGGCCAGTGCAACTGGCAGCGCTTTCGCTTCGAGCGCGTCCTTGTCGTCGTCCGCGTAGTCGGACTGGAGATCGGCGGCGTGGTGGGTCGGGCGGAAGTCGTTCGGGTAGGCGACGCCTTGCTCACGCAGTGCGCGCAGCTTTTCGCGGCGCTCGGCGATGATCTGGTTGTCGTCCACCTCGGCGGCGGCGTTCTGCTGGGCGGCATCCCGCTGGGCCGCATTCGGCTGGGTCGGTTCGGTCATGGTGATGATGTTCGGTATCCGATGCCTCATGCGCGCTTTCGACTGTGGCGCACAGGCGGTGAAAAAAATGCGGCGTGGCGAAGCGTGCCGCGCCGGCTACGCCTAGATGCCCTGTTTCAGGCTGGCGCTGATGAACGGATCGAGGTCGCCGTCGAGCACGCTCTTCGTGTTGCTGATTTCGACGTTGGTACGCAGATCCTTGATGCGGCTGTTGTCGAGCACGTACGAACGGATCTGGTGGCCCCAGCCCACGTCCGATTTGCCCGCTTCGAGCTTGTCCTGTTCCGACTGGCGCTTGCGCATTTCGGCTTCGTACAGACGCGATTTCAGCATCGCCATGGCTTCGGCGCGGTTACGGTGCTGCGAGCGGTCGTTCTGGCACTGCACGACGATGCCTGACGGGACGTGCGTGATACGCACGGCGGAGTCGGTCTTGTTGATGTGCTGACCGCCCGCGCCCGAAGCACGGTAGGTATCGATGCGCAGATCGGCCGGATTGACTTCGATCTCGAACGACTCATCGATTTCCGGATAGACGAACACCGACGAGAATGACGTATGACGGCCGCCTGACGAGTCGAACGGCGACTTGCGCACGAGGCGGTGAATGCCTGTTTCGGTGCGCAGGAAGCCGTACGCGTATTCGCCTTCGACCTTGATGGTCGCGCTCTTGATGCCGGCGACATCGCCTTCCGATTCTTCGAGCACTTCCGTCTTGAAGCCCTTGCGCTCGCAGTAGCGCAGGTACTGGCGCAACAGCATCGATGCCCAGTCGCACGCTTCCGTGCCGCCCGCGCCTGCCTGGATGTCGATGAACGCGTTGTTCGGGTCGGCCGGGTTCGAGAACATCCGGCGGAATTCCATGTCGGCGACGCGCGCTTCGAGTTTCGCGGCATCTTCGTCGACCGCGACGAGCGTGTCTTCGTCGCTTTCCTCGCGCGCCATGTCGAACAGGTCTTGCGTGTCGCGCAGGTCGTTATCGAGCGCGCTCAGCACGTCGACGACGCCTTCGAGCAGCTTCTTTTCCTTGCCGAGTGCCTGGGCGTGCTTCGAGTCGTTCCAGACGTTCGGGTCTTCGAGTTCCTTGTTGACTTCGATCAGTCGTACCGACTTTGCATCGTAGTCAAAGATACCCCCGGAGCTCGCCTGCGCGTGAGCGCAGGTCCGCCAGGGAGGATTCGATTGCGTTGAGGCGTTCCGCTTCCATGTCGATCCAGTTTCAAATAAATGGGTTTTTTGTCTGCGACGCTGTTGGGGGGGCGTTTGGGTTTGGGTTTTGTTCGCGTTGCGGTGTTTGCTTTCGCTGGCATCCGCGATGCGTTAGCGTGCTTCACGCGTCGCCCCTGTGCGGGGCGGCACCTACTTTTCTTTGCCGCCGCAAAGAAAAGTAGGCAAAAGAAAGCGGCTAACACCGCCAACATTTCTTCCTGCCTGAGGGCCCCCAACGGGTCTTACGCTTCACACGGCAACCACGTGACTCATGCTCGTTGCCAACGCTCTTGCGTTACGCATCACCCGCTTCACACGCCCGCGTCGCAGCATGCCGTACCGAATATTCCATCGCCGCCCAGGTGGCAAACTGTGTGTAGGTTGTCGCACCGCACGGATTAGTGCCCTTACCAGAAACACCAACCTCGCTTTTCAGTCTGGAGTGGTGCGTGTATGGCGCGAAAGCCTACACACAGTTTGCCACCTGGGCGGCACCAACCATTCGCTGCCGCTGGCCCGTGCATGGGAATGCGAAGCGGGTGAGGCGCTCATTCAGAGCGTTGGCAACGCGCGCCAGCAGAGACGTTGCCGTGTGAAGCATAAGACCGGTTGGGGTCCCTCAGGCAAACACAAGAGCTGGCGGTGTTAGCCGCTTTCTTTTGCCTACTTTTCTTTGCGGCGGCAAAGAAAAGTAGGTGCCGCCCCGCACAGGGGCGACGCGTGAAGCAGGCAAAACAAGTCGCGGATGCCAGCGCAAGAGCAAATCGCGGGCGCCAGCAAAAAAACAAACCCAAACCCAAACCCAAACCCAAACCGAAAAAAGGCCAACCACACCCCTTCCCGCCAAAAACCAAAATTATAGCGGATCACAGCGCCAGGGCTGGGCGCACCCAGCCTACAACACAGCATGCTCAACGATCAGTTGCACCCGTGCAACGCCATTCCACGTATCCGCCGACAGCCGATAGGCAACAGTCGTCCGCGCGGGCAGCGGCGCCGTGTGATTGAACCAGATCGCATTGAACCGCTGGCGCCCGCGCATCAACTGCAGCTTCAGATGTTTATCCTTCACCAGCGCCTGCGACATCACATCGAACTCGCCCGAGAAAACAGGCGCCGGAAACCCCTGTCCCCAGACAGCCGCATCAATCATCTCGACGAATTGCGGCGTGAAATACGCATCTTCGAGATCGCCATCCGTCTCGACCGTGCGCGCCAGCACGTCCTGAGTGAGCCACTCGCGCCCAACCCGCTCGAACGCCGCGGTAAAGCGCGGAATATCGGCCGTAGCGATCGTCAGACCCGCGGCCATCGCGTGGCCACCAAATTTGGCGATCAGCCCCGGCTCGCGCTTCGACACGAGATCGAGCGCATCGCGCAGATGGAAACCCGGAATAGAGCGGCCCGAGCCCTTGACGGTGGTGCCGCCATCATCGGCCAGCGCGAACGTGAACGACGGCCGGTGGAATTTCTCCTTCAGCCGCCCGGCCACGATACCGATCACGCCCTGGTGCCAGCTCGGATTGAACAGCGTGATCGTCGTCGAGTCGGCGGGATCGACCGTCGACAGGTCGTCGAGCGCCTGCTGCTGCATGCCCGCTTCGATTTCGCGCCGCTCGCGGTTCATCGTGTCGAGTTGCTGCGCGAGTTCCCACGCACGTCCGACGTCGTCCGTCGTCAGGCAGTCGATGCCCAGCGACATGTCCGACAGCCGTCCCGCCGCATTCAGGCGCGGCCCCAGTGCGAAGCCGAGATCGAAGCCCGACGCGCTGCGCGCATCGCGGCCCGCGGCGCGAAAAAGGGCGGCGATGCCCGGCTGCATGCGGCCGTTGCGGATGCGCTGCAAGCCCTGCGCGACCAGCACCCGGTTGTTGCCGTCGAGCTTCACGACGTCGGCGACCGTGCCGAGCGCGACGAGATCGAGCAGACCGTCCAGACGCGGTTCCGGGCGCGCGTCGCCGAATGCGCCACGGCGGCGCAGTTCGGCGCGCAGCGCGAGCAGCACATAGAACATCACGCCGACGCCCGCGATGCACTTGCTCGGGAACGTACAGCCCGGCTGGTTCGGATTGACGATCGCGCGCGCAGCGGGCAACTCGTCGCCGGGCAAATGGTGATCGGTGACGAGCACGTCGATGCCGAGCGCATTCGCCGCCTCGACGCCGTCGACGCTCGCAATGCCGTTATCGACGGTGATCAGCAACTCGGGCTTGCCGCCCGGCCGTTGCGCGGCCAGCGCGACGATTTCCGGCGTGAGGCCGTAGCCGTACTCGAAGCGGTTCGGCACGAGGTAGTCGATCTGTGCGCCGAACATCCGCAAGCCGCGCACGGCGACAGCGCAAGCCGTCGCGCCGTCGCAGTCGTAGTCCGCGACGACCAGCATGCGGCGCCGGCCTTCGATGGCATCGGCGAGCAGAGCCGCGGCCGCATCGCAGCCTTTTAGCGACGCGGGTGGCGTCAGGCGCGCGAGCCCGATTTCGAGCTCATCGGGCAGGCACACGCCGCGCGATGCATAGAGGCGCGCGAGCACGGGATGCAGGCCGTGGCGGATCAGCGCTTCCGCGTCGGCGGGAGAGCAGGGGCGTGTAACGATTCGAGTCATGCGGCAAAACCTGGAGCAGAAGAACAGTTCATTCGATGAAGAGCGACGCGAACAGGCGCCGTCGCCAGAATTTGCGCAAATCGCCGCGCGTAATGTCGAGTGTCACCGAGCCCGTGTCGCCGCACAGCGTCAGGCCGAGTGTGCCGAGTTCGCCCGCCTGCAGCGCGGCGAGCGCGGGCGCGAGCCAGTCGCGCTCCAGCGCGGCGAACGCGGCGTTCCAGCGGAACCAGTCCTGCTCGATAAAAGGCGCGGAAAACGGGTCGAGTTCGATCAGCGTGGTGGCGGCGCTGCCGTTCGCGCTGTCCGAACGCCATGCGTCGTAAGTCGCAGGCGGCGCGGCCGTTGCCGCCTGCGCGGCGAGCGCGAGACCGCGCGTCGCCGCCGCATCCGACAGCACGCGCGCAAAGTCGCTTTTGACCGGCTGCGCCGCGCCTTGCGCGTGAAACCAGATCGAATTGACGGCGGGCAGGCCGCGCGCCTCGCGCGCCTCGTTCACGGGATGCTCGAACCAGGCCATCTGCACTTCGTTCTGCAGCTTCATCCACGCACGCGAGCGCTCGCCCGTGTGCGCTTCGTGCGGCAGCCAGATTTCGATGTTGCGCCCGCTCGCGCGCAGCGGCGAGGCGCCCGCCAGCGTGCCGAACGCGTCGCTCGACAGATACCAGCGCGACGGCTGCGGCGCCTCGATCCGCACGCCCAGTTCCTCGATCAGCGGACGCGCGACGTCGAACAGCGCGCGCGCGTCGTCGTTCGCGAGTTCCAGCGACGCGGGATCGATCAGCACCAGATGGTCGTGCGCGATCCGCACATGCACCGGCTGCACGCATGCCCATGTCGCGTCGCCGGGGTTACCGCCGTCGGCGAGCAGCATGTAGGGCGCGAGGGGCGCCTCGTCGGCGGCGGCCGTGCCGGCGGGCACCGCGCCAAAACTGCGGGCCACCCAGCGCTCGTGCGGCAGCGTGCGCTGGAAGTCTTCGCCGATCACACGTTCGACCAGCGTCGCGCGGGCGATCAGTTTGTCGAGGGCGGGAATGTCGAGGGAATACAGCGCGGTGGACGCATCGGCTGCGGCGGGCAGCGCGAAAGGTAGAAGGAGATGCAGGCGGTTGGCATTCATGATGCTGCGCATTGTATGGCAAACTTCGCCCCGTTGATCCGCGATGGCGGGCGATCAGACCGGGCCCGAATGCGTGATTTGCGCGCCGGTGCGTACAATTCACGCAACGATTGCGCACCGGACGGTGCGATGTTGCGCGCGCCGTTGCACGGCGTCACAGCCGGCGCGCCGTATGAGGAAAGCCGCTGCAAGCCGGCGTTCTGGAACCATCGGCCGAAATTCGCGCCCAATCGACACGGCTCTCGCGCGCCTGACGGCGTTTTTCGCCGACCGCGCGGACAGTCAGGGCAAATGCAGAACACAGCGCAATCACGCTGAAAAAGGACTCGCTTGAAACTTCCATACGAATGGCAGATAGGCTGGCGCTACACGCGTGCCGGCAAACGCACCACGGGTAACGGCTTCATCTCGTTCATCGCGCTCGTGTCGATGTCGGGTATCGCGCTCGGCGTGGCCGCGCTGATCGTCGTGCTGTCGGTGATGAACGGCTTCCAGAAAGAGGTGCGCGACCGCATGCTGTCGGTGCTTGCGCACGTCGAGATCTTTTCGCCGACGGGCTCGATGCCGAACTGGCAGCTGACGGCGCAAGAGGCGAAGCAGAACAAGGAAGTGATCGGCGCGGCGCCGTATGTCGAAGCGCAGGCGCTGCTCACGCGCCAGGACGCCGTGAGCGGCGTCGCGCTGCGCGGCGTGGAGCCGTCGCTGGAGCCGGAAGTGTCGGATATCGGCAAGGAGATGAAGGCGGGCAACCTGAACGAGCTGAAGCCCGGCGAGTTCGGCATCGTGCTCGGCGGGGATCTGGCCGGGAATCTCGGCGTGACGACGGGCGACAAGATCACGCTGGTCGCGCCCGAAGGCACGATGACGCCCGCGGGCCTGCTGCCGCGTCTCAAGCAGTTCACCGTGGTCGGCGTGTTCGAGTCCGGCCACTATGAGTACGACAGCACGCTCGCACTGATCAACATCAAGGACGCGGAAGCGCTGTTCCGGCTGCCCGCGCCGACGGGCGTACGCTTGCGGCTGAAGGACATGCAGCGCGCGCCGGAAGTCGCGCATCAGCTGGCGCGCACGCTGTCGGGCGATCTGTATATCCGCGACTGGACGCAGCAGAACAAGACCTGGTTCTCGGCCGTGCAGATCGAGAAGCGCATGATGTTCATCATCCTGACGCTGATCATCGCGGTGGCGGCGTTCAATCTTGTTTCGTCGCTGGTGATGACGGTGACCAACAAGCAGGCCGATATCGCGATCCTGCGCACGCTCGGCGCGCAGCCCGGCTCGATCATGAAGATTTTTGTCATCCAGGGCATGACGATCGGTTTCGTCGGCACGGGCATCGGCGTCGCGCTCGGCTGCCTGATTGCATGGAGCATTCCGTGGCTCGTGCCGATGATCGAGCATCTGCTGCACGTGCAGTTCCTGCCGCCGTCGGTGTATTTCATCAGCGAGCTGCCGTCCGAACTCGTGCCCGGCGATGTGGTCAAGATCGGCGTGATCGCGTTCGTGCTGTCGTGTCTCGCGACGCTGTATCCGAGCTGGCGCGGCGCCAAGGTGCGTCCGGCGGAGGCGCTGCGTTATGAATGATCGTCCGAACAACACTCTCATGGCCGCCGACGAAACTGGTTTGCATCCGTACGTGCTCGAAGCTACGGGCATTTCGAAGGCGTTCGTTCAGGGCGGCCTGAACGTGCAGGTGCTGAACAACACGCAGCTCTCCGTGCGACGCGGCGAGAAGCTTGCGATCGTCGGCGCATCCGGCTCCGGCAAGAGCACGCTGTTGCACGTGCTGGGCGGCCTCGACGATCCGAGCACCGGGCATGTCGAAGTGATGGGCAAGCCGTTTACGAAGCTCTCCGAGCGCGAGCGCAACGACTTGCGTAACCGCGCGCTCGGCTTCGTGTATCAGTTCCACCATCTGCTGCCGGAATTCACCGCGCTCGATAACGTCGCGATGCCGCTGCGCATCCGCCGCATGACGACGGAAGACGCGCGCAAACAGGCGCATGACATGCTCGAACGGGTGGGGCTCGCGCATCGCGCGAAGCATCGTCCGGGCGAGCTGTCTGGGGGCGAACGGCAGCGCGTCGCGATTGCGCGCGCACTGGTCACGAAGCCCGCCTGCGTGCTCGCCGACGAGCCGACGGGCAACCTCGACGGCGGCACGGCGGATACGGTGTTCAACCTGATGCTGGAACTGTCGAACACGCTGTCGACGAGTTTCGTGATCGTCACACACGATCCCGATCTGGCCGCGCGCTGCGACCGCATCATGCGTCTGCGCGACGGCGTGCTGTACGAGGAGCCGACCGTGCCCGTCTGAGGCCGGGCGCTTTCCATTCGACACGAGGCTGCGCGCATGTGGATCGATACGCACTGTCATCTCGACGCTTCCGAATTCGACGCGGATCGCGACGCTGTGGCGAGCGCCGCGCTCGAAGCGGGCGTGAGCCGGATCGTGATTCCGGGCATCGCGCGCAGCAACTTTTCGACGGTGCGGGAACTGGCGCATCGCGTGCAGGGCGGCGCGTATGCGCTCGGCATTCATCCGCTTTTCACGCCGCAGGCGCAGCCGTCCGATCTCGATGTCCTGCGCATGGAAATCGAGGCGAGTCTCGACGACCCGCTTTTCGTCGGTCTCGGTGAGATTGGGCTCGACTACTTCGTGCCGGGGCTCGACGACGAGACGCAGCAGTTCTATTACAACGAGCAACTCAAGCTCGCGCGCGAGTTCGATCTGCCCGTGATTTGCCACGTGCGCAAGTCGCAGGACCAGGTGCTGAAGGGCTTGCGGCGAGCTCACGTCAATCGCGGCATCGCGCATGCGTTCAACGGCAGTTTCCAGCAGGCGCAGGCGTTCATCGATCACGGCATGCATCTCGGTTTCGGCGGCAATGTGACGTTCGAACGCGCGCTGCAGATCCGGCGGCTCGCGGCGCAGTTGCCGCTCGACGCGCTGGTCGTCGAAACCGATGCGCCCGATATCGCCCCTTCGTGGCTCTACAGGCAGCGCAACACGCCGGACCAGATTCCTGCTATCGGCGCGATGCTCGCCGAGCAGCGCGGCATCGACAAAAACACGCTGGCGATAGGCACAACGGCTAATGCACACGCTGCATTGCCGCGGCTCGCGCTTTCCTCTGCATAATCACTGTTTGGCTCGCATGGCGCGTTGACGCCGACATTGATTCGGGTTCCTGATGAATGTCAACGTGGCGCTGTGCGAGCATCGGTTGCGGAGGCGGCATGCGGGCAGTGTGGTGCGGTTTTGCGTTGGGCGTCGTGTGGTTGCAGCAGCAGGCTTCGTTGCCGCGGTGGTCGGGTTGGTTCGCGTTGATCGCGTGCGTTTGCGCACTGAGTCTGATTTTGTGGACGTGCTTGCGACGCGGCGGCGCGTGGTCCACGCGCGCGGGCTGGTTCGCCGTGCTGTGTGCAGCGGCGTGCTGTGGCTTCGGTTATGCGGCGTGGCGCGCGCAGGCGCGGCTCGCGTTTGAACTGCCGCATGCGTGGGAAGGGCGCGATATCGCCGTCAGCGGCTGGGTCAAAGGTCTGCCGACGCGCAGCGCGGACGGCACGCGTTTCCTGTTCGTCGTCGATTCAGCCGATGCGCCCGTCGAACGTTTTCCCCGCACGCTGCAACTGTCGTGGATCGCGGATGACGCGCCGCCGCCCGTGCTCGAACCGGGTTCGCGCTGGCGTCTGAACGTGCGGCTCAAGCGTCCGCACGGAAACGCGAACTGGGGCGTGCGCGACGCGGAAGCCGTGTTGCTCGCGCGTGACGTTCGGGCGACGGGTTATGTGAGCGCGCCTTCGCGTGCTGTGCGGCTTCCCGGCAAGGCAAGCGGGGCGGGCGTGCTGATCGACGGCTGGCGATCGACCATCCGCGCTCGCATCGCCGCTGTGCTCGGCGACGCGCCGCACATGGGCATCGTCGTCGCGCTCGCGATCGGTGCGCAGGACGCCGTGAGCGCCGCCGACTGGCTGCTGATGCGGCGCACGGGCACGAGCCATCTCGTCGCGATTTCCGGTTTGCATATCGGTTTTGTCGCAGGACTGGCCGGATGGCTGATAGGCATGCTGTGGCGGCATTCGTTCTTCATCGGACGCGGCTTGCCGTTGCTCGTGCCCGCGCAGAAAGTGGCGATCGGCGGCGGCGCGCTGTTCGCCGCTTTTCATGCGGCCCTCGCGGGCTTCAACGTGCCCGCGCAACGGGCATTGTGGATGGCGGGTGTCGTTGCGCTCGCTTATGTCGGCGGACGGCGCGTCGCGCCTTCCGTCGTGATCGCGTGGGCGCTCGGGCTCGTGCTGCTGGTCGATCCGTGGGCGGTCGTGTCGGCGGGATTCTGGCTGTCGTTTTGTGCGGTCGGCGCGATTCTGTTCGCGATGTCGGGGTCGGCGCATGTCGCGCGAAGCGGGGCGTCTGACCCACTGGATGAAGAGCAAGGCGAACGCTCTTTAATGAGGCGCTGCGCCGACGTATTGCGTTCGCGGATCGGAGCGTTGATAGAGCGCGTACGCAGCGGCGCTCGCGTCCAGTTCGCGGTGACGATCGCGCTCGCGCCGCTGACGGTGTGCTTCTTCTCGCAGATACCGCTGATCGGTCCCGTGGCGAATGCGTTCGCGATTCCGTGGGTCAGCGTCTTCGTGACGCCTGCCGTGATCGCCGGCATCGCGTTGCCGGCGCCGCTCGATGCGCTCGCTTTTCGTTTCGCGCATCATCTGCTGGATCTGCTCGCAGCCGGTCTGCAACTGCTGTCGGGTCCGGCGTGGACGGTGTGGCAATTGCCGCAGCCGGATGCATGGGCGATGGCGTTTGCGGCCGTCGGCGTCGCGTGGTGTCTTGCACCTGCCGGCTGGCCGTTGCGCTGGGCCGCGCCGCTGACGTGGCTGCCGCTACTGGCGCCGGCATCGGCCGCTCCCGCCGAGGGCGCGTTCCGTCTCGCGGCGCTCGACATCGGGCAAGGCTCGTCGATCGTTGTCGAAACCGCCCATCACACGCTGCTGTTCGATGCCGGTCCGGGTCCCGAATCGACGCACGCGGGCGAGCGCATCGTCGTGCCCTACCTTCAGGCGGCGGGCATCGCGGCGCTCGATACGCTGATCATCAGCCATGCCGACTCCGACCATTCGGGCGGCGCTCCCGCCGTGCTCGAAGGCATCGAAGTGAGGCAGTTGCTGGCGGGACTTCCGCCAGGCCACGCACTTTGGCGCGAGGCGGCCGGGAAGGGCGCCCAAACGGTGCGCTGCGCGGCGGGCCAGCGCTGGCGATGGGACGGTGTCGACTTCGCGATACTCTGGCCCGACGCGGGTCCCTTGCAAGGCAAGCCGAACGCGCATTGCTGCGTGCTGCGCGTGAGCACGGCGGGCGTCGCGGCACGCAGTTCTCGCATCCAAACGCATGAAGATGGACAGAAGCCCGTCGTCGCCTTGCTGGCCGCGGACATTGAAGCGCCCGTCGAACGCACGCTGCTCGCGCGCGAGCCCGCCGCATTGCGCGCGCAGATTTTGCTCGTGCCGCATCACGGCAGCAAGACCTCGTCGACCGAGCCGTTCCTCGACTCTATCGAGCCGTCCATCGCGGTATTTCAGGTAGGCTATCTGAACCATTCGGCGGCGCGCACTCCGATCTGGCTGGAGTGGGCCGCCTCTAAACCATTATCCAGCAACGGTTTCAGCCTGCTACTGACAACTTCTGTACTGCTGTGCCCGAAACATCTGATGCATTGTGTGCCCAGATTGTGACCGCGTCGGCATGCTGTGCCAGATGGTCGGGCGCGAGGTGGGCATAGCGCAGCACCATCTCGTACTTCGACCAGCCACCCAGTTCCATCAGCCGGTTGAGCGGAGTCCCGCTCTGCACGTGCCAACTTGCCCAGGTGTGCCGGACATCGTGGAAGCGGAAATTGTCGAGGCCAGCGCGCGTGCATGCCCCGTTCCACTGCCCGATGTCCCATTTCAAGCACGGCTTGCCCTTCCGGGTGAAAACGTACGTGTCGTGCTTGCCGATCTGACGCCTGATCGCGATGACTGCTTCCGCGTTCAACGGCACGCCGATCGGCTTACGAGCCTTCGCCTGGTCGGGATGAATCCACGCCCGGCGCTTCACCAGATCGACCTGCGTCCATTCCAGACCGAGAATGTTCGCCTGTCGCAGGCCCGTCGCAAAGCCGAAGATCGTCACGTCACGCATCCAGTCCGTGCGGATCGAGGCCAGAAGCCGCTGAGCCTCTTCGCGCGTGATCCACCGGATGCGTTTCTTGCCGGTCGACAGCTCCGGCAGCTTCGGCGCCTTCTCGATCCACTCCCATTCGCGCCACGCGGTGTTCAGCATCGCGCGCATGGTGCCCAGATAGCGATTCTTCGTGGTGTTCGAAACGGGCGTGATTTCCTTCGACTTTTGACTCACCTCAGGTAGCGCCTCGAAAATCTCATCGCGGGTGATCGAATCCAGCTTTCGCCCCGCGAAGACTGCCCGAAAGTGCCGTATGTGGATCGTCTTGTTCGTGACGTCGACAGTCCCGGCATGTTCGGTGAGAAATCGGAGCGCGGCCTCGTCGAACGTCCGCGACGGCTTTTCACCCAACTTTGCGACTCGCCACAACTCGGTCTTCAACCGGTCGTGATACTCCTGAGCCTCCTTGCGGTTGGTCGTGCCAGTAGATTGTCTAACTCGGCTGCCGCCTGGCGTGCGGATGTCAACGTGCCAGACGTCGGAGCCATTGCGCTTTCGGATGGACATTCGTGCTTCTCCAGTTCCGTCTGCGCCGGTCGAGGTTGATTGTACTCGCCGGCGCGTTCTTTCAATTTGTCAGGCCAGACCCGCCACGCAGCACCGATGCGGAAGAATCCCAACTGTTCCTTGTGGGCGTAGACGGTCCCATACGAGACACGCAGCAGTTGGGCGGCTTCCTTGATGCTCAGCGCGCGGTCGCCGATGATCGCAATTGCAGCCATGGTCACTCCTTCGGCACGTCGCCGCGCATCAGGTCACGTAGGCTGTCGGCGGGAACGCCCATCGCCCGTTTTCCGTACTTCACTATTTTCAGGCGCCCCTCCTGCGCCCAGCGATAGACGGTTGTGCGGCTCACGCCAAGCAGATCCATCACCTCGGCGACGCGGTAGTGTTTCTGTAGCGCCGTCACGCCGCCTCCTTCACGCGCATCCTGAAACGCCCTTCGATGAACGGGTGCACATATTGGGTTTCGGTCATCGCTTCGCATTCGGACACGAACCGCTTGAAAATCTGGTTGACGTCCTTTATCCAGAAGACCTCGTACGTCGCACCGTCGGCTTCCTCGCGGGAGTTCCGGACGGTCCCCGCCGGCTTCGGTGAATACGGGCTCTGACGGATTACCTCGTCGATGATCCGGCTAGGCAGCCCATATTTTTCGTTGATGCGTCGGCGGATGCGGGTGATCGGCTCGGCATGGGTCGGGCATGTGGGCAGTACTTGCGTCTTTTGCTCGACCTCATCAATGCGCAGCTCAATACGCGCGACCGTTTCAGCCTGCTCAATCTGACGGCGCTCGATGTCTGCCATCACCTGGGCGCTCTGCAGGAACATCTGGGCGGGCGTGAGAATTTGCGCGTGGCCACGCATTTGCTCGGCCATTTCCCAAAATTTCCGGACAAGCCGCTTTTTGAACGAGCGCACGACTTCGCTGTTGCGCATGTAGGTCAGCAGCAACGTCGACTGCTGCTCGTTCAAGTACGCAACCTCGCGCTGTTGGGCGCCGCCAGCAGTCTCAAAGGGTTCGATTTCAAATCGCACCCCTCCGAATTCAGCCAGATCCCCTTCGTAGGTACGAGCCAGCTTTATAACGCTGGCATGCTCAATCTGGGTGCCTTCCGCGATTGCCAGCGTAGTCGTGACCGCGCTGCCGTCGATTACCATCACAATTTCGCCCATCATTCCCCCTTGGCGCGATGACGGCGCACGGCGCTCTGGAGGCGCCGGGCTGCGTTATATCGGACACGTTTCGCCTGCTGAAGCGCCAGGCGCTCGGCGGACGTCTTTTCGGCCAGCACTTCCCATGCGGGAGTGGCGCGCTGGATGTAATCGCTGATACCCATCTCAGCCTTGCAGACCTCGCAGGCATCGAAGAAGGTGTATCGGGCTGCACGTACAGCAACGTCTGCGTCGTGATACTCGATCGCACACTGGGCGATTGTTAGCAACGCGCTCAGGGCATTGAATTCGATTGGTGACTTCATGCTTCACTCCAGTATGCAAACGGATCGCGGTGATTCGGCTTCAACTCGTCCAGCCATCCCGCGTATTCGGTGGTCAGGTGCTTCACGTACTTGTGCTCGCTCGGCGACATCCAGCGCGTTTGACGCATTACGCGCTTGTCTCGCCGATCCAATGCAACAACCCGTATGTTGTCGGCCGGATCGTGCTGTGCAGTAACGTAGAAGCGTGGCAGTATCGACAGAATCGAATACCCGTCGATCAACTGGCGATTCACAATCTCTGCTCGCAATGCACCAGAGTTATCGACCAGTTCGGATACCAGGTCGCGATCTTCGGCGGCCCGCACATGCCAACCAGGTTGGAATGCGTGGTCCGCAATCCACTCGTCATAGCGAAAGTCGAGCGGATGGCACTTCCACGCCACGCACATCGATTCGGCATGGTCGTCACGGTGAAGTCGGCGGTCAGCGATCTGAGCGATACGGGGCAGGGAGATGACGTTCGCCTCGTTCGTCATCTCCCACGGCTCTAAAAACGGATTGATCGGCCGCACGCGAGGCTTTCGGGTGAAGAAACCCATTTCACACGCTCCCGTAGTGCGCTTCGAAGTAGCCGAGGCCGCCGCGATCGTTGTCCAGAATTTCCGCGCAGTTCTCCATATCACGCGCCAAACTGCGAAGCGCCTCACGGAGCAACACGAAAGTGTTGGCGCTGGCCTGATCGCCCGACCCGGACATAGCCTCCTGACATAGGTCGTGAAGTGCCGTGATCGCGTGATACGACTGCTCGCAGCGTAATGAAACAGCCGCGATGTCGTCGGGCGTAACGGCGGCGTCACTCTTGGCCATGAAACACCTCGCGCTGTTGTTCCCATTTCGCGCGCATAGCCTCCGTCTCCCGCATGCTTTCCGTGTTGTCGTAGACGTAATCGCCCAGGCATTCGAGCGCATTCAGAAGTTGCTGGATGGAGCTGATGTCGAGCGGCTGATCTCCGCTCATATCTGGCTGGCCGAGACTGTTATGCACGATCCGCGATATGACCTTGATGCCGTTTGCGGCCCGCGTGATGTCGGCGATCCGGTGCGTGTGGCACTGTGAATATTCTGGATCGTCATCGCTCACCCACGTATCGTTCACGAACGGATGGGGCGCTTGATTCGACTCATCCTTCACGCCGAACGCGTCACCGACGCCATGTACCAGCCAGTAGGCGTCGACTTTTAACGCTTTGGCGATGGCGGGCGTGAATGTGTTTGCTTCACTTCCGCCACATTCGATGTGTGCGATTTCCGTTTGCGAGCAGCCGACGACGTCCGCGAGTTGGGTCTGGGACAGACCCCGGAAGATACGAGCCTTTTCAAGCCGGGCGGCGAACCCTTCTCGTTGTTGGTCAGACACTTTCCACTCCCATTTGACGAAGGCTGAAATCGCACTCAGAACCGATGTGCACAAGCTCGCTGATGATGTTGACCTGATCGGCTATCGAGAACAGCAGCTGAGCTACGTTGTCGCCGAGCTCGAAGTTTCCAGCTCGCAATGCACCGGGAGCGGGATTAGCGTCGTTGTCGATCAGGCAGCCGATGTTTGATACAGCACCGCCCAGTTGAGATGCCATGAAGCAAGCCGCTTGTGAGGAGCCCGACAGGAACTTGAGTTCTTCGGCATTCAAACCCTTGGCGCGCTCATAGAGAAAACTGAGGACACTGGCAGGCGTGCAAGGGCCGAACTTACGTCCGGAAGAACCCTTAACAGCAGTGATTTCCTTGACTTGCTGCTGCAGTGCATTAGAATCCGACATGTTCATTGCTTTACCTCAGTGGTATCCGCGCGCCGACTGTTAGCGTCAGTCGAGCGCGCAACCTTCCAAGCTGCCATCTCTGGCAACCACCCCTAAAAAATCCTGATTGTTCAAACCGTAGGTACGAGTTGCCCCAGATCAGCTTAGTTATGCTAATCAAAAAGGTGACACATCGGTTCGAGGGTTTTCGTTCTTCTGTATGCGCTAGTGATCTCCTATGGTTTAACTAGCTACGTTTCGGGACAAACAAATTCTAGGCAGCGGGAAAACCCGTGCAACAACAGAATCATGGAAATTGTGATTGCACGCACAACTTGCATCATTCTGCTTCACGCGACGCCTAGCAGTAACTGTCCACTCAGGATAAGGCAAACTGAAACCGGCGACCAATTACTAAGGGCCTAAACCGCTGACAACTGTACTACAGCAGTGCACGAACCCTGAGCATGCAAAAAACACAGCGCTCTGGCCATCGACTTCGGAAATGCTACAGCACAAAATCTCGAAAATTCCTAGTTCGGGGCCTACAACGCTTGTCAACGTGATTCAACCTTAAATAAATCAAACACTTAGAAACGATACTTGGCGCCTTCAACCTCCATCGTCATCGTCATACCGAAGAATTAGACGAACTTGGGAAAGTCTTTGTAGCGTTCGGTCTAGGCAATATTCACGAAGAACTCGTGCGTCACCTTGTCTACGATGTTCGTCACGTATTGCGCGTCGGAGACATTGATCAGGTCGGCGATTTCGAGTTCACGCAGCATCAGGTTTCTTCCGGAGCCGCACGCCGGGTCTAAAACCTCATCCGGCCAGGCTTGATGCCGTCTGCCAGCAGGTTCGCCGAGACGCGGCAGATCACCGCGTTCAGCAAACGATTGCTGCGCGACTTCTTGTGGAAGCGGAAACCGGTTGCACGCATGACTGGCGCCGCGATATGCGCGATCAGACGCTGCTGTTCATAGTGAAGGCGATCGAGAAGTCGCGCGGTCGCTTTGATGATCCTGGTCATGTCGCTCTCCTAGTAGCCGAGGAGGTCGCGAGCTGCGGACATCGTCGCCGGGATGATCGCGCGCTCCATGAAGACGCGGTCGGGATGCTCAATGGGAAGGTTGGTACGAACGCACCAGCTCGAAACGGTCAGCGAGCCGTCGGCGTTTTCGACAGTGGGTGCTGCGGTGTCGTGGTTGTCGATCCAGTGGATCAGTTTGGCGGTGGTCATGTTTCCTCGTCGCGTATCGTGTTGCTCTGAGGAATATATTAGTTCTTATGATATTAGTAGTCAACAGTAAAAATGATAATTTTTTGTCACGTCGGAAAAAATACCATCTTCGACTTCACGGTACCGAGAATCGTCGCATCGTCGGAGAGAGAGGTGATGCGATCGGGCCACGCCGGATTCAGAGCCTGTAGATAACGCTTTCCGGCCTCGCCAATAAGCTGACGGAAACTAGGCTCGCTGGACCCTACCTCTTGCACCACGACGTAAGATCCATTGATTGGAGTGACTTCCGGGTCCACCAGAATGAGTTCACCCTGACGGAAGGACAGAGGAGCCGCCTGATTCCACATGCTGTCACCTGGGACGATCAAATAGAACGACTTTGGCGACACATCGATTGGAGCCCCGTACCAGGTTGCAGCGTCGAACTGGCCAGCACTCGCGGACGCCTCTAGCCACCCGGAAATTTCCAACCAGCCTAGAAGCGGATGCTTGACGGAGGTCGGGCTCGCGAGGCTCTGCTTTGTCATTTCGATAGCTGCACTGCGACCCACTGGAGGCAATCCGCGCTTCTCTCTCCACTCGGCGTACTCATCCGAAGCCGATGCCACCCGTTCCGTCAGATGTTTCGCTTGGTCGGCTATTGACGGGCTGATACGCCCAATGGGACATCCGAGAAGTTCAGCGAACTTGCTCGCCGCCCTGAAATTCAGCGGGATAGTGCCTTTCAGATATTGACTCACCGCGCTTTGGCCGAATCCAAGAATGCTGGCAGCCTCCGCCTGAGAAAAGGGCAGCCCCTGAGCTTGACGTCTTGTCTGCCACTCGTAGAAGAGCGTTTGTAGACGTCGAGCGTCGTCGACCTGATGGCGGTTTTGAGGTTTCGGTGTCATGCCGGGGATGGTATCAGTGTAACTGGTAACGGGCAATCACTTTTACTGTTGACGAGTGTCTAATTAGTGTTTAACATGCACACTAATACTTACTGATAAATGGGCGATGAACAAGGTTTCTGAGATACGAGCAGCGCTTTCCGTTTCGCAGCATGAGCTGTCGAGGGCGATGCACGTCGGCCAAAGCACGATCTCTCAGTATGAGAACGATGGCTGTGATCCATCTTTGGACGCAGCGAAGCGTTTGATCGAGTTCGCAAGCGGTCGCGGTCTTAGATTGACCCTGGATCAGGTCTATGCATTGGATGAGTTTGTAGTCGCGCCGAAGTAAGAGAGGCTTAAACCCGGTTCTCCGAACACCGGGGCGTTGAGAAGCAGTACGGATCTGATCGTGTTTTCAGGGACAACCGCGTAGGGCGGTCAGATTCGAGATAGTGGCCAACTAAGCGAAAGGGCCAGCCGCGGGAGTGGATAGCGGCGTCAGGAAGCATCACGCAACGAACGGATCCAGGCCGCGAGGTTGGGGTTATCCGGAGACGAGCACCCTGGCGTGTCAGCTCGGTCAGAACGGCATCGGGTCACCGCACAACGGGTGGCGAAAGTCTGACCAGCAGCGCAGGAACGTTTAGCGATGAGCGCTGCCAGGCAAAGTACCGGATACCTCAGTTGGTCGCCTGAATCCTCTCGAGCCCTTCTCTTGTAGACGGGCTTGGGGGGAGTGTGCTCAGGGTGTCCATCCCCGTTTCCTAGTTAATCGGTGGTAGCAAGGAGAGCAAGCGTGATCGTGACAGACGAATGGCTGAACAAGAACATGACGCTGGCTGGCGGCTACACAAAACGTCAGCTAGCGCTCCTGAACGTGAGCTGGCCCCCTGCCAGGGGATGGAAACGGTGGGTGGTCGGCAAGCCTGTGAACGAGGTGGCTGCGCGCGAGTTCGAACTGTTGGCTGGTGGAAAGGCTGGTGATGCTGTAGTCGGACTGCACGACGCTACCAAGGTCGACACCAGCGCTGACTTCGTGGTCTGGACCGATGGTGCGTGCGACCCGAACCCGGGTGTAGGTGGTTGGGGCTGGCATCGATCGGACGGCGCGAGCGCATTTGGCGGCGAGCCCGAGACGACGAACAACCGCATGGAGATGACCGCCATTGTCGAAGCCATGAAGGCTCTTCCTGACGGGGCGCGGGCGATCATTCACAGCGACTCGCAATACTGCGTGAATGGCCTGACGATCTGGTCGGCCGGTTGGGCGCGGAAAGACTGGCGCAAAAAGGGTGAGCCGATGCCTAATCGCGATCTCTGGCTGGCGCTCGATGCCGAGAAAAAGCGGGTGCGCGCCGAATTCCGCTGGGTGCGAGGACACAACGGCAACGCCGGCAACGAGAAGGCGGACCGCCTGGCCGTGATGGGCCGCGAAACGCTCGCGGTGGCCGCGTGAACGCTGGAATCCGATTCCACGCGCCCGTAATCCGATTACACGCGGTCCACGCTGACGACCGCGTTGCTGATTCAGCAATTGCCGATTCGGCAACCCCCGTTGCTCATTCAGCAACCCCTCTGACGCATGACGATTCTCCGTTGCGGACACGCGGCGGTAAACAGACCCGGCCGGGTAGAGGCGTCAGCCGTCAGGGCGGGACGCTCGCGTTGTCATTCCGACAACCGTTGTCGAATCAACAACCGTTGTTATTTCAACAACCCCATGGAAGGGCCTTGGGAGCCCCTTCGGAGATCCTTGGACGGCCAAAGGCCGAAGGGCTTTCGACCTTGGTAGCAAGTCCTGTCGACCAAGTGGCACCGTTGCACTTTGATCGGCGAGACGCCAGTGTAGACGGCCTAGCGTCTACAGCACCGTCTACATACAGATTCTGTGCGGCTTCAGCGACACGCTCTGTCACAGAACGCGGATTCCGCGAAACCCCGGTCAGTCACACGGACGACCGCGTGACATCCGGTCGTGTCCCGCGGGACAACCTCGGGACAGATATGGGACTGACGCGTGACAGATGTCACGCACGCACCGTGACGAGATGCCAGGAGCAATGCTCCAAGCATGCTGTGGTCGTCACCAACGACCGCACCAAAGGGTGGCTTTGGTGAAGCCTTCGGGGAAGGGTTGGGTGAAGCCTTAAGGATAACCTTCGGGCCAACCTTGGGTGAAACCTTCGGGGAACCCTTTCGATACCCTTTGGTGTCGGCTTGATATCAGGCTGATATCACGGCGATAACAGTTAGGTAACGGTGAAGGAACGTTACAGAAACGGTGCGGTAACGGTTGAGGCGTTAGTAGTCCTTAATCGGGACTAGTCCCACGGTGGGACAGGTGTCCCGAATCGGGACTAGCAGATGTGAGCAGATGCTAAGCACTTGCTAGCAGGGCGCTAGCGAAACGGTGCAACGTTGCACGCTTATGTGCAACGCGGTGCAACGCAATGCAACGCAACGAAACGCTGTGTGACGCAGCGTGACGCGAGAGGTCTCGCGAATGTTCGCGAGGATTCGGAACCCAGTCGGTTTCGTTCGCGAAACCCAACGGGTAACCCACGGGATACCCAGCGGAAACCCATGGGTTTTGACGGCAACACTTTTCACCCCACATGGGGCCATTGGAGAGCAGATGGAAAACCAGCATCGCAGCATCAAGGGCTACCGGGATCTGACGCCGGAAGAGATCTCGTCGATGAACACGATCAAGGACATGGCCGAGAACATCCGCGTCGAACTGGAGGCGCTCGAATCGTTGCCGGAGGTCGACAAGCGCTGGCTCGCGATCGGCAAGACGAATCTGCAGCAGGGCTTCATGGCGGTGATCCGTTCGATTGCCAAACCGACGACGTTTTAACAACGGGAGAGAACGATGGAAGACAACCAACTCTACGGGCTGTTCTGGAAGTGCGCAGCCGGTGCGGTCAGCGTGGTCGCCATTTCGATCGCGAGCTGCACTGCGCATCAGAACTACGTGCAGACCGAAGTGCTCGCCAAGGCCGGGAACCCGGCTTCGCTGCAGTGTGCTTTTGGCGATCGCGACACGAAGACGTCGGCGTTCTGCCTGGAAGCAGCAAAACACTAACCAACGCGACGGAGAGACCCTATGCAGCAGTACATCGGTTCGAAGATCATCAACGCCAAGCCCATGACGCGCGGCGAGTACAACGCCTATCGTGGCTGGCAACCGCCGGTTGGGGAAGAGCAGAACGTCGACGGCTGTCTCGTCGAATACACCGACGGCGGAGCACCGAACACGCCCGATTTCGCTGGCTACGTGAGCTGGTCGCCGAAAGAGCAGTTCGACGGTGCATACCGCGTGACGTCGGGCCTGACCTTCGGCTTGGCGCTCGAGGCTCTGAAGAAAGGTAAGCGTGCTGCGCGCGCCGGTTGGAACGGTAAAGGCATGTGGCTGGCCTATTCGCCCGGCGCGGCGTCGCTGTCGGCTGACAAGTTCTGGGCTGGCCCGAACCGGGAATACGCCGAGTCACAGCCCGGGTGGTCGGCCGACGTGCTTCCGTGCATCACGATGAAGACGGCGACGGGCGAGATTCTGATGGGCTGGCTGGCCTCGCAGACCGACATGCTCGCCGACGATTGGCAGATCGTTTAAGGAGCCCGACATGTTCTCCGGACTTGGAAGCGCGGGCTTGCTCGGCATGAGCCAGTACGACTATCTCAACCAACAGGCGATGAATCAGCAGGCCGCGTACTGGGCGGCGAACCAAGGCCAGGCGGCGAACCAGTGTGCGCCGACGGCGTCCACCCCCGACGAGCGCCTGCTCGTCCTTCTCACAGAGGAATAAGCATGAAACTGAAGCCCTACAAAGAAATCATCGCGATGTCGAAAGAAAAGCTCGACGAAGCCCTTGCTCCGATCCGTGCCCGCCAGGTGAAAGGGCAAGCTGAGCTGGAGATGGCGAAGATCGACGAGCAGATCGTGTCGACCGAGGCGACGATTCAGGAGATCTGCGCAGCGAAGACGATCGAGTTCTCCCGGTTGCTACGACTGATGGATGAGCATGCGCTCGCCGAACGCCGGAAGAAGCAGTACGGCAAGATCCTCGGCGATCTGTTCCCGGAGGAGTGACGTGACTGAACTCGAAGCCCGCGCCATCGCCGCGCCTGACTCACGGCCATGGCCAGTATCTCAGGATGCCGCTAACTGGATTCGGTTCGCGTCCCTTGAACACAATGCCTTACTGAAACATGTCGCCGCGGGCGCGGAGTCGCAGCATCCGAGCCTGAATCGCCCGCCCAGCAAGGCTCTGTCGGTGGCGCGGCGGCGGGCCGCGAGTGGTTCAACAGCGCCGAGCACGATCGGTTTATGCGAGGTCTGTGATGGATGACTGGGAAGAGTTCTTCGAAATGTACGGCGATTATGCGGTGACGCTTCGATACTACGAGGTCACCCAAACGACGAACCTTGAACAAATCTATCAAGCATTCAAAGCGCGGCTGCGCGCAGAGCTATCGAAGCATGGCGCCGACAGGGACCGCGGGGAATGACATGCAAATATTCGGCGGCATCTGGCGTATCTCGCTGCGCGGCATCCAGATCAACGAGGGCGGCTATCTGATGGGTATGACGTGGTTGTTCGGCCGCATATTCGATGCGTGGTTCAAATTGCCCCTGCGCCGTGCGAAAAGCCATCGCTTCACACGCTGGCCGAAGACGCGTTTCACAAGTTGGGCATGGACAAAGCAAACCGGAAGAAAGGAAACGAATGACTGAACAGCAAATCGATGCTTACTGCGACCGTTGGCTGTGGTGGAGTCAGTCGCGCCGGCTGTACGTGCCGGCCGGCAAGCTGAACATTCTAGCCAGGCTGCAACCGCGCAGATCGGCAGTGCGCGAAACGGACGCGCGACTAGATCCGGAAATGCCGTACTTCAATTCGGCGCTGCACGGACTGTTCGACGAGCAAGGATGTGAGGAAGAGGCCGCGTGCTTTCTCGGCGTCTACTGGTACGACGCGAAGATCAAGCAGGTAGCGGCCGAACTGAAATGCGCACGCGGTACGGTATACAACCGAGCCCGAAAATTCGCTCAGGATGCCATCAGGATGAGCAAGGCGCTAAAGAAGGCTCACGAGTCGATGAGTGCCGAGTGTTCAAGAAACGTTGAGCAAAATAGTTCGTGCGTTGATTGAACACTCTGCATTAAAATCGGTGCTTAATAGGCAGTCTCGATAACTGTCTCTGAAGCCCGCCGAGCGAAAGCAGAGCGGGCTTTTTGCATTAGAGCTTTTCGATGCGATCTGTCAGTTCGGCGATGAAGCCGCCAACCCACTCAGCGGCTTTTGTCCCAGATTTGGCGGGATCGTCCAAGCCATGCGGCGTGACAGAGTTGATGAGACCAGCCTGAACTGCGAGTTTTGCAATTTCGACGGCGCGCTCCGCCGCCTTGAATCGATCATACGTTGCCATTCTTCTTCCTTGTTTAAATGCCGGCCCTTCCGGCTGTGGAATATTACATGGATAGCTCGCAGACCGGTCAGCGCATAGTTGACTCTATTGAACGCGACATTACGCACATGCGCGCGATCGACGCAGCGCTCAAGGCGTCGCTGATCAATCGGCTTGATGAGTTGCGCGAGATTCTCGGCGAGCAGAAGACTGCGGCGTAATAGAAAACTGTTCTCGTGAGCACATTTATTGACCGCAACGCACAACGGTGTGCGGCCGGACTGTTAATCCGTGTGAGTCAGGTTCGATCCCTGAGTGGTCAGCCAATTTGGCGATAGGCTCTTCGAGCCTAGTTCCTCGCCGTCCACAAATCAAGCTCGCATTCGCGGGCTTTTTTCATTTCTAACTCTCGCAAGGCATGAGTGCGCCAACCATGTCAGCTACTGACGTTCTGGAAGCCGTGCCCTCCGCCGGGAAACCGGAACTCAAGCGGCGCGTGTGGTAGCACCCTCAACCCTAATGGAGCAGACCATGTCGGACATCAATGCAAGCATTCAGCCGCAGGACATTGCCCAGCAAGGCGTAGAGACGCCGGCGGCGCTGAATGTGGACGCTGGCGCGCCCGTGGGTGGCGTTGCTCCTGTCGTTGGTGGTGATCTCCCAAACGCCGGTACCGATGCGTCCGCGAACGCTGGATCGTCATCGGCCGCTATACCTTCGAGCGCCCCCTTGATCGATTCCGTTGCGATTGTGACGGCATCTGGTACGCAAGCGACTGGAGCCGAGGGTGGTGATGCACACGCCCAGTTCGTCGCAGCAATGACGCCGGCATACGTGTCGCTCGGCGCGCAAGCCGCATCGCTGGATCAAGGCGCATCGCATGCCGCACATGGGTTCGCTGACCAGATCGCCGACCATGTCACGGCCCTTGAAGGCTCCGCTGATTCCTTCCTCGCGAAGATGGCATCCGAAGTGAAGAAGCTCGTCGCGCAGATCAAGTCGGTGCTGTAACTCCCGAATATTCTCACCATGGCATCGACGAAATCGCCCAAAGGACTATCGGGCAAACAGCAGCGTTTCGTCGACGAGTATCTGATCGACCTGAATGCGACACAAGCAGCATTGCGGGCCGGATACAGTGCGAAAACGGCATCTGCTATTGGTGCGGAAAACCTCAGGAAACCTCAAATCGCTGCTGCTATTGCTGCGGCACGAGCAAAGACGGCTAACAAACTGGAAATCACGCGTGAGCGGCTGCTTGCAGAGTACGCGCGCCTGGCTTTCAGTGATCCGCGTAAGTTCTTCAATGCGGACGGCTCGCTCAAGGGCGTAACCGAACTCGACGACGACACAGCTTCTGCGTTGGCTGGATTCGAAGTCAGCGTACAGCACACGAGCGAGGTTGACGACGAAGGGAACGTAGTGCCAGCACCGACTCTCACGAGCAAGGTGAAGTGGGCGGACAAGAAAGCCGCTCTCGACAGCATTGCTCGCGTGATGGGCTGGAACCAGGACAAGGTGAAAGGCGAATTCAGCGGGCCGGACGGTCAGCCGATTCCGCTCAATTTGACTGTGACGTTCGTTAAGCCGCCGGTCAAGCCGCAGGAATGATCGAGTTCCCCGAGAAGTTGCAGTGTCTCTTTGAGGAGGCGCGGTACAAGGTCGCCCACGGTGGCCGGGGAAGTGCAAAAAGCTGGTCATTCGCCCGTGCGCTGCTGATCCAGGGCGCACAGCAAACGCTCCGTATCGGTTGCTTCCGTGAAATCCAGAAGTCCATCAAGGACTCCGTTCACAAGCTATTGGGCGACCAGATTCAGGCGTTGGGACTCGGGGCGTTCTACGAAGTACTCGAGACGACAATCCGCGGGCGCAACGGCACGGAGTTCATTTTCGCGGGCCTGGCGGCGCACACGGTCGAATCGATCAAGTCGTACGAAGGCCTCGACCGTGCGTGGGTAGAAGAGGCGCAGTTCGTCACGAAGCGCTCCTGGGACGTCTTGATCCCGACGATTCGCAAGAAGGGCTCACAGATCTGGGTGTCGTTCAACCCGGAACTTGAGACCGACGAGACGTACCAGCGATTCGTTAAGCATCCGCCGCCCAACGCGCTTGTCGTCGAGGTCAATTACAACGACAACCCGTGGTTCAACGACGAACTCGAGGCCGAGCGTCTCCACTGCCAGCGCACAGATCCGGAAGGCTACAAGAACATCTGGGGCGGAAAGTGCAAGCCTGCCGTGGCCGGCGCGATCTACTACAACGAGATCGCCGCAGCGGAGGCGGACGGCCGCATTTGCAATGTGCCATACGACCCGATGCTGAAGGTGCACGTCGTATTCGACCTTGGCTGGAACGATGCGATGGCGATCTCGCTAGTGCAGCGCAATGCATCTGAGGTCCGTGTGATCGAGTACATCGAAGACTCGCACCGCACGCTGGCGCAGTACAGCGCAGATCTGCGCGAGAAGCGCCTCAACTGGGGCAAGGTCTACCTTCCGCACGACGGACGCAACAAGGATTTCAAGACCGGCAAGAGCGCTGAGGAAATCATGCAGGCGCTCAGCTGGGAGGTGGCGATCACGCCGAGCATGAGCGTTGAGGAAGGGATTCGCGCGACGCGGATGGCATTGCCGCGCTTCTACATCGACAAGACTAAGGCCGCGCGGTTGGTCGAGTGCTTCAAGCGCTATCGCCGCGCGATCAACCAGCAGACGAACGAGCCAGGCGCTCCACTTCACGACGAGTTCTCGCACGGCGCGGACAACGGGCGATACATCGCGATCAATCTCGACGACATGCGTAACGAAGCGTGGGGCGGTTCCATCAACTATCCGGACATGAACAACGCGTAATGGCAACCAAGACCAAGATGACTGACGAAGAGCTGGGTACGCTCGTCGACAACGAGATTCGCCAGTCTGTTGCATATGCGGGCAGCAAACTGTCGGAGATGCGCCGGAAGGCAGAGTACTACTACCTCGGCGAGCCGGTTGAAGATCTGGCGCCGCCACCGATTCCGGGCCGCTCGCGCGTTGTGTCGACGGATGTGTCCGATACGATCGAATGGGTGCTGCCGGCGCTGATGGAGATCTTCACCGCGGGCGACAACGTCGTCGAGTTCAAGGAACGCCGCGGGGATCAGGAAGATGCGGCCGAGCAGACGACCGACGTCTGCAATTACGTGTTCTACCAACAGAATCCGGGCTGGGCGATCCTGTACGACTGGATCAAAGACGGGCTGCTACAGAAGAATGGCTTCCTGAAGGTCTGGTGGGAAGACAAGATCGACGAGACGCGCGAGGAATATCGCGACCAGACGCTCATTCAGATGTCGATGATCCTGCAGGATCCCGAGGTCGAGCCGATCGAGCACGCCGAATATCCGGACGTCAACGCCATGCAGGCGGTGCAGGCGCAGTACCAGCTGCAGGTCGCGCAATATCAGCAGGCAGCCGCGCAGGCGCAGCAAGCCGGTCAGCCGTTCAATGCTCCGCCGCCCCAGCAGCCGGATATGTCGCAGATTCCGACGCTGCACGCGTTCACGCTCAAGCGCACGCGAAAGAACGGGCATGTGTGCATTGAGAACGTGCCGCCGGAGGAATTCATCGTCTCGCGGCGCTCCAAGCGAATCGGCGATGCGCCGTGTGGACACCGCTCGCAGAAGACGCTGTCGGATCTGCGCGCTAAGGGTTACAAGAACGTCGACGATCTGACATCGGATAGCGATGGCGATCTGAACGGCGAGCGCATCCAGCGCATGTCGTGGGACGACGATTACGCGTGGAGCGGTAACGACAGCGACGACAATCTCGACCCGACGCAACGCATGGTCTGGGTCAACGAGATGTACGTGCAGGTCGACTATGACGGTGACGGCATTGCTGAATGGCGCAAGGTGACGCGCGTTGGCAACGTGACGCTCGACAATGCCGAATGTGACGGCCCTCCGTTCGTGACGTGGACGCCGGTGCGCCTGCCGCATCGATTCTTCGGTCTGTCGCTCGCCGATCTGGCGATGGAAGCGCAGCGCACGAAGACATCGATCTGGCGCGGCATCCTCGACAACATCTACTTCCAGCTCAACGCGCGCACGAAGGTGCTCAACGGCAAGGTCAATCTCGACGACCTGCTGACGAACCGGCCGGGCGGCATCGTGCGCATGGATACGCTTGACGCCGTGCAGCCGCTGCAGCAGGGACTGTCGGATTCGGGCAGCGCATACCAGGCGCTCGAGTATGCAGACGCTGCGAAGCAGGACCGTACGGGCATCACGAAGTACACGCAGGGTTCCGACGCCGACACGCTGAACAAGACGAAGGGCGGCCTCGAAAACATCACGAACCGCGCGGATATGCGAGTGAAGCTGATCGCGCGCGTGTTGGCTGAGACCGGCATGAAGGATCTGTTCAGGTTGATCCAGAAGCTGCTGAGCATGTATCAGGACCGTTCGATGACGCTCAAGCTGCGCGAAAAGTGGGTCGACGTCGATCCCCGCGCGTGGAAGAACGAGTACGACATGGTCGTGAACGTCGGCCTCGGCACCGGCGACAAGTCGCAGGTCATTCAGCATCTGACGTTGCTCGGTCAGGCTCAGCAGCAGGCGCTTTCGATCGGCGTTGCGACACCTGAGAACATCTACAACACCCTGAAGAAGGTTCCCAGCGCGCTCGGCTACAAGAATGCAGACGAGTTCTTCACGGATCCGAAATCGCAGCCGCCGCAGCCTCCGAAGCCGGATCCGGAGATGGCGAAGATCCAGATGCAGCATCAGTACGACATGCAGGAATTGCAGCAGAAGCAGCAAAACGTCATCGCGCAGAACGCGGCCGAGGCCGCACGCAGACAGGCAGAACTCGACGCCGACATTGCGCTGCGCCGCGAAGAGATGATGTTCAAGTACGGCATCCATCCGGCGCTCGAGGGCATTACGTTCGTGCGCACTTACCAGCAAACCACCGGAGTGTTGAATGGATCAGGAGATGCAGGAGCCCAACCTGCTGTTGGAAGCGGACCGGGGCCGGCAGGCTCAGGACCTAGTGGAGAACCCGCTTTTGCAGGAGGCGTTCCAAACCCTGCGAGCGGAGTTCAAGGAAGCGTGGGCCAGCAGCCCGGCGCGGGACTCTGAAGGGAGGGAGAAGTTATGGCAGCTACACGCGCTAGTGGGAAAGCTCGAAGCATTCCTGCAGCAAACACTGGAGACGGGCAAGCTGGCCCGGATGCAGATCGAGGAACAGACGCGGCTCGAGAAGCTGCAGGAGAAGATGACTGGGGTGCTTTCTCGGTTCACCTCCTGAGCGTCGAGCAGGAACACAAGCATCGCCGCATCGTCCGTGTGTGGCATCCGGACGCCGA
Organism: Paraburkholderia sp. SIMBA_054; assembly: GCF_046534875.1. Classification (NCBI taxonomy): domain Bacteria; kingdom Pseudomonadati; phylum Pseudomonadota; class Betaproteobacteria; order Burkholderiales; family Burkholderiaceae; genus Paraburkholderia; species Paraburkholderia sp. SIMBA_054. The sequence continues at coordinate 169,370 of NZ_JAWRXV010000002.1, read as the reverse complement.
TGCTGAGCTTTGGCATGGCGCATTCGGCTGTGCGCCTGTCGAAGAGGGCTCGCACGCCTACCAGTTCAACAATGGCGAAGTCGTCGAGCTGAGTACCGACGAGTAAGCCATAGCAGATTTGCAGTGAGCCCGCGTGGAGCGATCCAGCGGGCTTTTTTGTTAACCGTTGCCGGACGACTCCACCCTTCGGGGCGACGACTCTGTGCAGGAGATGGCAGTGAATATTTTCAAGTTGCTCGCTCGGTACTTCGGCGCTTTCACATTCCGTGTTGGCGAAGACGGCTCCGGTGGTGGTGGTGCTGAGTTCGCCAGCAGCGGCGAAGACGCAGGGCAAGACGACGATGTAATGAGCCATTTGACCGAGCTGGTCGACGGTTCTCAATCTACCGGTGAAGAGACGCCGACGGACGACAGCAATGTCCATCCCGAAGCGCAACCTCAAGATCCGGCGAACGAGGAAACGTACGTCATCAAGGTCGATGGTCAGGAGCGCACCCTCACGCGCAGCGAGATGATCGCGACGGTCCAGAAGGCCGAAGCGGCAGAAGCGCGCCTGAAGGAAGCGACGCTGGCACGGCAGCAGGCCGATGCTGAGCGCACTCCACTCCAGCAGGAGCGAGCGCAGCTCAAGCAGGTTCTCGACGTGTTCGTGCCGCAGTTGCAGCAGCTCCTGCAGGTGGACCAGCCGAACTGGGATCACCTGTTGCAAACCGACCCGGCAGAGTACGTACGCCAGAAGCATGCATTCGATCTGCGCGTCGCGCAGATCAATCAGGCCATGGCCGTGCAAGCTCACCTGACGCAGCAGCAGCAGGCCGAAGCCGCGCAGCGGCAGCAGACCTATGCGGCCGATGAGCAGAACAAGCTGCTCGGCGCGTTGCCGGATTGGAAAGACGCCACCAAGGCGAAGGACGAAGCCGGCGCGATCGATACGTTCCTGCGTGATGCAGGGTTCGGTGATCAGGAGCGCAACGGCATCGTCGACCACCGCGTGATTCTGGTGGCTCGAAAGGCGATGTTGTACGACCGAATGATGCAGCAGCAGTCCCAGGTGACACAGCGTGTCCAGAAGCTGCCGCCGAAGACTGAACGACCCGGAAACGGCGTTCAGCCAGGCGACGGCCGCACGGCGGCGATCAAGCGCCACGCGCAGGCTGGCACGGTGGAGTCGGGGGCTGATGCAATCCTCCAATTCCTCTGATAGGAAACTGAGATGTCCGCACCGACAAATACCCTCCAGACGTACCAGGCCGTCGGCAATCGTGAAGACCTGACCGACGTGATCTATCGCATCTCGCCGACCGATGTGCCGTTTATGAGCGGCATCGGCAAGAACAAAGCGAAGAGCACGTTGCACGAATGGCAAACGCAGGATCTCGCCGCTGCTGCCAACAACGCGCAGGTCGAAGGCGACGATGCGACGGCTGATGCAACGACGCCGACGGTGCGCCTGAACAACCGCACGCAGATCTCGCGCAAAACCGTAATCGTGTCGGGCACGCAGGACGATGGCATGGATCCGGCAGGCCGCAAGCAGGAACTGGCCTACCAGATCAGCCTCAAGGGCCTCGAGCTGAAGCGCGACATGGAATTCGCGCTGACGCAGAACACGACGACGGTCACGGGCTCGTCGACGGTCGCTCGCCAGCTGCGCGGCCTCGAAGGCTGGGTCGCGACGAATAACGATCTGGGTGCAACGGGCGCGGCGCCGAACTACAACACGAACACGGCGCCGACGGACGGCACGCAGCGTGCGTTCACGGAATCCCAGCTGAAGAACATCATCCAGCTGTCGTGGGCGCAAGGCGGCAAGCCGAACGTCATCATGCTCGGTGGCACGCAGAAGCAGACGTTCTCGACGTTCACGGGCAACTCGACCCGTTTCGACAAGGGCGAAGACCGCAACCTGACGGCGGCCATCGACGTGTACGAATCGGACTTCGGCGCGATCAAGGCTGTGCCGAACCGCTTTCAGCGCGCACGCACGGCCTTCGTGCTCGAGCTGGGCCGCTGGAAGGTGTCGTACCTGCGTCCGATGCGCACGACGCCGCTGGCGAAGACGGGTGACGCGGAGAAGCGCATGCTGATCTGCGAATACACGCTTGAAGCCGGTCAGGAAAAGTCGGGCGGCGCAATTCGCGACCTGCTGTAAGAAACAGAGTCTCCATGCGGTACTTGGGGCGTCCTTCGGGGCGCCCCTTTTTTATTGGGACATCGAATGCAAACGCAGATTTTCAAGACCGGCATCACGCTGACGACCGGCGCGGCCTCGGTGAACGCGACGCTTCCCACGACGACCAACGGCACGCCGGCGAAGTGGGTGCGCGTATCGGCGACGGCGGCGGCCTACGTGAAGCTCGGCGCGGCTGGAGTAGCGGCAGTGGCGGGCGATGTGATGGTGCAGCCTGGCGATTCCATCAAGCTCGCAGTCGCTGGCACCACGACGATCGCAGCACTTCAGGTATCGGCGACCGGCACGGTTCAGGTCAGCCCCTGCGAGGAAAGCTGATATGAGCCGGGTCTTCACGCGCTTTCACTACGCGCACGACACCGACACGACCGCGATCGAGCGTATTCAGGATTGCACGCCTCTCGTCGACCATGCGACCGCGTTGCGCAATGAAGGCATCCACGGCGACAAGGAAATGCGCCACGCGGCTCGCTTTCCGATGGTCGTTGTCGAGCGCTACTGCAACGAGAAGGGCATCACGTTCGAAGAGTGGATGTCGAATCCGGCGCATGCGAAGGCCATGCTGAACGATTCGGCGCTCGCGGCGTTCCGTGTTTGGGAAGGGCGCGTCTGATGCCATTCAACTCCTACTCGGACCTGCAGGCGTCTGTCGCACGCTGGCTGAAGCGTAACAACCTCGGCGATGCAGCACCTGACTTCATCGCGCTCGCTGAAGCGCGGTTGAACCGGAAGATCCGCGTACGTCAGATGCGTACGTGGTACACCGTCACGCCCACGCAGCAGTTCATCACGCTGCCGGGTGACTACAACGAGGCCATCCGCCTGACATATGGCGATCAGAAGCTGGATTTCCGCTCCGAAGATTCCGCCGAGCAGTGGATGGAAGAGCGCGGTTTCGGCAATGAATACACCATCGCGGGCAATCGCATCTGGTTGCTGACGGCTGTCGACGGCCAGACGAAGTTCACGCTGCATTACTACCAGCAGATCGAGGCGCTTAGCGCTTCGAACACATCGAACTGGCTGCTCGAGGACGCACCCGACATCTACCTGTATGCGTCGCTCCTCGAGGCCGAACCATACATCAAGAACGATGAGCGCATTGCTGTCTGGACGGCTGCGCTGACGACGGCGTTGCAGGATCTCGAAGACAACGATCAGTCGGGGCAGTACTCGGGCTCGGCGCTCACGATGAAGAACAGCTGATATGGCGAACGGTCAATCGTTCATCGGCTTCGCGCCCGATCTGGATCCCACGACGCCGGGCGTCATTCTCGATTGCTCGGCGCTGATCCCTTCGATTCGCGGGATGCGCGCAGCAGCGTCGCCGGTCAGCGCCGGAATGCCCGCGCTTTCGTCTGCGGCGCTCGGCGGCTCGACGCTCGTGAAGCTCGACAATACGAAGCGCTTGATCGTCGGCACTACGACGAAGCTCTACGAGGAAGGTTCGGGGGCATGGAACGACGTCACGCGCGCGAGTGGAGCCTACACGACGCCCGTCAGCGGCGCGTGGCGCTTTGCACAGTTCGGCAATGTGACGCTCGCAACGAACAACGCAGATGTGCTCCAGTCCAGCCAGACCGGTGTATTTGCTGACATCGCGGGCGCGCCGAAAGCCGCGATTGTCGAAGTGGTGGCTGGCTTCGTGTTCCTGTTCAACACAACCGATCCGATCAACGGCGCGCGCCCTGATGGCTGGTGGAACAGCGGCCTGTTCGATCAGACGATCTGGACACCGAGTCAGGCGACGCAATCCGCAAACGGCCGCATCATCGACACGCCGGGTGACATTCGCGCCGGCCGCGCGCTCGGACCGGACATCGTTGTCTACAAAGAGACGTCGATGTATTACGGCACCTATCAGGGTCCGCCGATCATCTGGGCGTTCAATGTGATCTCGAACCAGATCGGCACGCCGTGTCAGGAAGCGGTCGTATCGATCGGCACCGCGCATCTGTTCCTCGGCAACGACAACTTCTACATCTTCGATGGCACCCGCCCGCAGCCGATCGGTGATCAGGTAAAGAACTGGTTCTTCCGCAATCAGAACCCGCAGTTCAAGCAGCTCGTGCGCAGCGTTCACGACCGGGCGAACAGCCTCGTCTACTGGTATTACGTCAGCAACCAGAGCACGGGGGCGATCGACAGTGCCGTCGTCTACAACTACAAGACGAATCGCTGGGGCAAGGCTGATCGCGCGATCGAGTGCGCCGTCGACTTCATTAACGGACAGATCACATGGACCGGTCTAGGCACGCTCGCAAACCACTGGTCGGACATGCCGCAGGTGCCGTGGGATTCGCCTTTCTGGACCAGCGTCGCACTCCAGCCGTCGATCATCGACACCACGCATACGATCCAGACGCTTACGGGCTCCGCCACGCAGTCTTCACTCACGACTGGCGATTTCGGCGACGACGAGATGTATTCGCTGCTGCAGTACGTTCGGCTGCGCTGCGCGCAGGATCCCGCGTCCGCATCGATGAGCACACAGCATCGCGACACACTCGGCGGCACGTTCACGCCCGGCGTGAGCACGACCTACGCTGATGGCAAGTTCGATGTTGACGTGTCCGACCGCTATCACCGCGCGCTCATGACATTCCAGGGCGACTGCGAGCTGCTCGGCTTCACGCCGAAACTGGTCCCGGATGGTCAGGCATGAGAGTCCAGAAACCACAACTTCCCTCCGCGCCGAGCAGCGACAAGTTCGGCGCGGATCTGGTGTTCAAGGTTAAGCAGATCTTCGGAAACGTCATCGACCAGCTCAACAACCTGAGCGAAGGCCATGTCGCAGCAGCGACGAATGCCAGCACTGCGCCGCCGACTGCGGGCACATATCAGCAGGGCGACTTCATTCGCAACAGCGCGCCGTCAGAACTCGGTACCGCGGGCTCGAAATACGTCATCACTGGCTGGCTTTGCACGGCCGCAGGAACGCCCGGCACGTGGGTAGCGTGTCGCTCTCTTACCGGTAACTGATCAATGCGAGCACTCAAACAAATTGCGCCGATGCAGATCAGCGCGGTGTGGCCGCGTCTGCGCGAAGGCATGGCGGCAATCGAATCGCCCGATGGATGGATCGTCGAGGACGTGTACTGCACGCTGCGTCAGGGCGGCGCAACGCTCTATCTCGTCGTTATCGACGATGAGGAAGTGGGCTTCGTCGTGCTCAGGCAGATCAACGATTTCGACGGTACGCGTCTGCATATCTGGCTTCTTCACGCGCGATCCGATGTCGACGTGATGGCCGAGTTCAGCGACGAACTCGACAACATCGCGCGAAGCATAAACGCATCAACGATCACTTTTGGCACAACGCGGCGCGGCTGGTCTAAGACCGCGCCGAAGTATGGCTTCTCCGTTCGCGAAACTGTCTTTCAAAGGAAACTCAAATCATGAGCGGTGGCGGCGGCAGTGGTAGCACCACACAAACTCAAGCGCTTCCGGGATATGCGCAGCCTTATGCGCAGCAGATCCTTCAGCGCGGCTCGGACCTTTCGCAGCAGCAAATGCCGCAATATGGCGGCCAGCTCGTCGCCGGTCTGACTGACGGTCAGCAGTCAGCGATCAGCGGCATCAACAATCAGGCTGGACAACAGAATCCGACGCTGAACGCCGCAAATTCTGCGGTGCAGGGAGCAGTGAGTAACGCAAGTACACCTTATCAAACGTCGAATCAGTACATCGGACAGAACGTGCAGGCGTCGCAGAATCCATACGCGACAATGCAGAACCCATATCTCGACGCGCAGGTGAGCAAGGCGCAGACGGACCTGACGAACCAGTACAAGAACGGCACCGCGGCTCAGACCATGGCGCAGTTCCGCAATGCTGGCGCGTTTGGCGGCTCGGCGATGCAGCAGTATCAGGACCAGCAAAACACGAATCTCGGGAATGATCTGACGAACGTCGAGTCGCAACTTCGCGGCAATGCCTACGCGAACACGCAACAGGCAGCAGGGCAGCAGGCGGCGCTCAACACGCAAACGAATCTCGCGAATCAGTCGAACAATCTGAATGCGACGCAGGCGCAGAACGCGCTGAACAGCCAGAACTACCAGAACGCGCAGGGCAATGCACTGGCTGCTGCCGGATTGGCGCCGTCGCTCAATGCCGCGAATTACTACGGCTATCAGCAGCAGCTCGGCGCGGGCCAGACGCAGCAGCAGACCGACCAGAACCAGCTCAGCGGCCAATATCAGCAGTGGTACAACCAGGCCTATTCGCCATATCAGCAGCTTGGCGTGTTGCAAAGCGCGCTGCAGGGTGCGCTCGGCAATGGCTCGCAGGGCGTCACGACTTCGACGCAAAGCGGCGGCTCCGGCTGGGGCAATCTGCTCGGCGGCGGTCTCGCGCTCGGCGGCGGTCTCCTGAAAGCCTTCGGCTAAGGGGGCGCCATGTCTTCAGCATTTGGCGGCGCACTCAGCACCGACAATCAGGACTCGCCCGTCGGCAAGATCGCGGAGCCGATCCAGAAATGGACCGATCCCTTGTCGTGGATCACGGGCGGCAAGTGGGCCGACTGGACATCGAAGGATCTCCCGAAGGCCACGAATCAGGTGCTGCAGCCGATCGCGCAGCCCCTCAACAAGTTTGACCAGCAGGTCAATCCGCTGCGTCAGATCCCGATCGTGAACAACATCGGCAATCTCAGCGCGGCGAAGCCCGGCGACGCGATCGGGCTCGCTGTCGGCTCGGCATTCACTGGCGGTGCGCTTGGCGGCGCGCTCGGTGCTGCTGGAGGGGGCGGTGCTGGTGGTGCGGCAGGAGGCGCTGGCGCGGGCGCTGCAGGTCTTGGTGCAGCAGATGCCGGTATCGGTGGTGCGGCGGGCGGGGGCGGCCTGTCGAGCCTGTTCGGCATTGGCGGGGCGGATGCAGCTGGCGCGGGTGCGGGCGGCCTTGGCGGTGCTGGCGCGGGTGGCTTTAGCGGATTCCTTGGCGGCCCCGCAGCGTTCGGCGATGCTGGCTTGACGGGCACCGTGTCGGCGGGTGGCTCCGGTCTCGGTACAGCAATGGGTGGAGATCTTGGCGGCGCGCTCGGTTCGTCGCCGACGGGTCTATTTAGCGGGCTGCTGCCGGGCGGCGGCATGACTGGCACATCGAGCGGCGCGCTCGGCGGAGGCCTGTCCGGTGAGACGGCGGGACTGTCGAATATCGGCGGCGCGTCGATGGGCGGATACGGCAGCATGCTGCAGAACCTGCTCAGTCAAGGCCAGCAGCAGCTACAGCAGCAACAACAGAACGGGCAGCAGCGCCAGAACACTGGCTGGCAGCCGCAGAACGGTGCGCGCGCGCCGTATCGCGCCGGCAATGTCAGTTTCGTCCCCCAGTCTGCGATCACGCTTCCATATACGCTCAGCAGCGGCAGCGCTGATTCACTGCTTCAGCAAATCATCAGGGCTGCTCAGTCGAACCCGTCGGGCTTCAATCAAGGTTAAACATGGGTCTCCTAGACAATTTCACGCAGTGGGCGCAAACGCCGCAGGCACAGCCTGCCGCAGACGGTCTGCTTGCCGCTGGCTTGGGCATTCTGGCGCGCAATCGCGGGCTGAACTCAGGGCTCGCGGCAGTCGGTCAAGGTGGCCTGGACGGCCTTCAGCAATATCAGCAGTCGAAGCAGTTGCAGATGCAGCAGCAGTTGCAGAATGCACAGCTTCAGCAACTCGGATACCAGTTGCAGAACAACCAACTGTTCTTCAACGCGGCCAAGCACTATCTGGATCGTGCCAACGGCGCGCAGCAGCCCGCTGCTGTGTCGGCTCCGCCGATGGCGCTTGGGGTAACGGATGCAGGCGGCGTGTCAGCCGTTTCTGGCGGTTCCGGTCCGGGCGTGCAGTCATTCCCGGTAGGCGCCCCGGGCGGTCCAATGTCGGCACCTGTTGGGAGTCCCGCAGCGGCACAACAGCCGATACAGACCGCTGCCACCGACCGCGCGCCCGATCCCATCTTCGGCAACCTGCCCGATGGCTTGATCGGTCTCGGTCTGCTCAAAGATCCGGCAAAGCTTCTCGAAAACGCGATGGCGCAATATGCGCCGACTGACATCCAGAAGCAGCTTATTGCCGCTGGCTACAAGCCGGGCTCGCCGGAATACACTGCCGCGCTCAATGGCGTCATCAAGAAAGCAGGATACATCGCGCCGACGGAAGGGCGCCCCGGCGGTTGGACGATCTCTCCGGATGGCACGCGCACATGGAATCCGGACGTTCCGAAGGGCGCGGTGCCGGTGATGGACGGCCAGGGCAATTTCGCTGGTGTCGCGCCGATGGCGGGCGCGGCTGGCGTTACGGCGGCGCAGTCGCGCGCGCAGGCCTCCGGTCCCGCAGGTTTCAATCTGAAGGAGGTCTGGAATCCCGCGACCGGCCAGATGGAGTATCAGCCCACGACGAATATCGCCGCGGCCGCCGGCGGCGGAGTGGCTGGTGCAACGACGCCCGATCAGCGCGCGATCGTGCAGACCGAAAGCAACGGCAATCCGAATGCGCTATCGCCCAAAGGTGCGCAGGGTGCCTGGCAGGTGATGCCGAACACCCAGGTGAATCCGGGGTTCGGCGTGCAGCCAGCGGCGAACACCTCGCGCGGTGAGCTGGATCGCGTGGGCCGCGACTATTACAACGCAATGCTTCAGCGCTACGGAAATCCTACGCTCGCGTCAGTCGCGTACAACATGGGTCCCGGTGCGACAGATTCATGGATGAAGGGCGGCGGCCAGTTCGAGACGCTTCCGCAAGAGACGCGTAATTATCTCGGCAAGGTCTCGCTTCTGACCGCGATGAATGGCGGGGGCGCACAGTCTCAGAGCGCCGCGCCTGTGACGAGCCAACAGGGCGGGCCCATGGCAGCAGCTGCACCTCCTGGCTACACCGAGGGCGCAACGACCATGGCGAAGGATAATGCCGCGTCGTACAGCAACCTCCGCAGCCTCGCTTCGACGTCCGGCGATCGCATCAACACGCTCGACAACATGATGGCGCTAGCGCAGGGCACGACGAAGTTCGGGCCGGGCTGGAGTGAGCGTATGGATCGCATCGCGGCGCTGAATGGTTATCTGCCGTCGGGGATGCAGCTTGGCGGCAACGACACTGCCAATGCTCAGATCCTGCAAAAGTACATGTCGAATCTCGCGCAGCAGTATCAGAAGGCGCTTGGCGGAACGGGCACGGATGCGCAGCTCGCAACGGTGCTGAAGGGCACGCCGACGCCCGACATGATGAACAAGGCCATGGTCGAAGTGATTCCGAAGTTGAAGGCACAGGAACTCGCGCTGCAGGCGAAGACGAACGCGGCGGATCAGTGGCTGGCGCAGAACGGCAACAATCCTGCGGGCTTCAACAAATTCGAAAACACGTGGCGGCAGAACTACGACCCGCGCATCTATCAGATGCAGCAGATGGCACCGGCTGATCGTCAGGCGTTCCTCAAGCAACAGCCCGACGCGGCGGCGCTGCGCGCGAAGACCGCGATGGCTCTCCAGAATGGGTGGGTGCAATGACGGCTGTCGATGATTGGCTCGGCACGAGCATGAATGCGCCGTCGAAGGCGTCGGAGGATCCAGTGGACGCATGGCTCGGTGGGGGCGCGCCCCAGCCTGCGGCATCGGCACCTGTCGTTGCTGCCGCACCTGACGGGCAACCCGCTCCGCTCGGCGGTTTCCTGACCGGCGTTGGTGATGTAGCGAAAGGTACGACGCAGGGCATCGTACATGGCCTGTCATGGGTTGCCGATCGCGTCGCACCAAACTCGCAGTTCGCGAAGGATGCACGTGCAGCGTTGCCGGAGATGCAGCAGACGATCGACCAGCAGAATGCGGCGTACGAGCAGGCGCGCATGGCACGGCAACCGCAGAATCTTAGCGGCCTGATCACTGGGCAAAAACCGGATCCGGGTATCGATTGGGGACGCCTGGCAGGTAATGCGCTGGGGACTGTGCCGACGATGTTGATCGGCCCGGAGTTTGCGGCGGCGTCGTTGCCAGCAAAAATTGGACTCGGTGCGGCGCAAGGCGCGGCGGGCGCTTTGATGATGCCGACCACTGGTAACTCCGACCAGTCGTATGCGCAGCAAAAACTCACGCAAGCCGGGCTCGGCGCCGGGCTCGGCGCGACGCTGCCGGCGGCGTTCGCCGGTACGCGCGCGCTGGGCTCGAACCTTTGGAATGCGATCAAGCCGGTTATTCAGCCCGGCAAGTTCGTTGGCGAAGGGCTGGCTGGCGCACTAAACCCGCAGGATGCGGGTGCCGCCGCGGCGAACATCCGCACAGCGCCGACGTTCGTTCAGGGGAGCGCGCCTACGACCGCGCAGGCCGCGCCGAGCCCGGTCCTCGTTGCGACAGAGAAGGCCGCGGCAAACGACAATCCGGATTTCAAGATTGCGCTGACGGCGAGGGAGAACGCCAACAATCAGGCGCGCTGGGATGCGCTGAACCAAATTGCGCGCACGCCTGCGGATCTCGACGCAGCGATAGCGGCGCGCGAGGCAGCGGCTGGACCGGCTTATCAGGCTGCGCGTGCCCAGACGTACCCGGTCGATGCCGATCTGACCGACCTGATGGAACGGCCCGCGATGCAGGATGCGCTCGCGCGCGGGATCACGATTGCGCGCAATGAAGGCAATCAAGGGTTGGTGCCGGCGGTTCAGGCACAAGCCGCGCAGCATGCGAACGTGCCGACCGGTGGCGTCGGGTTCAACGGTCAGCCGCTCTTTCAACAGATTCTCACTCGACCGGCGACGCAGGGGCAACCGGCGCAAATCTCAGGTGATGTCCTTCATTACCTGAAGCTTGGGATGGATGACCTGCAGAACAGCGCGCGCGAGAACACGCGCCTTGGCCCTTCCGAGCGGACCGCCATCAACACAGCGCAAAAGGATTTTCTGGGCTGGCTCGACAACACGTCGACGGACTACGCGCACGCACGCCAGGCGTATGCCGCGAACTCGCCTCCGGTCAACACGATGGAAGCCGCGCAGCAGATGGCCGAAAGGCTTGGTGGCCTGAACAAGGCGCTCAATACGTCCGGCACGCCGCTGGTGACGGCTCCCGGCTATGCAACGGCACTTGGGCAGGCGCTGCGCTCGCAGGAATTCGGGATTGATCCGGCCGCGCAGCAGTCGCTTGAAAACATCGGACGCGATCTCCAACGCTCGACGATCTCAAACTCTCTGCGGTCTGGTTCGGGAAGCGACACCGCATACAACCTCTCTTCGCAAGGGTGGCTCGCACGCAATCTGTACGGGCCAGGATTTGAGGGTGCAACGGGGATGGGAAAAGCGGCGGCTTCGGCGGCGACGGCTCTTGCCGGCCACCCGATTGCCGCGCTGGGCGTCTATGGCACCGCCAACAGGTTAGGGCAGGCAGTGGGGAACAGGCTGCAGCAGCGTTTGGGCAGTTACCTGCTCGACCCTCAGGCGCTACTCCCGTACCTCGACGCTCGTGCTGCCGTGCCGGCCGGTCAGGCGCTTCCAGGCCCGATCGTAAAGGGGCTCCTTAACTATGGGCGTCCAGCCGTTGTCAACGGGCTTCTTGGCGGCTTCATAAATACCCCACAGTAATCCGGCCACCGACACGATGACGAGTTTGATCAACCAAAGATGAACAATCTGTTCGTACATGAGCAGACCCCAAATGACTTTGGGGATTGTATCCGAATCAGACCAGGCCGCCATCGAGCGGCTTTTTTTATTCCGGGGAACTGAAATGAACGATCTCGTAGCGAGTGCCGCGAAAGTAGCACCGCCTGTGGGCGCCAACTACTGGCTCTGGTTCACAAGCCACGACATCAACTGGTATGTCGCCGCCGCAACGATCGTCTACATCGGACTGCAGGCATACGTGCTTGTCCGCGACAAGATCATCCGGAGGGAACGTGAGCAGCTTTGACGATGCTTTTGATGCCTTGATCGGCAACGAGGGCGGCTATTCGAATAACCCGAAAGATCCTGGTGGCGAGACGATGTGGGGCGTCACTGCGCGCGTTGCTCGGGCGTATGGGTATGCCGGCCCGATGAAGGACCTTCCTCGAGATACCGCGAAGGAAATCGCGAAGAAGCTCTACTGGGATCCGCTTTCTCTCGACGCATTTGACCTGCGCGTCGCGTTCCAGATCTTCGACGCGAACTACAACGGCGGCCATCCCGTGATCTGGATGCAGGGCGCCGCGGGTGCGAAGGTCGACGGTCTGATCGGACCCAACACGATCGCAGCGGTGCAGGCCACCGACCCATTGCGGTTCATGCTTCGCTGGAACTCGCTACGCCTGAAGTACTTCACATCTCTGAAAACGTGGCTCGACTTCGGCAAAGGCTGGGCGGACCGCGTCGCGAACAATCTCTGGAAAGGAGCCGCGTAAATGCCGCTGATTCCTATCGCCATGGCGCTGGCTCAATTCGCGCCGATGATTGCCGGATGGCTTGGCGGCTCGAAGGCTGAAGACGTTGCAGGCAAGGTCGTTGGCATCGCGAAGGCGGTCACAGGTCAGTCCGCACCTGATGCGGCGCTCGCCGCGATTCAGGCCGATCCGAATCTTTCGATGCAATTTCAGAAAGCTGTGCTGGATCAGCAGGCGCATCTGGCAGAGGTGGCGGCTGATCTTCAAAAGGCTGAGATTGCTGCTGATGTTTCGAACACAGCAGTCGTGAATCAGACGATGCAGGTCGAAGCGAAATCGGACCACTGGCCAACCTACAGCTGGCGACCATTCATCGGTTTCTGTTTCGGTCTTCTCGGTATCTCAGCAGGCCTGACCGTGACGATTGCATACGTCGGGGTGATGTTTCTTCATGTCGATGCGTCGGTGCTGACTTACTTGCCTGGGATGCTCGGCGCAGAAGCGGCAGTGATGACCACCATGGCGGCGCCTCTCGGCATTGCCAGCTATTTCCGCGGACGTATGCAGGCGGACCCTCGCGTGCCGACCGACAACCGCGGTTAAACGAATCCAGTCCAGCACAAGCCACCTTCGGGTGGCTTTTTTATTGGGTGATCACATGCCGATCCCGAGCAGCATCAACGACCTCGATGTAAATCCGAACAACAACTCGCCGCAGGGCTCAGAGACGGTCGGTCCGAACGCTAACGGCTATCTTCAGGCGCTTGGCGCATTCATCAAGCAGATTGCGACTGGAGTCGGATTAGCACCGACCTCAGACGTCAACATGGGCGGCAAGAAGCTCACCAACCTCGGTGCCGGCTCGACGACGAGCACGAGCACGGACGCGATCACCGGAGCGCAGGCACGCGCTCTCGCATACAAGGTCGGTGAGCAACGCATGTGGCATGGCGCGGTGGCGAATATCGCTTCTGTCTGGGGTGCCGGGTGGCAGCTTGCCGATGGCACGAATGGCACTTCTGACTGCCGCGATCGCTTCATCGTTGGCGCTGGTAACCTCTATGCGCCCGGAGCGACTGGCGGTAACAGCACGAATACGCTGGCGATCGCAAATTTGCCGGCGCACAACCACGGAATCAACGATCCGGGTCATGCGCATTCGATCTCCGACCCGGGCCACGGACACGGGGTCAACGATCCTGGTCACTCTCACCGACCGCAAGATTTGAATGCCTTCCTTACGAATGGGACGGTCGTGAACCTCGTCGGTGGGACTGGTCAATCTTACGACCTGAAATCATTTACCTCGACGTCAGCGACCGGCATCAGCATCCAAGGTGCAGCGTCCAACATTGGCATCAACGGCGCCGTAACGGGAATTTCGACGCAAAACACCGGTAGTGGGGCGGCCATCGAAAACAAACCGCCGTACTACGCGTCTTGCATTCTCGAATACACCGGAATCGGAGCCTGACATGTGGCAATTCGTTCAGGGTTCCACGTTTCAGGTCGTCGGACAGTTCCAACTTGAAGGTGCGCCCGTCGACATGACTAACTGGTCTGTGACCGCGCAGATTCACGATGCTACAGGCGTCACGCTCATCTCCACCCTTACGCCTACCTGGATCGATCAGACGACCGGGACGCTACAGCTCTCAGCTGGCGACACGAGTAATTGGCCGGTCGGCAAAGCACGCATCGACGCTGCGGCGCGTGACCCCAGCGCCAACCAGTACGTGAGCCTCGCGGATTTCTTCCGCATCATCGACACCCCGCTACCGGTATGAACAACTTCTCGTTAGTCATCCAGGCCGATGAATCGTCCGCGCTTGAGCTTCAACTCGGACGGTTCATTCCCACGGCTGCGCCACAGATCGCGGCTCTTACCGGCCCGCAAAACGCAAATCTGGTTCTGTCGGGGCCAGCATCAGGCGCCGCTGTGCCGCCGTCGTATCGGCAACTCGTAACGGCTGATCTTGCGGGCGTCACGCTTCCTGTCGCTAATGGAGGCACCGGGCACGCATCCGCAGGAGCGGCCGCAGCGAACGCGATCGGTGCTCTGGCCATGGCGTCGAATCTGTCGGACGTATCCAACGCGGCGACCGCGCGGAGCAACATCTCTGCGGCGAAAAGTGGTGCGAACAGTGACATCACTTCCCTTTCAGGGCTGACAGCCGCGCTGTCCATCAGCCAGGGCGGGACAGGCCAAGCAACACAGGCGGCCGCGCTCTCTGCGCTCCTTGGTGCTTCTCTTATTCCGGTGATAAACGGTGGCACGAATGCATCGACGGCCGCCGGCGCGCGCACCAGCCTTGGAGCTGCTGCGAGCGGCGCGAACAGCGATATCACGTCGCTGTCAGGTCTGACAACGGCGTTGAGCGTCGGGCAAGGCGGAACTGGTGGAGCGACGGCTGCTGCGGCGCGCTCGGCGCTTGGTGCTGCCGCTACCGGTACTGATCTATCGCAATTCGCAGCCACTACTTCGGCGCAGTTGGCGGGCGTCATCAGTGACGAAACCGGAACTGGCAAGTTGGTATTCGGAACAGCTCCGACGTTGAACCAACCGAACATTGTCGGCAATACGACCGGTGCCGCAGCGGCTGTTGGCAGTGTAGGGGAGCTACTGACTGCCAACGCTAGCGGCACTTCAGTGCCGAACGCGTCTTCATTCAATGCGGTTAGTTTGACGCTCACCCCGGGCGTCTGGGATGTTTCCGGCGCTATTCAGTATCTGCCAGTGTCAGTGACGAGTTTCAATTCAATCATTGCCGGAATTAGCACGGTTTCGGGGACACTCGGAGCAGTGGGCTCTAACTATGTGATACAGGGCGCCTTAAGCAGTCCGGGAGCCAATCATGCTCCGACACCAACGCTTCGTGTTTCGGTGGCCGCGAACACGCCTGTCTATCTTGTCGGCACGTTGGCTTTCACTGGTGGAAGTTGTACGGCCAACTCGACGATCCGCGCAGCTCGTGTCATTTGAGGAAAACGATGAATATCCCGCAAATCATTCAGTACCTGTATCCGGACGCTTTGTTTCTGACGAACTGGCAAGTCGGTCAAGACGATGACGGCAACCAGTTCATCAGCTTCTGGGACTATGGTGACGTGCCGCAACCGACGATGGAGCAGCTTCAGGCGGCGGCTCCAGCTGCGGAAGCGGCGGCACATCTTGGCGAATATAAACAGCAAGCTCTGGCGGCTTTCCCGGCATCGGACATCACCGTTCTCCGATGCGTCGAGCACGGCATCGCGATTCCTGCCGATTGGGTTTCCTATCGTGCGGCGCTGAGAGCGATCATCAGTGCGCCGGTCGGCACGGTAGTGACCGCGCTTCCGGTCAAACCACCGTATCCGTCGGGCAGTTGATCAACTGATCGCGCGCTTCACCTGCCTCAGAACGCCGCGCAACGTCCGCGGCAGTTCGCCAGGCACTTCCTGTGCGGGACGGTCAATCCAGTAGGCGGGGCCTTCCTGCTTGGGGCGGCTCTTTCGGCTGTCGTCGCGCGTGAAGTAGTGGAACACCAGCGACTTGCGCGTCCGGTTAGCGTCATTGATCGGCCCGCCACCGTGAAGCAGATGCGCGTGCCATATAAAGACGTCGCCTTTGCGCGCGGCAAACGACGTCTTTTCGAGGCCGCGTTGAGCGACTTGCTCATCCATGTACGCATGCCACTGATTCATCTCTTCCGGGATGAAGTGATAGCTGCCGTCGCTGAATTTCCATTGCGGTATCAGGTGGCTGCCCGGGAAGTATTCAAGCGGCCCAGCGTCAGCATGAACGTCCTCGAGCGCGACCCACGATGCAAGCAAATGACCGGGAGTTTTGGGTGTCATATAGATTGCGTCGACATGCGGCGGCTGTGCGCTGCCTTTCTCGAAGTAGAGGCTATTGCACAGCGCCACGGGTGCGCCCATGCATGCGTTGAGCACGCCAGCGAGCCGTTCTTCGATCGCGAGTTCACGCACGTCGTCCATCGTCAGATACAGGTCGTTCACCTTCATGCGACCGTTGCGCACCTGCTCGGCGGTGAGCGACGAGAGGCGCGTCCGCGCGCCGGTCTCTAGCATGTCGACGACGATGTGCTTTGGCTGCGCCTCGATCGTCCGGTTAATCGACGATACGACCGCGTCGATGTGATCTTTGGCGAAGAACCCCGGAAGGACCAGAAAGCCGTCTCGTTGGAATTGTGATGCGTAATCCATGTCTTCCTCGTGTGCGAGAGCGCGAAGTCTAACCCAAACGCCGTGCGGCGGATTTGATGTCGCCCGCGACGTCGCACGCCAGCCACAACGCTAACTCGAAGTGCTGAATCGGTAGATCCGCCGATCTGCTGGCGTGCATCAGCGATACCATGAGGGCTTCCAGTTGAGTCGCCTTGGTGTTAATTGTGTCAACCGCGGTGCCAACCGTCTTCAACGCTTCGTGCGCAGCGTCGACCGCGTCCTTGTTCCGTTCCATTGCTGCCAGCTCTCCGCCTCGTCGTGATCGATGGCATCATTTTGATACCAGATATGATGCCGTAATGAAATGAAAAGACGGGGTAAACAATGTCAAATCAATGCTTAAAGCGGTGGCAGTAGCGCACCCTATTTTCGGCACTTAGAATTCGGCGCATGCCGACACCCGACCTCACCGTTAAAACTTCTCTGCGCCTGCCAAAGAATCTGCACGCTGAAATAGAGCAGGCAGCGGACGCGGCGGGCATCTCCGTCAATGCGGAGATGCTTCTGCGCCTGGCGAAGAATCCGCATATCGACTCTGCGGCAGAGGTTCTGCGCGAAATCAGGCAGATGGAGACTTATGCGGTTGAGGCTATGAGCCGTCAGATGAAGGCGCTATGGAGCGGCCTCGACCGCGCTGGAATGGCACTTGGTCATGTGCTCGAAGCAATGGCGCAGGTTCCCCCGGATGGCACTGCAGCGTCGCTCAAAAGAGAAGTGGAGTTTGCGCGGGAACTGATAGACGCGCTCAGCGCGCATCGTAACGACAAGTGAAGGACAGGCATTGGCGCCAGAAAAAGAGCCGGACGCCACAGCGTCCGGCCGGCAAGGGTTCTGGCACATCCGAGGGCCTACACCAGAACCTGAGAGACGGGCATTATGACCACCAAAGGGGACATTTTCAATCCTGGGCTGGGCCGCCGTTTCTGTCATCCGATCCATCTGGCGCGACGGGTATCTCTGACCGCTGGATTCCGAGCCTCGATCTCTCCGTCTCCATAATCATCCGCAACTTCTCCAGCGCGACCAGTTGCGCGCTCGTCTCCTCTTTCCAGCACCGTTCCACAACTACGCGGTAAGCCCAATCTCGATGAAGACGCGCCGCATCCGCTCGATCTCAAGCATGAGGCGACGTATGGCCGGATCGTCGTGCTTGCGCCAGAGTCGACGCAACTCGGCTGTCGTGGGCGTTTCGAAGTCGGAGAAGGATCTGCGCGGCATGGTCAATGCTGTATTTTTATACAGTATATTCGGAACCAAGCATCAAGTCGTGCCGACATGGGATGTTAGATCCAGTTGCGCCCAATCCAACCGTTCAAGCGGTTGTCAGGTTAAACATGCCGAGGCAAGGTAATATTTCACCTTGGCAACAATAATGCGGTCAAACATACCTGAACGGGGCGTAGATCCGTGAATGAGTAAACGAGATAAACAGAAAAGACTGAAAAAACCCTCACACGCCGCAAACACTCCGGGGGCGCCCGCCGTGGTCAAGGGGCCGCCTTGGAATTGGCACTGTTTTAAGGACCATCGAGGGGACGACGTAATCGACGAATGGCACAACACGCTTTCAGCTGGCGCGCGAGGCCGCTTTTCCCGATCGCGTGACCAATTGAAACATCAGCCCAAGCAAAATTGGAGCAAACCCCTTCCCGCGAGCAATGTTGGCGATCACATATATGTGATACGATTCAGCGACGAAAATAGGATGCAACATCGCGTGTTCGGTCATTTCCATGATCAAAAAGCAGCGTTCGTGATGACCTTAACGGGCTTTGAGAAGGACGATGTCTACTACCCAAACAATTATCAAACCGAAGGTTCGAGCCGAAAGTCAGTATGTGACAATGACTTCGCCAGTCGTGCCCGCCTATGCTTTGGTTCTACTGGAAACGAAGCCGGAACCGACCCCGCACAGAAATACCCCGAAACAGGCGCTTCAGGAACGTCCGGAATGGACAGACCGCGAATTTCGGGAGGCGTACGCGGACGCCTCCATTGAGGAGGGGCTCGCTTGGCAGATACGAGCGAATAGAGAGGGTCGTCATATGACCCAGAAGGAATTGGGTGAGGCGATCGGTACGACTCAAACGGGAATCCATCGTTTTGAAGACCCAGAGTACGGCAAGCATTCACTTGATACCTTGGTGAAACTTGCTCACGCATTCGACTGTGCATTATCGGTGCGTTTCGTTCCGTATTCCCAACTCGCTATTGAAAGCGAAGACCTTAGTCCAGAGGCACTTTATGCAACGCCCTACGAAGTTGAAGCCGAGCTCTTCGGCATCTCGCAATACGCTGTCGGGGAATGATCACCAGGTTCAGCAGATGCCGATGATGTATTTCGATGCCATGACTCAATTGGGGATTGGCACGTTCGTCTCAAGAATTACGTTTGGGTTGCAAGATGGATCGGCGACGCAGGTCAACCCATCGGTCACCGTTGTTATGCCTACCTCGTCACTACATTTGCTGGCGCGCGAGATCGTGAAGGCCCTCGACAACCCGGAGCATCGTAAGCGTATGAGAGCGGCCTTCGATCAGTATGATGCGGACTTCCCGCCGTTAGAAGCGTGACGCCTATCGTAGACCGCCTTCGGGCGGTTTTCCGTTTCTACGCCCTCAGTGGGCGGCTGCCGCACCAAACATGCGACAGACTCAAGCCGGCTTTCGCCGGTGGCGGCCATAGTGTATGGGCCAGTCAGGGTAGTCGTCCTGCTTTGAACTGCTCCCATTCATTCTTCCCAGCTTGGAGTTGCTCGTCGAGATATATGGCGAGATCAACCAAGTGCACGCCCCTCATCGCCTTTTGTGACTTTTCCATTCGCATGATCGGCAATGGAATTTCGCCGGCCGCGCACTTCCGGAGCAGTTTGTCGACCTGCAGGGTCGGGAAGTAGTCGCGACAGACTTCTTCGATCGGGATGACCACTCTCGCGTCGTACTGGGCCATGAGAAAAAATACAGTCTTCATCAAATCAGTCCTCGGATTGCTCGCGTAGGGCCTTTGGCACCCACTTCTTCTTCGGTGGTTCAGCAGTAGTGGGCCTACCTTCGATTGCAGTACGCGGGATGATCGGCCGACCGCGAGCATTCACCCAAAATGGGATTCCCACGGAACGCAACCATTCGGCTTGCAGCTCCTCGCGTCTCTTCCCGCGGCGCCCCGTCAGGATGCCTGTCAGTTCGCCAACTTCTTCTTCAGTAAGAAACGTCTCGCTCATCGAATGTCGCCTCCTAGGCGTCGGGCCATTTCTCCATCCGTATCTGCATATACCGCGTTCGGCTCGACAAAATATCGACGCCCGATCTTGATTGGCGCCGGCACGATCCAGCCGTACTGACGCCAGTTGTAAAGTGTGTTGCGATGCGGAGCATAGTCACCGAATACCAGCTTCGCCCACGCGTCGAGCGGAATCAGTTTCGGAGTCAGATCTTGCGGTAGAGATTTTGGTGTTCGCATGCAAAGACTCGGTGGGTGGGCGTCCTACCGGAGGGCTACTATGAAAAATCGAGAAGACATCGATCGCGAAACACTATACGACGAAGTCTGGCGTATGCCGATGTTCGAAGTAGGGGCGAAGTATGGATTGTCGAGGCAAACTATCAAATGGGCGTGTCAGGAACTGAACGTCCCACTTCCGCCACCAGCGTACTGGTCTCACCTACGAAGAGGGCTGGCGGTCGTGAGCGCACCACCTCTGCCGGCTCGATCCCAGCGGCAACAGATCAGCGCGCGGGAGTTGCGTAAGCGTGAGCCAAAGAAGCGGGCGCGTAGTGCTTCGCTCGAAAAGAAGAAGCAGGAAGAGCGGCGACGCCTTTGGGACGAACAGGTCGACTATGAAGAGTTCGTCTTCGAAGCCGAGAGTTGGAACCGTGCCGAATCTATGCGACGTTATCTAGCCGAACTCGATCGACGCCTGGCAAGCGACGGCAGGGCGATCGAAGGATACGCCGAGTGGCGGGGCCGTGCCGAGCGATGGGTAGCGGATTTGTGTCCAGCTAGCTTGCGTGTGGAGATGCCTGAATCCCCACCGCTTAGACCAGCTTTTGCGAAAGCCATCCGTGTGACGAGCGCGGAATACGTCACCGTCGCACTCGCGTCGACCATGACGGGTCTCAGCGCCAAAGCAATCCGGCGCAAGATCGAGGAAGGAAAATGGATTGAGGGCAAGGAATTTCGCCGCACATCGGATGGAGCAGTGCTGATCTCGATACAGGGGTTTGTGAAATGGGTCGAGGGGAGCCAACACCAATAAGCATTGTGCCCATATTGTGTCCACAAGCCTTCGAACACAGCATAAACCCGCTGAAAACCGTGACAATCTCAGTGCTGACCGGCGCGAGACTGTTCGTTAAAAATCAAATAGTTAGCGCACTCTAGAGCTTCTTGCGTACGATAGGCTATCGCAACCGGTTTCATCATCCGTACGCGGGCGTCTACGAACGGTATCGGGCGCGTGGCATCGAGCTTTCGCGCAGCGACGAAGACGGCGCCGCGCGCATCGAGGCAGGTGCGACGCTGTCGCTGGAGCGTTATCGGCAGACGCATCGCCGGTACTGGATGGACCCGTAACAAAGGGCCCGGCGCGATCGAGAACAAATCAGAACGGAGACCATAGCGCTTGAAGAACATCATCCATTTCTCGCATGCAAACGGATTTCCGGCGTCCACGTATCGGACGTTCTTCGCCGAACTCTCTGACGACTACGACATGCGTTTCATCGAGCGGATCGGCCATGACGCGCGCTATCCCGTGACGCGCGACTGGCCGCATCTGGTCGAGGAGTTGCTGGATGACATCGGGCGTGCTTACGAGAACCCTGTCTGGCTCGTCGGGCATTCGCTCGGCGGTTATCTTTCACTGATGGCGGCGCTGAGGAAGCCGCAATGGGTGCGCGGCGTGGTGATGCTCGATTCGCCCGTCATCGCGGGCTGGCGCAGCAACATGCTGCGCGTGTCGCAATGGACGGGGCTGGACGAGCGGCTGTCGCCCGCGGCGGCGACGCGCACTCGGCGAACGCGCTGGGGCAGCCGCGACGAGGCGTGGCGCCACTTCCATTCGAAGCCCGCGTTCGCGCGCTGGGACGAGCGGGTTCTGTCCGACTACGTCGATTTCGGCATTCCGCAAGCGGGCGCCGACGGCACGCGGGAACTCGCTTTCGACCGGCAGACCGAGTACCGGATCTACAAGACTTTGCCGCATACGTTCGGCGGCCGGCTGGCGCGCGGCGCGCCCGTGCCCGTCGGCTTCGTCGCCGGGACGCGGTCGCGGGAGGTGCGGCAGGCGGGACTGCACGCGACCCGGCGCATCGCGGGCGAGCATTTCGAGTGGATGGAAGGAAGCCACCTGTATCCAATGGAGCGGCCCATCGAAACGGCACGCGCCGTGCAGAGAATACTGCGCGGGCTCGAATGATTTTCGCCCGCGACGGCATCCGCGTTCGCGGATAAATGAAACGCCGGGCTGCGCTGCGACATAAACCCGCAACAAACCCGCGGCGCACTCAAGGCACGAAACGCGCGAACCGAAATCCATCGGGCATTCACGCGAAAAGCGACCCCGTGGATGCTCAAAAAGAATGCTCGATCGTCGCGAACGAGCCGCCCCAGGTATGGGCTGGATGCACACGTTCGGGTATAATCCGTTTTTCCCGCGAGCATCCAGCGATGACCAAATATGTTTTCGTCACCGGCGGCGTAGTTTCTTCCCTCGGCAAGGGTATTGCCGCCGCTTCCCTCGCCGCGATCCTCGAATCGCGCGGTCTGAAAGTCACCCTCCTCAAGCTAGACCCCTACATCAACGTCGACCCCGGCACGATGAGCCCGTTTCAACACGGCGAAGTGTTCGTGACGGAAGACGGCGCGGAGACCGACCTCGACCTTGGCCACTATGAGCGCTTCATCAGCACGAAGATGCGCAAGGCCAACAACTTCACCACGGGCCAGATTTACGAATCGGTGATCCGCAAGGAACGCCGCGGCGATTATCTAGGCAAGACGGTGCAGGTTATTCCGCACATCACGAACGAAATCCAGGCATTCGTCGAACGCGGCGCGGCATCCGCGACGTGCGGCGAGCCGGACGTCGCCATCGTCGAAGTGGGTGGCACGGTCGGTGACATCGAATCGCTGCCGTTCCTCGAGGCCGCGCGTCAGATGAGCCTGCGCATGGGCCGTAACAGCGCGTGCTTCGTGCACCTGACGCTGGTGCCGTTCATCGCCACCGCGGGCGAACTGAAGACCAAGCCGACGCAGCACAGCGTGCAGAAGCTGCGCGAAATCGGTATCTATCCGAACGTGCTGCTGTGCCGCGCCGACCGCCGTATTCCCGACGACGAGCGCGCGAAGATCTCGATGTTCTCGAACGTGCCGGAAGACGCCGTGATCTCGGTGTGGGACGTCGACAGCATCTACAAGATTCCGCAGATGCTGCACGACCAGGGCCTCGACGAACTGATCTGCGACGAGCTGAAGCTGACGGCCAAGCCGGCGGATCTGTCGATGTGGTCGGGCCTCGTCGAGAAGCTCGAACACCCGAAGAGCGAAGTCACGGTCGGCATGGTCGGCAAGTACGTCGAACTGACGGAGTCGTACAAGTCGCTGATCGAAGCGCTGCGCCATGCGTCGATCCACACGTCGACCAAGGTCAACATCGAATACATCGACTCCGAAGAGGTGGAAGAAAGCGGCGTCGACAGCCTCAAGCATCTGGATGCCGTGCTGGTGCCAGGCGGTTTCGGCCGTCGCGGCACGGAAGGCAAGATGAAGGCGATCCGCTATGCACGCGAAGCGAAGGTGCCGTATCTCGGTATCTGCCTCGGCATGCAGCTGGCCGTGATCGAATTCGCGCGCGACGTGGTCGGCCTCAAGGATGCGAACAGCACGGAATTCGACCCGGAAACGCCGAATCGCGTGGTCGCGTTGATTACCGAGTGGTACGACCGCGACGGTAAGGTTGAGAAGCGTACGGAAGAATCCGATCTGGGCGGCACGATGCGCCTCGGTTCGCAGCGTTGCCCGATCAAGCCGGGCACGATGGCCGAAGAGATTTACGGCAAGGATGTGAACGAGCGTCACCGTCACCGTTATGAAGTCAATAACCGCTTCGTGCCCCAGCTCGAAGCGGGCGGCCTTATCATCAGCGCCCGTACTCCGAGCGAAGATCTGCCGGAAATGATGGAGCTGCCGCGCTCGATGCACCCGTGGTTCGTCGGCGTTCAGTTCCACCCCGAATTCACGTCGACGCCGCGCGACGGACACCCGCTCTTCAAGGCATTCGTCGAAGCGGCGCGCGCCCATCGCGAAGCGAGCGTCGAGGAGAAAGTATGAAACTGGGCGATTTCGAAATCGGCCTCGACAAGCCGTTTTTCCTGATCGCTGGCACCTGCGTCGTCGAATCTGAACAGATGACGATCGACACGGCCGGCAAGCTGAAGGAAATCTGCGCGAAGCTGAAGATTCCGTTCATCTACAAGTCTTCTTACGACAAGGCCAATCGCAGCAGCGGCAAGTCGTTTCGTGGCTTGGGAATGGATGAGGGTTTGCGCATTCTGTCCGAAGTGAAGCGTCAACTCGGCTTGCCCGTTCTGACGGACGTGCACAGCGAACACGAGATCGAGCAGGTGGCATCCGTGGTCGACGTGCTGCAGACGCCTGCGTTCCTGTGCCGCCAGACGGACTTCATCCACGCGTGCGCGCGTTCGGGCAAGCCCGTCAACATCAAGAAAGGCCAGTTCCTCGCGCCGCACGACATGAAGAACGTGATCGACAAGGCGCGTGATGCTGCGCGTGAAGCGGGTCTGTCGGAAGACCGCTTCATGGCGTGCGAGCGCGGCGTGTCGTTTGGCTATAACAACCTCGTGTCCGACATGCGCTCGCTCGCGATCATGCGTGAAACAGGCGCCCCCGTCGTGTTCGACGCGACCCACTCGGTGCAGTTGCCGGGCGGGCAGGGCACGAGTTCGGGCGGCCAGCGCGAGTTCGTCCCGGTGCTGGCGCGTGCCGCCGTCGCGACGGGCATCGCGGGTCTGTTCATGGAAACCCATCCGAATCCGGCTGAAGCGAAGTCGGACGGTCCCAATGCCGTGCCATTGCATCGCATGGCCGATCTGCTCGAAACGCTGTTGACCCTCGATCAGGCCGTGAAGCGCACGCCGTTCCTCGAGAACGATTTCAACTGATGCAGCCACGCGCGCTTCGCCGCTGTCCGGCGACGCGCGCGTGCTCCAACCCGATGGTCGTCGAACGCGTCCGGACGCGTGCTGTCGAAGTGAGCCGGACGTCTCACCTTAAGAATTCATCGTCATTTCAGAGGAAACCATGAGTGCTATCGTAGATATCATCGGTCGCGAGATTCTCGATTCGCGAGGCAACCCCACCGTCGAATGCGACGTGCTGCTCGAATCGGGCACGATGGGCCGCGCGGCTGTGCCGTCGGGCGCATCGACGGGTTCGCGTGAAGCGATCGAACTGCGTGACGGCGAAACCGGCCGCTACGGCGGCAAGGGTGTGCTGAAGGCTGTCGAGCACATCAACACCGAAATCTCCGAAGCGATCATGGGCCTCGACGCTTCCGAGCAGGCCTTCCTCGACAAGACGCTGCTCGAACTGGACGGCACCGACAACAAGTCGCGCCTCGGTGCGAACGCGATGCTAGCCGTGTCGATGGCTGTCGCGAAGGCTGCTGCTGAAGAAGCCGGCCTGCCGCTGTACCGCTACTTCGGCGGCTCGGGCGCGATGCAACTGCCCGTGCCGATGATGAACATCGTCAACGGCGGCGCGCACGCGAACAACAGCCTGGACATCCAGGAATTCATGATCGTCCCCGTCAGCCAGCCGACCTTCCGCGAAGCACTGCGCTGCGGCGCTGAAGTGTTCCACGCGCTGAAGAAGATCCTGTCGGACCGCGGCATGAGCACGGCCGTGGGTGACGAAGGCGGCTTCGCGCCGAACTTCGGCAGCAACGACGAGTGCCTGTCGACCATCCTGCAAGCTATTGAGAAGGCTGGCTATCGCGCCGGTGAAGACGTGCTGCTCGCGCTCGACTGTGCAGCCAGCGAGTTCTACCACGACGGCAAGTACCAGCTGGCGGGCGAAGGCCTGCAACTGTCTTCGTCGGAATTCGCCGATTACCTCGGCGCGCTCGCGGACAAATTCCCGATCGTCTCGATCGAAGACGGCATGCACGAAAGCGACTGGGAAGGCTGGAAGATCCTGACCGACAAGCTCGGCAAGAAGATCCAGCTGGTCGGCGACGACCTGTTCGTGACGAACACGCGCATCCTGAAGGAAGGCATCGACAAGGGCATCGCGAATTCGATCCTGATCAAGATCAACCAGATCGGCACGCTGACGGAAACCTTCGCAGCGATCGAAATGGCCAAGCGCGCGGGCTACACGGCTGTGATCTCGCACCGCTCGGGCGAAACGGAAGATTCGACGATCGCCGACATCGCTGTCGGTCTCAACGCGGGTCAGATCAAGACGGGCTCGCTGTCGCGCTCGGACCGTATTTCGAAGTACAACCAGCTGCTGCGTATCGAGGAAGATCTCGGCGATATCGCCAGCTACCCGGGCAAGTCGGCGTTCTACAACCTGCGTTGAACGCCGTCGAATGAGCCGGATTGGCGCGAGTAAGTGACGCTTGATGTCAACAAACCCGTCTCAATAACCGTTAAACCGGTTATGCTTCGCTACTGATTCACCCTACCGCCCTGCGTAAAGCGCAGGGCGGCGCACATTCAACCCTGCAATTCACTTCATGCGGCTCGTCACCGTCGTTCTGCTCGTCCTGCTGGTGCTGATCCAATACCCTCTGTGGTGGGGCCATGGCGGCTGGCTGCGCGTTCACGAACTGCAACAGGAACTGGCGCAGCAGTTGAAAAAGAACGCGGACGCGAAGGAGCGCAACGAGCGCATCCAGGGCGAGGTGCAGGATCTGCAGAACGGCACGGCCGCCGTCGAAGAGCGCGCCCGCTACGAAATGGGCATGGTCAAGGACAGCGAGGTGTTCGTGCAGTTCGTGTCGCCGAATGCGCCATCGTCGGCGTTGAACGTGCCGCAGTCGAGTACGTCGACGCGCGGACAGATCACGGGCGCGCCGCTGCGCGTGGTGCCGAATCCGGAATCGCGCGCGAAGCCGGATCGCAAGCACGCGAAAAAGGATCCGAAGGAGAAGAAGCCGGGTTGATGCTGGTGCGGTGTAAAGCCGGTGCGGCAGGATCATGAAAAAAGGCGCGGTTCGCAATGAACCGCGCCTTTTTGTTTGGCGGGACGAACCGCGGGCGGGAGTTCCGGCATTCAGACCGATGTGCCGCTCACCAGCCCCAACCCGGCGCATAACCGTAGCCGATGCCCGTGCCCCAGCCGTGTCCCCATCCGCCGCTGTAGTAGCTGCCATACACGGAGACGGGCGGCGCGGCGTAGCGCGAATACGCCTGCGCGGCGGCGTCGGCGGCCATGGCCTGGTTCTGCTCGGCCATCACCTGCTTGTCGATTGCATCGTAGCGGGCGCGTTCTTCCGGTGTGAGCGGTTGCGCAGTCGCGGCGATGCCCGACTGGTCCGCAGGCAGGCGGCTATAGATCGGCGACGGGCCGGGCGGGTCCAGCATGCAGCCCGACAGCGCCATCGCGCCCGCAACGAGCGCAAGCGCCGCTATCCGGTGTACGGGTTGGAACAGCGAAGGGGCATTCATTTCGACCTCCATCGGTCGGATACCTAAGCAAATCGATGGCCGGAAAGCACGCGGCCGCCAGTATCCGATGATACCGCGCCGTCGCCCGCCCGTAGCGGGGCGGAGCGACGCGGATAGTCCAGCTTTAGTGCCGCTGCTCGGCAGCGGGCGCCACTCCCTGTGAGAGCCCGCTCGCGACAAAAAGTTGCGCCACGTCGACAGGGTCGAATTCATAGCGCTGGTTGCAGTATTCGCAGTGAATCTCGACGTGGCCACGCTCTTCGATCACGCTGTCCACTTCCTCGCGGCCCAGCATTTTCAGCATGTTGCCCACGCGCGCACGCGAGCACGTGCACTCGAAGCGGGTTCGCGTCGGCTCGAAATGCTGGACGTTCTCCTGCCAGAACAGGCGCCGGAACAGCGTGTTCGGGTCTTCCGCCAGCATTTCGTCCTGCGACAGCGTGCCGCCGAGCGTACACAGCCGGTCCCACGTATCGGCGTCGATGTCGCCCGGATGCGGGACGATGCCGCCGTCGCCGGGCAGCTTCTGCAGCAGCATGCCGACCGCACGCTCGTTGTTCGCGGCAAGCCACATGCGCGTGTCGAGCTGCTCCGAATGATGCATGTAGTGCTCGAGCACTTGCGCCATCGACGTGAGCGGCCCGTTTTCGTCCGACAGCGGCACGATGCCCTGATAAGGTTGCTGGCCGGGAACCTTGTTCTTCGGATCGAGCGTGATCACGCAACGGCCGTGACCGCCCGGATTGACGAGATCGACGAGTGACAGGTCGTCGGCGATCGTGTGCGCGGTGTCGCCGGAGAACTTGGCGGTCGCGCGCATCGACAGGTCCGAATTGCACTGCACGACGAGCATCTTCACGGGGCCGTCGCCGAAGATCTGCATGATCAGCGTGCCATCGAACTTCAGATTCGCCGACAGCAGCGCGCACGCGGCCATCATCTCGCCGAGCATGGTCCGCACGGGCGCCGGATAGCTTCTGCGCGTCAGGACTTCCTGCCACGTGTTGCTCAGCGAAACGATCTCGCCGCGAACGGGCGCCGCGCTGAACATGAATTTCTGCAACTGGTCACTCACAACTTTTCCTCGGTCGAACCGCGCGGTGGGAAGGCCACGCGTGGCGCGCCGTGCGGTCGGCCCTAGCCGATGCGCACGAGTTGCGCCTTGAAATAATCCCTGCGCTCCACGTAGATGTCCGCAGCGCGCTTCAGGCCTTTGATATCTGCTTCAGTCAGTTCCCGGACAACCTTTGCGGGTGATCCGAGAATCAGGGAATTGTCAGGAAAAACCTTGCCCTCGGTAACGACGGCGCCTGCGCCAACCAGACAATTGCGGCCGATTACCGCTCCATTCAAGACGACGGCCTGAATCCCGATCAACGCGCCTTCCTTGACCGTGCAGCCGTGCAGCATCGCCTGATGGCCAACCGTCACGCCCGCTTCGAGCGTCAGTGGGAAACCCGGGTCGGCGTGCAGGACGGCGCCTTCCTGTATGTTAGTGCCCTTGCCGACGGTGATCGGCTCGTTGTCGCCGCGAATCGACGCGCCGAACCAGATGCTCGCGTTTTCTTCGACGGTCACCTTGCCGATGATGGTCGCCGTGTCCGCGACGAACACGCTTTCGTGGATGGTCGGGGCGGCGTCGCCAAGCTTGTAGATTGCCACAGTGTCTCCTCTGGTCTCATGCAAGACGGTTGCTGTCGTCGGGATGGCGACGAGGCGATTTGCGCGAAATGGCGGCATCCCGCGCGGCATGGTCGAATCGCGTATTGTAAACGGTTGTGCCATTGGTCCGTGCGAAGCATGCGCGCGGGCAACGCCGTGTCAGAATCGCTCGTTTTTGTCCTTTTTTGCTGGTTCCCGTTTCGCGATGCATGCCCCCGAGTCGATCCGTCCCCATCCGATGATTTGCGCCCGTTCCGAAGCGCTCGCTGTGCTGGCAGAGCGTGTTCCCGCGGCCAAAGCCGCTGCGGCGCAGGCGCTTTACGCGCGCGTACAGGCAGGCGAGGCGGTCGTTTCGCCGGGGCGTGTGCTGGACGAGCCGACGGATCTGCCGGGGCGCCCCGCGCAGCCCGAACTGGTCGAGCCGCGCAAACTCGGGCGACGCAGCATGCAGTCGCCGGAAGGGCGCGCGGTGTTGCTGCACGCGCTCGCACACATCGAGTTCAACGCAATCAACCTCGCGCTCGACGCCGTGTGGCGTTTCGGCGGCATGCCCGACGCGTTTTACGTCGATTGGCTAAAGGTCGCGTCGGAAGAGGCGCATCACTTTTCGCTGCTGTCGGCGCGTTTGGCCGAATTCGGCCATGCATACGGCGACTTTCCGGCGCACGACGGTTTGTGGGACATGTGCGAGCGCACGCGCGGCGACGTGCTCGCGCGCATGGCGCTGGTGCCGCGCACGCTCGAGGCGCGCGGGCTCGACGCCTCGCCGCCGATCCGCGCGCGCCTGCAACAAGCAGGCGATCACGCGTCGGCGGCGATTCTGGACGTGATCCTGCGCGACGAAATCGGACATGTGCTGATCGGCAACCGCTGGTTCCGGCATCTGTGCGACGAGGCGGGCATCGACGCACATCAAACCTACTTGCGTCTTTCCGACGAGTATCACGCGCCGAAACTGCGCGGTCCGTTCAATTTCGAAGCGCGCCGCGACGCTGGTTTCGAAGAGGAAGAACTCGCCGCGCTGGCGGGTCTCGACGCCCAGCAGCGCCCGGCCGACTGAGCCTGTTTCAGGCTCGGACCAAGCGGCGGCACGGCGATCCCGATATAATAGAACGACCATTCTTTTTCTGCGCTCGCATCATGAACCGTCCGCTCAAACCTTCCGTATCCGAATTCGTGACCGTGCGCGGCGTGCGCCTGCACGTGCGTCGCTGGGGCAATCCCGATGCGCCGACGCTTTTTATGCTGCACGGCTGGATGGACGTCGCCGCGTCGTTCCAGTTCGTCGTCGACGTGCTCGCGAACGACTGGCAGGTGATCGCGCCCGATGCGCGCGGCTTCGGCCTGTCCGACTGGCCCGTCGCGAACCAGAACGGCGGTCATTACTGGTTCCACGAATATCTGGCCGACCTCGACGCGCTGCTCGACCACTACGCGCCAACGGGCGAAGTAAACCTCGTCGGGCACAGCATGGGCGCGAACGTCGTGTGCCTGTATGCCGGCGCAAGGCCCGAGCGCGTGCGCCGCGTAGTCGATCTGGAGGGATTCGGGCTCCCGCCGTCGAAGCCCGCGCAGTTGCCGCGCCGGATCGCGTCGTGGCTCGACGAACTGCGCGAGCCGCCGACGCTGCGCCGCTACGCGACGCTCGACGACGTCGCTGCGCGTCTCATCAAGACCAACGAACGCCTGGACCCGCAGCGCGCGCGCTTTCTCGCGCAGCACTGGTCGAAGCCGGACGGCGAGGGCGGCTACATGCTGCTCGCCGATCCCGCGCACAAGATTCGCGGGCCACTGCTGTACCGGCTCGACGAAGTGATGGCCGTCTGGGCGAACGTGCGCGCCAAGGTGCTGCACGTGGAAGCCGCTGTATCGCCGACCCTCGCGGTGCTGGCGGGCAACATTCCGCTCGACGAATTCAAGGCGCGTTTCCAGGCGTTTCCCGACTGGCGCGAAGCCATCATCGACGATGCGGGCCACATGGTTCACCACGACCAGCCGGAGCAGGTCGCGGCGCTGATCGAAGCGTTTTGCGTGTAGTGCGCGTTCTACATTTGTCTCGACGAATCCTCTGCGTGTGCTTACTGCGTTGCAGTAAAATGGTCGGATCACGCTATCCATAAAACGATGAACGCCGATCTGCATTGCCATTCCACCGTTTCCGACGGCGCTTTCGCGCCCGCCGATGTCGCGCGCCGCGCGCATGCCGGCGGCGTGACGCTGTGGGCGCTCACCGATCACGACGAAATCAGCGGTCAGGTCGAAGCGCGCGAAACGGCCGAAGCACTCGGCATGCAGTATTTGAGCGGCGTCGAAATTTCGGTGACATGGGCGTCGCGCACCATTCACGTGGTCGGCCTGCATGTCGATCCTGCCTGCAAGGATCTCGTCGAAGGGCTCGAGCGCACGCGCAATGGCCGCGCCGCGCGGGCGGAAGCGATCGGCGAGCAGCTGGCCACGCTCGGCATTCCCGACGCGTACGCAGGCGCACTGAAGTTCGTGTCGAATCCCGACATGATTTCGCGCACGCACTTCGCGCGCTTCATGGTCGAGAGCGGCTACGCGGAAAACACGCAGGACGTGTTCAACCGCTTTCTCGGCGACGGCAAGCCGGGCTACGTGGCGCATCGCTGGTCGAAGCTCGCCGACGCCGTCAACTGGATCCGGGTGTCGGGCGGTGAAGCGGTGATCGCGCATCCGGGCCGCTATGCCTACACGCAGACCGAGTTCGACGCGCTGTTCGCGGAATTCATCGATCTTGGCGGCAAGGCAATCGAAGTCGTGACGGGTAGCCACACGCCCGATCAGTATCGCGAGTATGCGGACGTCGCGCGCCGCTTCGGCTTTGAGGCATCGCGCGGGTCCGACTTTCATGCGGCGGGCGAAGGCCGCGTCGATCTCGGCAGTTTGCCGCCGCTGCCGTCCGATCTGAAGCCAGTCTGGGAACGTTGGCTGTAAGCTCTGGATTCGCGTGCTGCGCGGTCACGCGCGCTGCATGAGCCTTTGCTTGCTGTCTGCCGATTCCCGACCTTCTGACCGACATCATGTCCCAATATTTTCGGCTTCACCCGGACAATCCGCAGCCGCGGCTGATCAAGCAGGCGGCGCAGATCATCGAAGGCGGCGGCGTGGTCGCGCTGCCGACGGATTCCAGCTACGCGCTCGCGTGCCAGCTCGACAACAAGGATGCTGTCGACCGCGTGCGGCGCATTCGCGGCCTCGACGATCGGCAATTGCTGTCGCTGCTCGTGCGCGATCTGTCCGAGCTGGCGAACTTCGCGCTCGTCGACAATCGCCAATACCGTCTGATCAAATCGGTGACGCCGGGTCCCTACGTGTTCGTGTTGCAGGCGACCAAGGAAGTGCCGCGGCGCCTGTCGCATCCGTCGCGCAAGACGATCGGCCTGCGCGTGCCCGACCACGCGATCACGCTCGCCATCCTCGAAGAACTCGGCGAGCCACTGCTCGGCTCGACGCTGATCCTGCCGGGCGAGACGCAGCCGCTGAACGATCCGGAAGAAATCCGCGAGAAACTGGAAAAGCAACTGGATCTGGTGATCGACGGTGGCGCGTGTCCGTGCGAGCCGTCGACGGTGATCGACCTGACGGGCGAAGAGCCCGTGCTGGTGCGGCCGGGGCGCGGCTCGCTCGCGCCGTTCGGTCTTGAAGAGACGGCATAAAAATCACATGAACGAAAGCCGACAGTGCCGCAAGGCGCCGTTGTTACAATAGAGCGATATGGATTCCTCCCTGATACAGACCATCGTCGTCTACGCATTACCGGTGATCTTCGCGATCACGCTGCACGAGGCGGCTCACGGCTACGTCGCGCGCATGCTCGGCGACAACACCGCGTACGTGCTCGGCCGCGTGTCGTTCAATCCGATGCGGCACATAGACCCGATTGGCACGATCGTGATTCCGCTCGTGCTGTACTTCGCCACGAGCGGCGCATTCATGTTCGGCTACGCGAAGCCCGTGCCCGTCGCGTTCGGCAACCTGCGCAATCCGCGCTGGGGCTCGATGTGGGTCGCGCTCGCCGGGCCGTTGTGCAATTTTGCGCAGGCGCTCATCTGGGGCATATTTGGTGTCGCGCTCGCAGCGATGAATGTCGACGAGCCGTTCTTCACGCGCATGGCGGGTGCGGGCGTCGGCGTGAACCTGGTGCTCGGCGTGCTGAACCTCTTTCCGTTGCCGCCGCTCGACGGCGGCCGCGTGCTGACGGCGCTGTTGCCCGTGCGCCCGGCGATGGCGCTCGCGCGCATCGAGCCATACGGATTCTTCATCGTGATGGCGCTCGTGATGACGGGCACGTTGACGCGCTACTGGCTGCGTCCGCTCGTAAATATCGGCTATGAGGCCGTGACGGTTATCCTGACCCCTCTCGTTTCGCTTCTATAAATCAAAACCATGTACCCCGACCGTATCTTCTCCGGCATGCGGCCTACCGGCTCGCTGCACCTCGGCCACTATCACGGCGTGCTAAAAAACTGGGTGCGTCTGCAATCCGAGTACCCGTGTTTCTTCTGCGTGGTCGACTGGCATGCGCTGACGACGCACTATGAAACGCCGGAAGTCATCGAGAAGAACGTCTGGGATGTGCTGGTCGACTGGCTTGCTTCGGGCATCGATCCGGCGCAGGCGACGCTGTTCATCCAGAGCCGTGTGCCAGAGCACGCCGAACTCTCGCTGCTGCTCGGCATGAGCACGCCGCTCAGCTGGCTCGAACGTGTGCCGACCTACAAGGAGCAGATCGAGAAGCTGCGCGACAAGGACCTCGGCACGTACGGCTTCCTCGGTTATCCCGTGCTGATGGCCGCCGACATCCTGCTGTACCGCGCGTCGCTCGTGCCCGTCGGCGAGGATCAGGTGCCGCACGTCGAAATGGCGCGCGAAATGGCGCGGCGCTTCAACTACATGTACGGGCGCGAACCCGGCTTTGAAGAAAAAGCGAACGAAGCCGCGAAGAAGCTCGGCGGCAAGCGCTCGAAGCTTTATCACGAACTGCGCGTCGCGTATCAGCAGGAAGGCCACGAAGAAGCGCTCGAAAAGGCGCGCGCGATGTTGTCGGAGTCGCAAAGCCTGTCGATGAGCGATCGCGAGCGCCTGTTCGGCTACCTCGAAGGCTCGCGCAAGATCATCCTGCCGGAGCCGCAGGTGCTGCTGACGGAAGCGTCGCGGATGCCCGGCCTCGACGGCCAGAAGATGTCGAAGTCGTACGGCAACACGATCGGCCTGCGCGAAGACGCTGAGACGATCACGAAGAAAGTCCGCACCATGCCGACCGACCCGGCGCGCGTGCGCCGCACCGATCCGGGCGATCCGGACAAGTGCCCGGTATGGCAGCTGCATCAGGTCTACACCGACAGCGAGACGCACGAGTGGGTGCAGAAGGGCTGCCGCACGGCGGGCATTGGGTGCCTGGAGTGCAAGCAGCCGGTGATCGAAGGCATTCTGCGCGAGCAGCAGCCGATGCTCGAACGCGCGCAGAAGTACATGGATGATCCGTCGCTGCTGCGCGCGATCGTCGCCGACGGCTGCGACAAGGCGCGCCGTTTCGCGTCGGAGACGATGCGCGACGTGCGCGAAGCGATGGGCCTGTCGTACACCTGATGACGGACGGCCAGAACCCAGGCGCGTCGGGCGCAAGCCATGCGGCGATCGGTGAGCCGTCGCGCTGGGTGAAGCGCTGGGCGCACCTGGTCGAAGCGGGCGGTGCGGTGCTCGATGTGGCATCGGGAGCTGGGCGGCACGCGCGGTTTTTCGCGTCGCGCGGCCATCCCGTTACGGCAATCGACCGCGATGCCGCCGCTCTGGAGTCGATGAACGGCGTGGACGGCATCACGGCCGTCGCCGCCGATATCGAAAACGGTCCGTGGCCGCTGCCGGCGGATTCGCAATTCGCGGCCGTCGTCGTCACGAACTATCTGCACCGTCCGCTCTTCCCCCAATTGCTGGGCGCGCTGGCGCCTGGCGGCGTGCTGATCTACGAAACGTTCGCGAAGGGCAACGAAACGGTCGGCAAGCCTTCGAACCCCGCTTTTCTGCTCGCGCCCGGTGAGCTGATTGACGCGGTGCGCGGACTGTTACGTGTCGTTGCATTTCAGGATGGATTCCTCGCGGAGCCGCGTCCCGCCTACGTGCAGCGCATTTGCGCGGTGCGCGAGCCGGATGGGTCGGTCGAAACGAAAGATACGGGTGTTCCCCCGCGTTACGATCTGACCGGTTAATCCGCTACAATCGCAGTTTATTGAACAAATTCATGGCGTTTCATGGCTAACGGCACTCAGCAAGACGGCGTCGCGATTCGCGGCAGCATTCCCGCCATCATCACTCCGATGCTCGAAGACGGCAGTCTCGATCTCCCGGCCTTCCGCAAACTGGTCGACTGGCACATCGAAGAGGGTACGAACGGTCTGGTCGTGGTCGGCACGAGCGGCGAGTCGGCGACGCTGTCGGTCGAGGAGCACGTGCTGATGGTCCGGACGGCCGTCGAGCAGGCAGCCGGCCGCATCCCCGTGATCGCGGGGGCGGGCGCCAATTCGACGACGGAAGCCATCGAGCTGACCGAGCAGGCGAAGAAAGTGGGTGCCGATGCCACGCTTCAGGTCGTGCCGTACTACAACAAGCCGACGCAGGAAGGCATCTACCGCCACTTCTCGAAAATCGCCGAAACGGTCGATCTTCCCGTGATCTTGTACAACGTGCCGGGCCGCACGGTCGCGGACATGTCGAACGAGACCATCCTGCGTCTCGCTAACGTGCCGGGCATCATCGGCGTGAAGGAAGCGACGGGCAACATCGATCGCGCTGCGCATCTGATCAAGTCGGCGCCCGCGCACTTCGGCATCTACAGCGGCGACGATCCGACCGCGATTGCGCTGATGCTGCTGGGCGGCCATGGCAATATCTCGGTGACGGCAAACATCGCGCCGCGCCTGATGAGCGACCTGTGCAAGGCCGCGCTCGCAGCCGACGCGAAGACGGCGCGCGAAATCCATCTGAAACTTCTCTCGCTGCACAAGAACCTCTTCATCGAATCGAATCCGATTCCCGCCAAGTGGGCGTTGCAGCAACTGGGCCGCGTCAAGGGCGGCATCCGTCTGCCTCTTACGCCGCTGGACGCGCGTTACCACGACGTGGTTCGCGCCGCGCTGCGCGAGGCTGGGCTGCTCGGCTGAGCGTCTGACATTTCAGGCGCCTCCCGGCATTTTTTCAACTGACGTCGATATCGCCCACGGTCCGCACCGATCCAGGCAGCGCGTTTAGCTTCACGAAGGACCCCATGAAACGTTCCGCACTTTCCCTCCACGCAACGCGCCTGGCGGCGCTGACGCTTGCGGCTGGCTCGATCGCGTCGCTTTCTGGCTGCGAGTCGCTGAACGACATGCTCGCGTCGGACCGAGTGAACTACAAGGCAACCGCGAGTGCGCCGCCGCTCGCCGTGCCTAGCGATCTGTCCGCTGCGCAAATCGACCAGCGCTACGTGGCGCCTCCTGCAGGCGCGGCGCTCGGCGGCGCGCCGCAACGCGCGAAGACAGCGGCGGGCAACCTGACAGAAGGGGTGCCGAGCGCGCAAGACCCGCTGGGCATGCACATCGAGCGCGATGGCGACCGCCGCTGGCTCGTCGTGGACGGACGCTCACCGGAACAGCTGTGGCCGCAGTTGCAGGAATTCTGGACCGAGAACGGTTTCTCGCTGAAGACGGATGCGCCGACCACGGGCATCATGTCGACCGACTGGGCGGAAAACCGCGCCAACATTCCGGACGACTGGTTCCGCCGCACGATCGGCAAGGTCGTCGATTTCGCGTACTCGTCGGGCACGCGCGACAGCTTCCGCACGCTGGTTTCGCGCGATTCGAGCGGCACAGGCGCAACCGATATCTCGATCACGCACTCGGCGATGGAAGAAGTGCTGACGGGACAGGACAAGACCTCGTCGCGCTGGGTCGAGCGTCCGCGCGATCCCGCGCTGGAAGCCGAGTTCCTCGCCAAGCTGATGCAGAAGTTCGGCCTCACCGACGCGCAATCGAAGCAACTGCTGACGGACGCGCGTCCGTCGACGGCGCAGGCGCAGCTCGACAAGAGCGCGGGCGGCGCCACGCTCGACCTGCCTGAATCGTTCGATCGCGCGTGGCTGCGCGTCGGCCTTGCGCTCGACCGTACGAACTTCACCGTCGACAACCGCGATCGCGAAAAGGGCATCTACT
This sequence comes from Paraburkholderia sp. SIMBA_054, assembly GCF_046534875.1. Lineage (NCBI taxonomy): Bacteria > Pseudomonadati > Pseudomonadota > Betaproteobacteria > Burkholderiales > Burkholderiaceae > Paraburkholderia > Paraburkholderia sp. SIMBA_054. The sequence goes on along the minus strand of NZ_JAWRXV010000002.1, from coordinate 132,057 downwards.
ACGTGCGCTACGCGGATTCGATGCAGGAACTCAAGCGCGACGGTCTGTTCGGCAAGCTGTTCTATAGCGACAAGAGCGCGAAGAAAGACAGCCACGAATTCCTCGTCAACGTGCGCTCGAAGGGCGACGCGATGACGCAGGTTGCCGTCGTCGACTCGAATGGCCAGGTGGATACGTCGTCGGACGCGCAGCGCATCGTGTCGCTGCTGCATGCGCAACTGAACTAAGGCGGGTCGTGCGATTCGCCAGTCTGGGAAGCGGCAGTGAGGGCAATGCGTTGCTGGTCGAAGCTCAAAGCGGTGTCACGACCACGCGCATCCTGCTGGACTGCGGCTTCTCGGGCAAAGAAGTCGCCCGGCGGCTGGAGCGGCTGGGCGCTGGCGTCGACGAGCTCGACGCCATTCTCATCACGCACGAACACAGCGATCACATCGGCAGCGCGCTGACACTGGCGCGCAAGCTGTCCATTCCGTTGTACATGAGCTGGGGCACCGCGCGCGCCGTGGGCGCCGACGAAGCCGATGTCGATCTGCATGTGCTGTGGGGCGACGAAACCGTCGCGATCGGCGATCTGAGCGTGCTGCCGTACACCGTACCGCACGACGCGCGCGAGCCGCTGCAATACATATTCTCCGATGGTGCATCGCGCCTGGGCGTGCTGACCGACGTCGGCACGTCGACGCCGCACATCAGCGCGGTGCTGAGCGGTTGCGACGCGCTCGTGCTGGAATGCAATCACGATGTGCAGATGCTGGCGGGTTCGCGCTATCCGCCGTCGTTGAAGGCGCGGATCGGCGGTAATCATGGGCATCTGAACAACGACGCGGCGGCGGAGATTCTCGCGTCGCTCGATCGCTCGAAGCTGCGGCATCTTGTGGCGGCGCATCTGAGTCAGCAGAACAATCTACCTGAGCTGGCCCAGGCGGCGATGGCTGGCGTGCTAGGCGCGGCGGCAACAGAAGTGGTGGTGGCGACGCAAAGCGAAGGGTTCGGCTGGTTGAGCCTTTGAGCATCGCCGCTCGCATGGCGCCTTGAAATGAAAAACGCCCGTGACGATTGCTCGTCACGGGCGTTTTGTTTTAGCTAACGATCAGCGTTCGATCAGTTACGGTTGCCGCCGAAGATGCCGAGGAGCGCCAGCAGGTTCACGAACACGTTGTACAGGTCGAGATAGATCGCGAGCGTCGCCGTGATGTAGTTCGTCTCGCCGCCGTTCACGACGCGCTGCACGTCGAACAGCATGTAGGCCGAGAAGATCACGATCGCGAGCACCGACACCGTCAGCATCAGCGCAGGCAGTTGCAGAAACACATTCGCAACCATCGCCAGCAGCAGCACGATCACGCCGACGAACAGCCATTTGCCGAGGCCCGAGAAGTCACGCTTGCTGACTGTGGCGATCGTCGCCATCGCGGCGAAGATCACACCAGTGCCACCGAAGGCGAGCATGATCAGCTGCGGCCCGTTCGAAAAGCCCAGGATGAAGCTCAGCAGGCGCGACAGCATCAGGCCCATGAAGAACGTGAAGCCGAGCAGCACGAACACGCCGACGGAGCTGTCCTTCGTCTTCTGGATCGCGAACATGAAACCGAACGCGATGGCGAAGAACGCCAGCATGCTCATCGCCGGGCTGGTGGCGGCGAACAGCGAGAAGCCGGTGGCGACGCCCACCCACGCGCCGAGGACGGTCGGCACCATCGACAGCGCGAGCAGCCAGTAGGTGTTGCGCAGTACCCGGTTGCGGGTCTCGGCCGTGGTGACGCTGCCGCCCCGGCCAAAGGTATTGGGATAATCGTTCATGGTTTCTCCTTGCGTCAGACGCAGTGTTGCGACGTGGCTTGCAACGGTTTTTGTACGGTGCCGGCTGGCAGTTGCCGCCGTCACGCGAACCCACACCCCTAAGATTAGCGGCGTAGCGGGGAGTTTCAATGCGGCGCACGACACCGTGCGATTACATTGTGTTACCCCATTCTTAGCGCTGACTTAAAGGGCTTGGGCGACTCCAACTTCGACCTTACAGTATCGTAAGGGTTCAATCGCAATCATACACTGGAACATGCTACAATAGCGGATTCATTTAAATCTGTAACCTCTTAAATTTTCTGGAGTTTTTATGGCGATCGAACGCACCCTGTCGATTATCAAGCCGGACGCAGTGGCCAAGAACGTGATCGGCCAGATCTACAGCCGCTTCGAAAACGCTGGCCTGAAGATCGTGGCATCGCGCATGGTTCATCTGTCGCGCGCTGACGCAGAGAAGTTCTACGCTGTGCACGCAGAACGCCCGTTCTTCAAGGATCTGGTTGAGTTCATGATCTCCGGCCCGGTGCAGGTTCAAGTTCTGGAGGGCGAAGGCGCCATCCTGAAGAACCGCGATCTGATGGGTGCAACCGACCCGAAAAAGGCCGACAAGGGCACGATCCGCGCTGACTTCGCTGACAGCATCGACGCGAACGCAGTCCATGGCTCGGACGCAGTGGAAACGGCACGCGGCGAAATCGCGTTCTTCTTCCCGGAAGTCAACGTCTACTCGCGCTAAGCGCTTCGTAGGACAGCAGTAATCGCAGCAGGAGCGGGCGCGAGCGGCATACGCGTTCATGCAGCTTGTTGCATGAACGCAGTCTCGCACTGAATGGCAGGATTCGATATGACGAGCAGTCCCACCGTCAACCTTCTCGATCTCGACGCCGCTGGCCTCGTCGCGTATTGCGACAGCCTCGGCGAGAAGCCGTTTCGCGCCAAGCAATTGCAGCGCTGGTTACACCAGTACAACGCTGCCGACTTCGACGGGATGACCGATCTCGCGAAGTCCTTGCGCGAAAAGCTGAAAGGGCGTGCATCCATCACGATGCCGCCCATCGTCAGCGACCATATTTCCACCGACGGCACACGCAAGTGGCTCGTCGACGTCGGTAACGGCAATGCCGTCGAAACCGTCTTCATCCCCGAAGAAACGCGTGGCACGCTGTGCGTGTCGTCGCAGGCGGGGTGCGCCGTCAACTGCCGTTTCTGTTCGACGGGCAAGCAAGGTTTCTCACGCAATCTCAGCACGGGCGAAATCATCGGCCAGTTGCGCATGGCCGAATTCGCGCTGCGCGCGTCGCTCGGCACGGCCGGCGGGCGCGCGACGGGCGGTGAGGGCAAGGGCGAGCGCGTCGTCACGAACGTCGTGATGATGGGCATGGGCGAGCCGCTGCTCAATTACGACGCCGTCGTGCCGGCTATGCGGCTGATGCTCGACGACAACGCCTACGGTCTGTCGCGCCGGCGCGTCACGTTGTCCACCTCGGGCGTCGTGCCGATGATGGACCGGCTCGGCGCCGATCTGCCTGTGGCACTCGCCGTTTCGCTGCACGCGCCGAACGACGCGCTGCGCGACGTGCTGGTGCCGCTCAACAAGAAGTATCCGCTGCGCGAGCTGATGGCCGCGTGCCAGCGGTATCTGAAAGTCGCGCCGCGCGACTTCATCACGTTCGAATACTGCATGCTCGACGGCGTGAACGACAGCGAAGCGCACGCACGCGAGTTGCTGGCCGTCACACGCGACGTGCCGTGCAAATTCAACCTGATTCCGTTCAATCCGTTCCCGGAATCGGGGTTGTTTCGCTCGAAAAACGAGCAGATCAAGCGTTTCGCGCAAGTGTTGATCGACGCTGGGGTCGTCACGACAGTGCGCAAGACGCGCGGCGACGATATCGACGCCGCCTGCGGTCAGCTGGCAGGCGCAGTCAAGGACCGCACGCGCCTGGCTGAGCGCACCGGCAAGTCGAAGGTCATCGAAGTTCGCGCCGTGTAAGGCCCGCGACAGGCGAAAAGGGGCGGCATGCCAGCAAGCCTCCTCTTCGGGTGCGCCGTGTCGCGTGATGTGAAAAGAAAGTTTGCAAAAGCGATCGGAAGCGGCACGCACAGCCGCACATTTTGTTATAAACGGTCTGCGAAACCGGGCGAGGCAAAAAGCCGCCCGTTCGCATGAGTGATAAAAGAATCGACGCGAAAGGATTTGGGATGAGTGAGCCGCAGCACCCGCAACCGCACGACATGGATACGCATTCGGATCGACCGCTGCCGGCGGCCGTGCCGGCAGCCGTGCCGACCGGGTTCGACTCGCTGGGCGCCGTCGGCGCGCGGCTTGCGCAGTTGCGCGAGTCAAAAGGCTGGTCGGTCGAGGACGTGTCCGCGCGCCTGAAGGTTTCGCCGGGCAAGCTGCGCGGGCTCGAAGCGGGCGATCTCACCCAGTTGCCGGACACCACGTTCGCGCTGGGCGTCTTGCGCAGCTACGCAAAAATGGTGGGTGCCGATCCCGCCCCGATGACGCAGGCATTGCGTCGCGAAAAGGGCGTGCCGGAACCTGCGCTGACCATGCCGGCATCGGCGGGCACGGATCTGCCGCGCGGGAAAGTATCGCTGTCGCTTGGCGGCGGCGCGCCGCGCCGCCGTTCGTGGATGTGGGGCGTCGCGCTCGCCGTGGTGGTGCTGATCGCGCTCGCCATGTGGCATACGAACAATGGTGACTCGACCGCGTGGCTTGCGCGTCTGAAGGGTATCGCCGGCAGTGCGGCGTCGACGGAAACGGCATCGTCGAGCGCAGCACAGGCCGCAAGCGGTTCGGCTGTGACAGGCGAAATCAGCGCGTCGGATTCGGCGGCGCAAACGGATACGCAAGCGGCCGCTGAAGGCGCGTCGGCGACGCCGATGCCCACGCCGCTTCCGATGGCAGGCGTTGCGCCGGCATCGACGGTCGCATCGGCATCGACGCCGGCTGCTGCGGCGCCGAAGGCTGCGAGCGCGGCGCCGGCCGTCGCGGCGGCTGCGTCGGCGAGCGAGTCGCCGGTCGCGCCGGAAGGTTCATCGACGGTCGCGCTGTCGGTCAAGCAGGACAGCTGGTTCAGCGTGCGCCAGAAGGACGGCAAGGAAGTATTCTCCGGACTCGTGCACGCGGGTGAAAGCAAGGAAGTCAGCGGCGTGCCGCCGCTCAAGGTGACGCTCGGCAACAAGGCGGGTCTGGACTCGATCACGCTGGACGGCCAGCCGGTCGATCCGGCCAAATATGTGTCGGCGAAGGGCAATGTGGCACGCTTCGCGCTGCCCTGACGTCAATTCAATCGTGTGCGTCGCGGCTTTTGGGGCCGCGGCGCTTTTTCAATTCACGCGCCGTATTTCTCAACGGGGCCGGACACTTTCCGGGCGGTGAGCAGGCGGTGTAAGCGGGTTTATCGATGCACTCCGATCAAGTGAAATCCAGCAGTCAGATTGTTTCGACCGTGCCGGTGTTCGGCGGTCACGCGCCGCGTCGCCGCTCGAATGCGGTCGACGTCCGTTGGGGCGGCCAGCTCGTGACGATCGGCGGCGACGCGCCCGTGCGCGTGCAGTCGATGACGAACACCGATACGGCAGACGCGATCGGCACGGCAATCCAGATCAAGGAACTTGCGCAGGCTGGCTCGGAACTCGTCCGTATCACGGTCAACACGCCGGAAGCGGCAGCTGCCGTGCCCGCAGTTCGCGAGCAGCTTGACCGTATGGGCGTCACGGTGCCGTTGGTCGGCGATTTCCACTACAACGGCCATCTGCTGCTGCGCGACTATCCGGGCTGCGCCGAATCGCTGTCGAAGTACCGGATCAATCCCGGCAACGTCGGCCAGGGTGCGAAGCGCGACACGCAGTTCGCGCAGATGATCGAAGCGGCCGCGAAGTACGACAAGCCGGTGCGGATCGGCGTGAACTGGGGCAGTCTCGATCAGGACCTGCTCGCGCGGATGATGGACGAAAACGCCACGCGCGCCGAACCGTGGGAAGCGCAAAGCGTGATGTACGAAGCGCTGATCCAGTCGGCGATCGGCTCGGCGGAACGTGCTGTCGAACTCGGCCTTGGGCGCGACAAGATCATCCTGTCGTGCAAGGTGAGCGGCGTGCAGGATCTGATCGCCGTGTACCAGGAACTCGCGCGCCGTTGCGACTTCGCGCTGCACCTTGGCCTGACGGAAGCGGGCATGGGATCGAAGGGCATCGTCGCTTCGACGGCGGCGCTCTCCGTGCTGCTGCAGCAGGGCATCGGCGACACGATCCGTATCTCGCTGACGCCGGAACCGGGCGCATCGCGCACGGGCGAAGTGATCGTCGGCCAGGAAATCCTGCAGACGATGGGCCTGCGCTCGTTCACGCCGATGGTCATCGCGTGCCCCGGCTGTGGCCGCACCACGAGCACGCTGTTCCAGGAACTCGCATCGCAGATTCAAACGTATTTGCGCACGCAAATGCCGATGTGGCGCGACACATATCCCGGCGTCGAGAAGATGCACGTCGCCGTGATGGGTTGCATCGTCAATGGTCCGGGCGAATCGAAGCACGCGAACATCGGTATCAGCCTGCCGGGCTCGGGCGAAAATCCGGCCGCGCCCGTGTTTGTCGACGGCGTGAAGGTCAAGACGCTGCGCGGCGAACACATCGCGCAGGAATTCCAGCAGATCGTGAGCGATTACGTCGAGCGCACCTACGGTCGCGCCGAAGCGACGAACTGATTCGCTCCCCATCCAATCGTCAAGTAGACAGATGACTGAACAGAAGAAGCAGAAGCTCGACAAGTTGTCCGGCGTGAAGGGCATGAACGACATCCTTCCGCAGGACGCCGGCTTGTGGGAATTTTTCGAATCGACGGTCAAGTCGATGCTGCGTTCGTACGGATACCAGAATATCCGCACGCCGATCGTCGAGCACACGCAGCTCTTCACGCGCGGTATCGGCGAAGTGACCGACATCGTCGAGAAAGAGATGTACAGCTTCACCGACGCGCTGAACGGCGAAAACCTGACGATGCGTCCGGAGAACACGGCTGCCGTGGTGCGCGCATCGATCGAACACAACATGCTGTACGACGGCCCGAAGCGCCTGTGGTACATCGGCCCGATGTTCCGTCACGAGCGTCCGCAGCGTGGCCGTTACCGGCAGTTCCACCAGGTGGGTGTCGAGGCGCTCGGCTTCGCCGGCCCGGACACGGACGCTGAGATCATCCTGATGTGCCAGCGTCTGTGGGACGACCTCGGGCTGACGGGCATCAAGCTCGAAATCAACTCGCTGGGTCTCGCTGAAGAGCGTGCAAAGCACCGCGTCGAACTGATCGCGTATCTCGAGAAGCACCTCGACGTGCTCGACGAAGACGCGAAGCGCCGTCTGCACACGAACCCGCTGCGCGTGCTGGATACGAAGAATCCGGCCATGCAGGAAGTCGCGCAGAACGCACCGAAGCTGATCGATTTCCTCGGCGAGGAATCGCGCGCGCACTTTGAAGGGCTGCAGCGCATCCTGAAGGCGAACAACATTCCGTTCACGATCAATCCGCGTCTCGTGCGTGGTCTGGATTATTACAATCTGACTGTGTTCGAATGGGTCACGGACAAACTCGGCGCGCAAGGTACGGTCGCAGCAGGCGGCCGCTACGATCCGCTGATCGAGCAGCTCGGCGGCAAGCCGACGGCGGCGTGCGGCTGGGCAATGGGCATCGAACGCATTCTCGAGCTGCTGAAGGAAGAGAATCTCGTGCCCGAAGCAGAAGGGTGCGATGTGTACGTCGCGCACCAGGGCGATGCGGCCCGCGAGCAGGCGTTCATCGTCGCCGAGCGTCTGCGCGACACGGGCCTCGATGTGATTCTGCATTGCAGTCCTGACGGTCAGGCGTCGAGCTTCAAGTCGCAGATGAAGCGCGCGGACGCAAGCGGCGCGGCGTTCGCCGTGATCCTCGGCGAGGATGAGATCGCGAACGGCACGGCTGGCGTGAAGGCGCTGCGCGACACATCGCAAAGCGACGGAAAGAGCGAGCAACAAACGGTGCCGCTCGAAGACTTGACCGAATATCTAATCAATGCGATGGTTGCGTCCACCGAAGACGACGACTGATCGCGGCGTCATTCGACGGGCCGCACCGGTTGCGGCCCCATTCATATAAAGCACCAGGAAAGGAAAACGCGTCGCGATGAGTTACCACGACGAACAAGAATCGCTTGAAAGCCTGAAAGCATGGTGGGCGCAGTGGGGGAATGGCGTCACGTGGATCGTGCTGGTCGCGCTTGTTGCGGCCGCCGGCTGGAACGGCTGGAACTACTGGCAGCGTCATCAGGCAGCGGAAGCAGCCGTGCTGTACGACCAGGTTCAGCAAGCCACGACGGGCACGGACAAGGCGGCCATCACGCGCGTCGCGACCGACATGGAAGACAAGTTCAGCGGCACGGCTTACGCGCAGATGACGGCGCTCGCAGCCGCGAAGGCGCTGTATGCTGCAGGCGACGAACCGGGCGCGAAAGCGCAACTGCAATGGGCCGTCGACCACGCGAAGGACGACGAATTCAAGCAGATTGCGAAGCTGCGTCTCGCGTCGCTGCTGCTCGATGAAAAAGCCTATGACGCCGGTCTCGCGCTGTTGAACGATCCTTCGGATGCGTTCAAGGGCGTCGTCGCGGATCGCCGCGGCGACCTGCTCGCCGCGCAAGGCAAGCGCGACGATGCACGCACTGCCTACAAGCTCGCGCTCGACTCGCTGCCGAAGAACGATGCCTCGGCCCGTCAACTGATCCAGTTCAAGCTCGACGCGCTGGGCGGCTGAACGTTGCACGCCGCTGCAACGTCCGCCGACAATTTTTGATCAATACAACATACATGCTTCGTTCACCGATGAATCTGCTGAAACGTTACGCTGTGCCCGTTGCCTGTGCGATGACCCTGCTTGCTCTGACGGCCTGCTCATCGTCGAAAGACGAGCGCCGCGTGCCCACGCCGCTCACCGAGTTCAAACCCGTGCTCGACGTGCAGCAGGTGTGGACGTCCAGCGTCGGCAAGGCCGGACGCTATATGTTCTCGCCCGTGACGGTCGGCGACGCCGTGTATGCGGCGGGCGCAAACGGCTCGGTCGCGAAGATCGATGCCAAGACGGGCAAGGATCTGTGGCGCACGAAGGTCGACGGCGACCTGTCGGCCGGCGTCGGCACGGACGGCACGCTGACGGCCGTCGGCGGCCTGAAGGGTGAAGTGTTTGTGCTCGACCAGAGCGGCAAGCTGTCGTGGAAGGGTCTTGCACCGGGCGAAATCCTGTCGCCGCCGCTCGTCGGTAACGGTCTCGTGGTCGTACGTACGGTGGACGGTCAGATCACCGCGTTCAACGCGCAAACGGGCGAGCAGAAGTGGAACTACCGCAACCGCGCGGTGCCGCTGAATCTGCGCGTATCGGCGGGCATGACGTTCGCGGGCGACCAGGCCGTGCTCGCCGGCTTTCCCGGCGGCCAGTTCGCGGCGATCAACCTGCAGACGGGCGACGCCTACTGGACGACGCCTGTGTCGTATCCGAAGGGCGTGACGGAAGTCGAGCGTATCAACGACGTGACGGGCCCGCCCACGCTGATGGGCGCCGAAACCTGCGCGGTCACGTTCCAGGGTCAGCTTGGCTGCTTCGACGCCAACTCGGGTCGCGCGCTGTGGGAAAAGGCATTCTCGAGCACGAGCGGTCTCGCTCAGGACGACCGTGTCGTGGTCGCGGGCGACGACTGGGCAATCGTGTCGGCGTTCGACGCCAACACGGGTAAGCAACTGTGGCGCAACGACCAGCTGAAGAGCCGTGACGTCAGCGTGCCGATGCTGCTTGGCCACGCCGCCGTGGTCGGCGACTATCAGGGCTACGTGCATTTCCTGTCGCGCGACGACGGCACGTTCGTCGCCCGTGCGAAGACGGACGGCAGCGCGATCACGGCTGCGCCCGTGCTGGCGGGCGACACGCTGATCGTGCAGACGCACGACGGCGATCTGTACGGTTTCCGTCCGCGTTAAAACGTAGTTGGGCTGTGCGGCGCGTCCTGGACGGCGCGTCGTGCGGTGAATCCAGGCCGGCTTTGCCGGCCGCACTTTTTTTGATGGCGTCCCGATTTTGATCGGGACGAGCGCGGAAGAAGCATGCCGCCCCACATCATCGGGACCGCCAGTCAGGCTGCACAGGCGGTCATCCAGCACGCGTCGCGTCATCACGCGCGATCCAGGTGGCGCCGATCGGGTCGCATGAGCCACTGGGCGGACCCACGCAGGCAGCCAACCTGAAATCCGTTCGCATGCGCAAGCTCCGCGCGTTCGAATTGGGTCAAATTCGTGATAATTTTCGTCAAACGCAGCCGTGCAACGGCCGCATGGCGTTGCCAGCGCGGCAGATCGACCGTTCGATGCCGCGCCTCACTGTGAACAAGATCTGATGAAACCCGTTATTGCCCTCGTCGGGCGCCCCAATGTGGGGAAATCCACGCTGTTCAACCGGCTCACGCGTTCGCGCGATGCGCTGGTCGCCGATCTGCCCGGCCTCACACGCGACCGTCACTACGGTGAAGGCCGCGTCGGCGGTGAGCGCCCGTATCTCGTGGTCGACACGGGCGGCTTCGAACCCGTCGCGAAGGACGGCATTCTGCATGAGATGGCGCGCCAGACGCGTCAGGCCGTCGAGGAATCCGACATCGTCGTGTTCATCGTCGACGGCCGCAATGGCCTCGCGCCGCAGGACAAGTCGATCGCCGACTACCTGCGCAAGACGGGCCGGCCCATTTTCCTCGTCGTCAACAAGTCCGAGGGGATGAAATACACGTCGGTGGCCGCCGACTTCTACGAGTTGGGCCTCGGCGACCCGCGCGCGGTTTCCGCTGCGCACGGCGACGGCGTCACGGAAATGATCAACGAGGCGCTCGACGTCGCGTACGCCGGCCAGCCGGAAGAGAGTGACGAAGAGAAGGCGCAGCACGGTGTCAAGATCGCGATCGTCGGGCGGCCGAACGTCGGCAAGTCGACGCTCGTCAACACGCTGATCGGCGAAGACCGCGTGATCGCGTTCGACATGCCGGGCACGACGCGCGACTCGATTTACGTCGACTTCGAACGGCAGGGCAAAAAATACACGCTGATCGATACGGCCGGCCTGCGCAAACGCGGCAAAGTGTTCGAGGCGATCGAAAAATTCTCGGTCGTGAAGACGCTGCAGTCGATTTCCGACGCCAACGTCGTGATCCTGCTGCTCGACGCGCGCCAGGACATTTCGGAGCAGGACGCGCACATCGCGGGCTTCGTTGTCGAGCAGGGTCGGGCGCTCGTGGTCGGCGTGAACAAGTGGGACGGGCTCGACCCGCATGTGCGTGAGCGCACCAAGGCGGATCTTCAGCGCAAGCTAAAATTCCTCGAGTTCGCCAAGTTCCACTTCATTTCTGCAGCGGAAAAGACGGGAATTGGCCCGTTGATGCGCTCCGTAGACGACGCGTACAAGGCTGCGATGACGAAGCTGCCGACGCCGAAGCTCACGCGTGCGCTGATCGAAGCTGTCGAGTTCCAGCAGCCGCGCCGCCGCGGTCCCGTGCGTCCAAAACTGCGCTACGCGCACCAAGGGGGACAAAATCCGCCGATCATCGTGATTCACGGCAACGCGCTCGACGCTGTGACCGATACGTACAAGCGCTACCTTGAAAACCGCTTCCGGGAAACTTTCGCGCTGACGGGCACTCCATTGCGAATAGAGTTTCGTTCGACGACGAATCCGTACGCGGACAAGGGCTGATACAGGCGTTCAACGCAGGCCGGTTCATGGCTTGAAATCCGGCCTGAAACCCGCATGTACATTGGGTCCTGGCCGAACGGCCAGGCAAAGCGCTGGTCAATAAAAATCGGCTATAGTGTAGCGATTGACGGCGGATTTCTTTTTCTTCGCCGGCAATAAAGTCAACCTGCAAAAAAACACGGAGTTTGCTATGAGCAACAAAGGGCAATTGTTACAAGACCCGTTTTTGAACGCACTGCGTAAAGAGCACGTGCCGGTCTCGATCTATCTGGTCAACGGCATCAAGCTTCAAGGGAACATTGAATCGTTCGACCAGTACGTCGTGTTGCTCCGGAATACGGTGACCCAGATGGTCTACAAGCACGCTATCTCGACTGTCGTGCCTGCCCGTCCGGTGAATTTCCACCCGGATTCCGAATCGTCCTAACCTCTCGTCGCGGCCGGTCGAGCGTCGTCCGCAGGCGACACAGCCCGGCCGCTTCATTTTGACATCCACCAATTTGATCAACGCAGCGCTTGTCGGCATCGACTTCGGAAAGATCGATTTCGAAGCCAGTCTCGAAGAACTCAGCCTGCTCGCGCAAAGCGCGGGTGCCCATCCAGCCGTCACCCTCACCGGTCGCCGTTCCAGTCCCGATGCCGCGATGTTCGTCGGCAGCGGCAAGGCCGAAGAGTTGCGCCTCGCGTGCGAGGCGAACGACATCGACATCGTCATCTTCAACCACGCACTTGCGCCGGCGCAGCAGCGCAATCTGGAGCGTACGCTTAACAGGCGCGTGGTCGACCGCACCAGCCTGATCCTCGATATCTTCGCGCAACGCGCGCGCAGTCACGAAGGCAAGCTCCAGGTCGAACTCGCACAATTGCAATATCTCGCCACGCGGCTGATTCGCGCGTGGACCCACCTGGAGCGGCAAAAGGGCGGTATCGGCCTGCGCGGCCCGGGTGAAACGCAGCTCGAAACCGACCGCCGGCTGATCGGCGAGCGCATCAAGATGCTCAAGGGGCGGCTCGAAAAGCTGCGCCGCCAGCACGGCACGCAGCGGCGCGCGCGGGCGCGTAATCGCACGATGTCGGTGTCGCTGGTCGGCTATACGAACGCGGGCAAGTCGACGCTGTTCAACGCGCTGACCAAGGCGCAGGCGTACGCCGCCGACCAGTTGTTCGCCACGCTCGATACGACTTCCCGCCGCGTGTATCTCGGCGAAGAGGTCGGGCAGATCGTCGTCTCGGACACCGTAGGATTCATCCGCGAGTTGCCTCACCAACTGGTGGCCGCTTTCCGCGCCACGCTCGAGGAAACCATTCACGCGGACCTGTTGCTGCATGTCGTCGATGCGTCGAGCGCGGTGCGGCTCGATCAGATCGATCAGGTCAACGACGTGCTGCGCGAGATCGGCGCGGATACGATCCGGCAGGTGCTCGTGTTCAACAAGATCGACGCCGTGCCCGAACTGGCGGCCCGGGGCGACGCGGTCGAGCGGGACGAGTATGGTAATATTTCGCGCGTCTTTTTGAGCGCGCGCACGGGGCAAGGGCTGGACACACTGCGCGCTGCCATCGCCGAAATCGCAACTGCCGAACATCTGCCGGAGTCTGACGGTCTACTGTCGGAGAGAGGCCCGGAAGCGGCGGCACCTCATCAAGAGCAACGCGATGATGCAGGCGAAGACCACCGCGAAGACCGCAAGATCCCAGACACGGGCGCTGACCCGTTCCAATTGCATTGACCCGCTGTCTACTCTGGTGAACGAACACAGGTGAACGATTACAACGAGCGGAGTATCTGGCTGCGTCTGCGCGGCATGTTGTCGCTGAACGACCCGCGCTGGGGCCGGGGCGAAGGCAATGGCGATCGCCAGCGTCTGAACGATTCGAAGCGTCCGCCCAACGGCAAGGACAGCGAAGGTCCGCCCGATCTCGACGAAATGTGGCGTGACTTCAACCGGCGTCTGTCGCGCATGTTTGGCCGCAAGGGCGGCAACGGCGGCGGTCCGCGTCCGGACAACGGGCGCGGCGCGCGCATCGGCGTCGGCATCATCATCGGCGTGCTGATTGCGATCTATCTCGGCAGCGGCGTGTTCGTCGTGCAGGACAACCAGGCGGCCGTGGTACTGCGTCTGGGGCAGTTGCGCGGCACGGTCGGGCAGGGCGTGCACTGGCGTCTGCCGTATCCGTTCGAATCCCATGAAACCGTCAACGTGGGCCAGGTTCGCTCGGTCGAGATCGGCCGCAACAACGTGGTGCGTCTCGCGAACGTGAAGGACGCGTCGATGCTCACGCACGACGCCGATATCGTCGACGTGCGCTTTGCCGTCCAGTACCAGATCCGCAAGCCGACCGACTATCTGTTCCGCAGCGCCGACCCTGATCAAAGCGTCACCCAGGCCGCGCAGGCGGCGGTGCGGGAGATCGTCGGCTCGCGCAGCACGAGCGACATCCTCTATCAGGACCGCGAGGCCATCCGCGCGCAACTGACGGAAGCCATCCAGCATTCCCTGGACGAATATCACACGGGGCTCGCCGTCACGGGCGTGACGATCCAGAGCGTGCAGCCGCCCGATCAGGTGCAGGCCGCGTTCGACGACGCCGCAAAGGCGCGGCAGGATCGCGAGCGTGCAAAGCGCGACGCGCAAGCCTACGCGAACGAATTGCTGCCGCGCACGAAGGCGGAAGCCGAGCGCATGATCGATGACGCGAAAACCTACAGTGACCGCGTCATCGCGCAGGCGCAAGGCGATGCCGAGCGCTTCAAGGAAGTCTATGCGCAGTATTCGAAGGCGCCTGCCGTGATCCGCGAACGTATGTACCTGGAAACGATGCAGCAAATCTACTCGAACACGACGAAGGTGTTCGTCGACAGCAAGTCGGGCAGCAACGTGCTGTACCTGCCGCTCGACAAGCTCGTCGAGCAGACGCGTCAGCGCGTGGCCGAATCGGCTGCGGCCAGTGCCGCATCGGCGGCGCAGGCTGCGCAGCCCGCACAAAATGCACAGAGTGCTCAGGGTGCACAAGCGGCGGCGCAGGGCGGCAACACGCCCGCGATCATCACGCCGCCCGCCGCGCCCGTCAGCAGCGCAAGCCAGGCAGCCGCCGCAAGCGACGCCTTCCGTTCGCGTGATTCGTTCCGCAGCCGCGGCCGCGAAGACGATCTGCAATAAGGAGCGCGAACATGAACAAAATTGTTGCGCTCGTCGTGGCCGTCGTGATCGTGCTGTTCGCGGCGTCGTCGATGGTATTCGTCGTTGATCCGCGGCATATGGCCGTCGTCTCCGCTCGCGGCGACGCCGCGCCCACGCTCGCGGGCCCCGGCCTGCACGTGAAGCTGCCGCCGCCGCTACAGACGGTGACATCGGTGGACACGCGCATCCAGTCGCTGGATGCACCCGACGAAGACCGTTACGCCACGTCCGATAAAACGGATCTGCTGGTGAACCCCGTCGTCAAATTCCGCGTGTCCGATCCCGTGAAGCTGGTCACGGAAACCAAGGGCGACGTGCAGAGCCTGCCTGACCGGCTCGCGCTGCTCACGCGCGGCGCGCTCGGCGACGCGTTCGCGAAATACACGCTGACCGACGCGCTCGCGAAGCAGGACGCGATCGCGACTCAGGCGCGCGACGGTATGCAGAAGGGCGCGGCGTCGCTGGGCGTCGACGTCGTCAACGTGCAGTTCACGCGGCTCGATTTCCCGGCTGCGATGGCCGATTCCGTCTACAAGCGCATGATTGCCGCGCGCCAGCAGGTGGCCAATCAGGAGCGTGCGGACGGCGCAGCCGAAGCGGACCGCATCAAGGCGGACGCCGCGCAACAGCAGCAGGCGGTGCTCGCCGACGCGTACAAGCAGGCGCAGGCGACCAAGGGCGAGGGCGACGGCAAGGCTGCGTCGATTGCCGCCGAGGCGTATGGCAGCGACCCGCAGTTCTATCAGTTCTACCAAAGCATGCAGGCGTACAAGAACAGCTTCAAACCCGGCGACGTGATGGTCGTCGACTCGAGCAACGATTTCTTCCGCTTCATGCGCGGGCCGGACGGCGGAGCCGCCGCCGTTCAATCGTCTTCCGGCGCGTCGACGGGCGCGCGCAAACACTGATAACTGGAACGCCGCGGCATACGGATCGCGGCGGCCTCATCGCATGGACATAGCCGGCTCGTTATTGCTCGCGATCGCACTGATGCTGATCATCGAGGGGATGTTCCCGTTCGTGTTTCCGAGCGCCTGGCGCGACACGTTTCGTAGAATAGCGGAGCGCCCGCCGCACCACATCCGGATCGGCGGGCTGATCGTCATGGTGCTCGGGCTGCTGTTGCTGTTGATCGCGACCTGACCGGGCGCCATGCGATGCCGGGCGGCACTCACGAGGTGGCGTCCGTTTCCGGACACTGCGTGCAGCACGCGCCATGCGTCGTAATGCGCCAAGTGTCGTTCACTTTGCCGGCCATCACGGCCGGCCGGCACGTCGCCGGCTCCCCGGGGCGAAGCCCGGAACGAGTCTCGAGGTGGGCACCAACGTTCCGCGCGCCGCGCATCACCCCAATTTCCGACGGCGTTTGCCATGACGCCGGATTCACCGTCGTAGGACTGTATCGATGTCGACCTGGTTACTTCCCGAGAATATTGCCGACGTGCTGCCGTCCGAGGCACGCAAGATCGAAGAACTGCGCCGCCGGCTGCTCGACCGCTTTCGCGCGTACGGCTACGAGATGGTCATGCCGCCGCTGCTCGAATACTTGGAGTCGCTGCTGACAGGCGGCGGCAGCGACCTGAACCTGCGCACCTTCAAGCTCGTCGATCAGCTGTCGGGCCGCACGCTCGGCCTGCGCGCCGACATCACGCCGCAGGTCGCGCGCATCGACGCGCACCTGCTGAACCGCCAGGGCGTGACGCGCCTGTGCTACGCGGGCAATGTGCTGCACACGCGCCCGCGCGGTTTGCACGCGACGCGTGAGCAGATCCAGATCGGCGCCGAAATTTACGGTCATGCGGGTCTCGAAGCGGATCTGGAGATTCAGCAACTGATGCTCGACGCGCTGCATCTCGCGGGACTCGGCCGCGTGCGTCTGGATCTGTGCCACGCCGCCGTGCTTGGCGCGCTGATCGATGGCGAGCCGGCTGCCGCGTCGCTCGGCGAGGCGCTTTACGAAGCGCTCGCAGGCAAGGACGTGCCGCTGCTCAACGAACTGACGGCGAACCTCACGCCCGTCACGCGCGACGCGCTGCGCGCACTGCCCACGCTGTACGGCGACGCGTCCGTGCTCGAAGAAGCGCGCGCGCGTCTGCCGAATGCGCCCGAAATCGCGCGGGCGCTCGACGACCTCGCGTTCCTCGCGCAACAGGTCGACGGCGCGGAAGTGATGATCGATCTGGCCGATCTGCGCGGCTACGCCTATCACAGCGGCGTGATGTTCTCGGCCTACGTCGATGGCGTGCCGAATGCCGTCGCGCGAGGCGGCCGCTATGACAAGGTCGGCCAGGCGTACGGCCGCGCCCGCGCGGCAACGGGCTTTTCGCTGGATCTGCGCGAAGTGGCGCGCATCTCGCCCATCGAGGCGCGCAGCAGCGCGATCCTCGCGCCATGGCAACACGGCGAAGCCTTGCGCACGAGCGTCGCCGCGCTGCGCGATGCGGGCGAAGTCGTGATCCAGGCGCTGCCGGGGCACGACCACGCACTCGACGAATTCGCGTGCGACCGCGTGCTGGTCGAGCGCAACGGCCAGTGGGTCGTCGAATCGAAGTCGTGATGCCGTGAAGGCCTGCCGCGTCATGTGAAACGTGACGCCGCAACCATCGAACGCGTGGCCGCTCCGTGCCACGCGCGGCCGGGCCGCAGCGCCTCGCCGCTCCCATGCCTTTGAGCGCAAAAGGAAATTTCGGGAAAAATCCCGGTATCAGTCCGTGAAAAAATCGGGAACCTTTCGCGAACATAGGTAAAATACGTTTTTAACCAGCTTAAGAAACAACATGTCTGCCAGCGCAGTGAATGTGAACCCTGGGCGCAATGTCGTCGTCGTGGGTACCCAGTGGGGTGATGAAGGCAAGGGCAAGATCGTTGACTGGCTGACGGACCACGCGCAAGGCGTCGTTCGTTTCCAGGGCGGTCACAACGCCGGCCATACGCTCATCATCGGCGGCAAGAAAACCATCTTGCGTCTGATTCCGTCGGGCATCATGCGCCCGGGCGTCGCCTGCTACATCGGCAATGGCGTCGTGTTGTCGCCTGAAGCGCTGTTCAAGGAAATCGAAGAGCTAGAATCGGCCGGCGTCGACGTGCAGAAGCGTCTCTTCATCTCCGAAGCCACCACGCTGATCCTCCCGTACCACGTCGCCATCGACCAGGCCCGCGAAGCACGCAGCGGCGCCGGCAAGATCGGCACGACGGGGCGCGGCATCGGCCCGGCCTACGAAGACAAGGTGGCGCGCCGTGGCATGCGCGTGCAGGACCTGTTCGAGCCGAAGACCTTCGCTGAACGCCTGCGCGCAAATCTCGATTTCCACAATTTCGTGCTCACGCAATACCTCGGCGCACCGGCTGTCGATTATCAGCAGACGCTCGACATGATGCTGAGCTACGCCGACCGTCTGAAGCCGATGGTCACGGATGTTTCGCGCCGTCTGTACGACGAGAACGCCGCGGGCAACAACCTGCTGTTTGAAGGCGCGCAAGGCACGCTGCTCGATATCGACCACGGCACGTATCCGTTCGTTACGTCGAGCAATTGCGTCGCGGGTGCGGCGAGCGCGGGCGCGGGTGTCGGCCCGCAGAAGCTGGACTACATTCTTGGCATCACGAAGGCGTACTGCACGCGCGTCGGCTCGGGTCCGTTCCCGAGCGAACTGTACGACGCCGACAACGCCAACCGCCAGGAAGAAGTCGGCTTGACGCTTGCGAAGGTCGGCAAGGAATTCGGCTCGGTCACGGGCCGCCCGCGCCGCACCGGCTGGCTCGACGCCGCCGCGCTGCGCCGCTCGATCCAGATCAACGGCGTGTCGGGCCTGTGCATCACGAAGCTCGACGTGCTCGACGGTCTCGACGAAGTGAAGCTGTGCGTCGGCTACACGATCGACGGCAAGAGCGCCGACATCCTGCCGCGCGGCGCGTCCGAAGTCTCGCGCTGCGAGCCGGTTTACGAAACGTTCGGCGGCTGGCAGGAAAGCACGGTCGGTATCAAGGAATGGAGCAAGTTGCCCGCGAACGCTCAAGCGTATCTGTCGCGCGTGCAGGAAGTGGCGGGCGTGCCGATCGACATGGTGTCGACGGGTCCGGACCGCGACGAAACCATTCTTCTGCGTCACCCGTTCAAGGTTTAAGCATGATCCAGGGTGTACCCATGATTGAAATGAAGGACCCGCGCAACGACGAGCGCAACTTGTGGGTCGGCTGGGACGAATATCACCGGCTGATCGAGCTGCTTGCGCTCGCCGTCCACGAATCGGGCTGGAAGTTCGACAAGATCCTGTGCCTCGCGCGCGGCGGTCTGCGGGTCGGCGATCAGCTCTCGCGCATCTACGATCTGCCGCTCGCGATCCTCGCGACGAGTTCGTACCGCGAAGCGGCAGGCACGGAGCAGGGCGAGCTCGATATCGCGCAGTACATCACGATGACGCGCGGCGAACTGTCGGGCAACGTGCTGCTGGTCGATGACCTTGTCGATTCGGGCGTGACGCTCGCGCGCGTGCAGCAGCATCTGAAGGAGCGTTATCCCGCCATCACGTCGGTGCGTTCGGCGGTGCTGTGGTGGAAGGCGTGCTCGAAGGTGAAGCCGGACTATCACGTTCACTATCTCGCGACGAACCCGTGGATCCATCAGCCGTTCGAGGAGTGGGACACAGTGCGTCCGCACAACCTGAGCGCATGGATCAAGCGTGGCCAGGAGCGTTCGACGGACGCCAGCTAGCATCCGCCCGCCGTCGTGCAAGTTGATGGCGGCATGCTGCAAACTGAAACGGAGCCTCTCGAGGCTCCGTTTTTATGTTCGCCTCACATTCGTTGATGAGCGTGGTCAAACGGGAACAATTTGACAATGCAGCCCTTGACACGCGCAAACGCACGCCGGCCATGGGGTGTGATGCTACACTCGACCGACGCTGCCCGACTGCGTGGCGTCAGCACAACGGGCTGAATGGTGGGCTTTGTCGCCTATATTCTTTAGAATAGCGTTCGTTTTTTGCCGCTCAGGAACGGATTCTTTTCGCGTTTATGACAGACAACTCTCACGTCCCCAAGCAGCCGTTGCCCTCGCTTGCAGTCGCTGCGATCGGCGTGGTTTTCGGGGATATCGGCACAAGCCCCCTGTATTCGCTGAAAGAAGCCTTCAGCCCCTCCCACGGCATTCCCCTCACAGAGAGTTCTATCCTCGGCGTCATATCGCTGCTGTTCTGGGCGATCATCGTGGTCGTCAGCATCAAGTACGTGATGTTCGTGATGCGCGCCGACAACAACGGCGAGGGCGGCGTGCTTGCGTTGATGGCGCTGTCGCTGCGCTCGTTCGACACGAAGAGCAGGGCGGCGGGCCTTCTGATGATGCTCGGCATTTTCGGCGCCTGCATGTTCTACGGCGATGCCGTGATCACGCCTGCCATTTCGGTAATGTCGGCTGTCGAGGGTCTGGAGATCGCTGCGCCAAAGCTCTCGCATCTGGTGCTGCCGCTGACGATGGTGATCCTCGTGCTGCTGTTCTGGATCCAGCGCCACGGGACGGCGATGGTCGGCCGGCTGTTCGGCCCGATCATGGTGTTGTGGTTCGTGACGATCGCGGTGCTCGGCCTGTCGCATATCGTGCAGGCACCGGAAGTGATCAAGGCGCTCAATCCGTACTACGCGTTCTCGTTCATGTCGGCGCACCTGCTGCAGGCGTACGTGGTGCTCGGCTCGGTCGTGCTGGTGCTGACGGGCGCGGAAGCGCTGTACGCGGACATGGGCCACTTCGGCGCGGCGCCGATACGCTGCGCGTGGTATTCGCTCGTGATGCCGTCGCTGGTGCTGAACTACTTCGGCCAGGGTGCGTTGCTGATGCACGACCCGAAGGCGATCGAAAACCCGTTCTTTCTGCTTGCGCCTGACTGGGCGCTGCTGCCGTTGGTTGTGCTGTCGACGGTTGCGACGGTGATTGCGTCGCAAGCGGTGATTTCGGGCGCGTATTCGCTGACGAGCCAGGCGATCCAGCTCGGCTACGTGCCGCGCATGAAGATCCTGCACACGTCGGAGCTGGCGATCGGGCAGATCTATGTGCCTGTCGTCAACTGGATGCTGCTGTTCATCATTCTGTGCATCGTCCTCGCGTTCAAGAGTTCGGACAATCTGGCCGCGGCCTACGGTATTGCCGTGACGGCGACGATGGTGATCACGACGATCCTCGCGAGCGTGGTGATGGTGAAGGTGTGGAACTGGAACAAGGGCGTTGTCGCGTTGATTATCGGCGCGCTGCTGATTGTCGACCTTGGGTTCTTCGGCGCGAATCTGCTGAAAGTGGCGGAGGGCGGGTGGTTGCCGCTCGGCATCGGCGCGTTGCTGTTCTTCCTGCTGATGACGTGGTTCAAGGGGCGCATGATTGTGAAGGAGCGCACGGCCGCCGACGGTATTCCGTTGATGCCCTTCGTGCAAGGACTGCTTGCGCATCCGCCGCATCGCGTGTCGGGCACGGCCATTTATCTGACAGGGAGCGCGACGCTCGTTCCCGTGAGCCTTTTGCATAATCTCAAGCACAACAAGGTGCTGCACGAACGGACCATCTTTCTGACTTTCATCACGCGGGATATTCCTTATGTTGAGGATAAGGACCGGTTGACGGTCAAGGATGTTAGCGGTGGGCTTTTTCTCGTCAAGGCCGCTTATGGGTTCAATGAGACGCCTGATGTGAAGGCTGTGCTCGAGCAGATCAGCGTGTCACACGATATGTCGTTTGAGTTGATGGACACGTCGTTCTTTCTCGCGAGGGAGACTGTCGTGCCGACGCAGTTGCCCGGCATGTCCGTGTGGCGTGAGCGTGTGTTTGCATGGATGCATCAGAATGCTGCGAAGCCAACTGACTTTTTTAGCATTCCCGCGAATCGCGTTGTTGAGCTTGGGACGAAAATAGAGATCTGAGTTTTTTTGTCTTGCGACGCTGGGTGGTTTGCTTTGGTTTTCGCTGGCATCCGCGTTGTGGTGTTTGCCGTTCACGCGTCGCCCCTGTGCGGGGCGGCACCTACTTTTCTTTGCCACCGCCGCAAAGAAAAGTAGGCAAAAGAAAGCGGCTAACACCGCCAACATTTCTTCTTGCCTGAGGGCCCCCGAAGGTTCTTACGCTTCACACGGCAACCACGTGACCCACGTTCGTTGCCAGCGCTCTTGCGGTGCGCCTCACCCGCTTCACGCTCCCGCACTACAGCACGCCGTGCCAGATAGTCCACCGCCGCCCAGGTGGCAAACTGTGTGTAGGCCATAGTGCCTCACACTCCTCACTCCGGACCGATAGCGCACGCGTTCCACCCTGTAAGAGCGCAAGGTTATACGACGCGACAACCTACACACAGTTTGCCACCTGGGCGGCATATACCATTCGCTGCCGCTTGCATTTGCGAGGGAGTTTGAGGCGGGTGAGGCGTCAATTCAGAGCGTTGGCAACACACGCGAACAGAGACGTTGCCGTGTGAAGCGTGGGACCTGTTGAGGGCCCTCAGGCAGGAAGAAGAGTTGGCGGTGTGAGCCGCTTTCTTTAGGTGCCGCCCCGCACAGGGGCGACGCTTGAAGCACGAAGGCAAAGCGCGGATGCCAGCGCACAGGCAAAATCACCGGGGCAACGCATGAACAGCGAAGGCAAATCGCGGATGCCATTGAAAGACTAAAGCCTGCACCGCGGCGGCAAACCGCACCCCCATCGCAGAGCAACAAACCACCCAACGCGCAACGCAAAAACGGGGCACACGGGGCAAAAGCCCCGCCCACACTTACCGTTTCAACTTGGCAAAAGCCGCCGCCATAGCATTAACCGGTTCCGGCCCACGCGCGCGTTGCTGCGAACGCCCCGCACCTGCCCCCGAGGCCGACCCGGACCCCGAACGCCCAGCCGAGCGCTCCTGCGGCGCACCCGCTGCAACATCATCATCCATCCGCATGGTCAACGAAATCCGCTGACGCTTGACGTCGACCTCAAGCACCTTCACCTTGACGATCTGCCCGGCCCTGACGACCTCATGCGGGTCCTTGATGAACTTCGTCGACATCGCCGACACATGCACGAGCCCATCCTGATGCACGCCGATATCGATAAACGCGCCAAACGCAGCCACGTTCGTCACGACACCTTCGAGCACCATGCCCGGCGACAGGTCAGAAATCTTCTCAACGCCTTCGCGGAAAGTCGCAGTCTTGAACTCAGGACGCGGATCACGCCCAGGCTTCTCAAGTTCAGAGAGAATATCCCGCACAGTCGGCAGACCGAAACGATCGTCGACGAACTCGGCAGGTGACAGCCGCGACAGCGCATCGCGATTACCGAGCACGTCGCCAATGTTCCTGCTGATCTTCGCAAGCATCCGTTCAACGACGGGATACGCTTCCGGGTGCACCGACGAGCGGTCGAGCGGATTCTCGCCGCCATTGATGCGCAAGAAGCCCGCAGCCTGCTCGAACGTCTTGTCGCCAAGACGCGGCACCTTGCGCAGATGGTCGCGCGTCGGGAACGGACCGTTCGCATCGCGATAATCAACGATATTGCGCGCAAGCGTCGCGTTCAGGCCGGACACGCGCGCCAGCAACGCAACGGAAGCCGTATTCGCATCCACGCCGACGGCATTCACGCAGTCTTCGACAACGGCATCGAGCGAACGCGCGAGATCGCGCTGGTTCACGTCATGCTGATACTGCCCGA
Source organism: Paraburkholderia sp. SIMBA_054 (assembly GCF_046534875.1). NCBI lineage: Bacteria > Pseudomonadati > Pseudomonadota > Betaproteobacteria > Burkholderiales > Burkholderiaceae > Paraburkholderia > Paraburkholderia sp. SIMBA_054. The sequence continues at coordinate 108,650 of NZ_JAWRXV010000002.1, read as the reverse complement.
CCCCAATCGCCTTCGGCTCGATCTTCACGAGTTCGGCGAGCGGGTCCTGCAGGCGGCGCGCGATCGACACCGCGCCGCGCAGCGACACGTCCATATCCGGGAATTCCTTGGCCGCGAGTTCCGATGCCGAGTACACAGAAGCGCCCGCTTCCGACACGACGATCTTCTGCAACTTCAGTTCCGGATGACGCGACATCAGTTCACTAGCGAGCTTGTCCGTTTCGCGCGACGCCGTGCCGTTACCGATACTGACCAGTTCCGCCTGCGTTTGCGCGGCGATGCGTGCGAGCTTCGCGATCGAGCCGTCCCAGTCGCGGCGCGGTTCGTGAGGATAGATCTGATCCGTGGCGAGCACCTTGCCCGTACGGTCGACGACAGCCACCTTCACGCCCGTGCGCAGACCCGGATCGAGGCCGATCACAGCCTTCGGGCCCGCCGGCGCGGCCAGCAGCAGATCCTTCAGATTGCGCGCAAACACACGGATCGCTTCGTTTTCGGCTTCTTCGCGCAGATTCGTCAGCAGTTCGTTTTCGATGTGCGGCTGCACCTTCACGCGCCAGCACCAGCGGCATACATCGGAGAGCCACTTGTCCGCCGGCCGGCCCTGATTCGCGATGCCGAAGTGGCGCGCGATCATCGCTTCGCCCGGATGCGGCACCTGCGCGTCGAGTTCTTCGCCGAGTCCCAGCTTGATCATCAGCACGCCTGCATTGCGGCCGCGGAAGAGGGCGAGCGCGCGGTGCGACGGCACGGTGCGGATCGTTTCCGAATAGTCGTAGTAGTCGCGGAATTTCTCGCCTTCTTCGCCTTCCTTGCCTTCGACCACTGCCGACGCCAACACGCCCTGATTGAACAGATAGTCGCGCAGCTTGCCGAGCACTTCGGCCGTTTCGCCGAACTGCTCGGAGAGAATGTCGCGCGCGCCGTCGAGCGCGACCTTGACGTCCGCGACGCCTTTCTTGGCATCGACGTATTTCGCGGCTTCCGTCTGCGGATCGAGCAGCGGGTTCGCGAGCAGCGCGTCGGCGAGCGGCTGCAGGCCGGCTTCGCGGGCGATCTGCGCGCGCGTTCGGCGCTTCGGCTTGTACGGTAGATAGAGGTCTTCGAGGACCTGCTTGCTGTCGGCGCCTTCGATCGCGGCGCGCAGTTCGTCCGTGAGTTTGCCTTGCTCGTCGATGCTCGCGATGATCGAGGCGCGCCGGTCTTCCAGCTCGCGCAGATAGAGCAGGCGTTCTTCGAGCGTGCGCAGTTGCGTGTCGTCGAGATTGCCGGTGACTTCCTTCCGGTACCGGGCGATAAACGGAACAGTCGCTCCTTCATCGAGTAGTTGCACCGCGGCCGCGACCTGGCGCGGCTGGACGGTCAGTTCGGTGGCGATGCGCTGTACGATCTTGATTGCTACGGTGTCCGTCATAGGGTCTTGATGTTCCTGCCGGATTCGACTGTGGCCGTGCTGCGCGAAACACGCGGCGGCCGGGTTGCGGAAAAGTCGTCAAAGCTCGTGAAAGCTTGCTGAAGCGGGGCATTTTGCCATAAATGACCGAGCGCTCAAGCGCGGGGTGATAGAATTTCAGGCATGTTCCGCTGCCCATCTACGACGTTGCCGACCTCACGCCTCACGTCCGGAAATCTGCCCGGATCTTCACGCCGATCTCCGCTCGCATCGCCCGTCTTCAGCCCAGAGGCCGCGTCCGTTGCACTTTGGTGTGCCGGGTCCGTCCGCCGGTTCGCGCTCGCCGCGTCGCTGGCGTTCGTCGCGTGCGCGGCGCTTACGCCCGCGCTCGCCGATGCGCAGGAGAATGCCGTGGCGGCATCGTCGGCCGCGTCGGCTACGGCTTCGGGCGTGCCAGCCGCGAACGATTTCGACGCGCGTCAAAAGACGCTCGATACCCGCACGACGGAGAACAACTACCGTTACGGCGTCGCCCAGCACAACTGTTATAGCAAGTTTTTCGTCAATCATTGCCTGGACTCGGCCCGTGAAGACATGCGTGTCGTCGCCGCCGACATTCGCAAGGAGCAGCTCGCGCTCGACGACGAAAAGCGCGTCGAGCACGCGCGGCAACGCGACGAGCAGGCGGCCATCAAGCGCGCGCAGTACGAAGCAGACACGCCCGCGCGCACTGCACAGGACGAGCGCAATGCGCAGGCGTACGAAGACAAGCAGCGTCAGCATCAGTTGAGTCAGGCGCAGCGCAACGCAGAAGCGCCGCAGCGCGCCGCGAACGAGCAGGCTTTCCAGCAGAAGCAGCAACAGCACGCCATCGATCAGGCGCAGCGCGGCATTTCGCCTTCGCAAGCGGCCGCGAACCAGAAGGCCTACGATGCGAAGCAGGCCGACTTCCAGCGCAAGCTCGACGAGGCGCATCAGCAGGCCGCCCAGAAGGCTCAGGAGCGCGGCGAGAAGCAGCAGCGCTTCCAGCAGAAGCAGTCGGAAGCAGCGCAGCACAAGGCCGATGTCGAAGAGCGTCAGAAGCAGGCGGCCGAGAAGGCCAAACAGAAACAGGAAGAGCAGGCGAAACAGCAACAGCAGCTCGAGCAGCAACAGAAGCAGCAACAGCAGCAGTGAGCATCAGTCAGCAACAGCCGTAACGCGTTTCAGGCCGGACAGCAACCTCGAGCGGAGCGACCGCGCAGCGCGGCCTTCGCCCTTTCGAAAGAGGAGGCGAGCATGCGCGACCATCATCGCGTCGTCAATTCGGACACACTGCGCGACCGCATTCTGCAACTGGAATCGGAGCATAGTGGGCTTGATCGTTTGATCGACAAAATGTCCGAGGAACCCGGCATCGACGACCTCGAGATCCAGCGCCTGAAAAAGCGCAAGCTCAAGGTCAAGGACACCATCATCTTGCTGCAGTTGCAGCTTGAACCGGAAGCCCGCAACTGACGGAGCGGCCAGGCAGGCGCCGGCCCCGTTCAGCATGTGGCGCGCCGGACTTTGCAGGAATCGCTTGCCTTGAATTCATCGCTTCAATCTTCTTCCCGGACGGCGTCGGCGGGCGCTTCGGACGCCGCTGCGACGGGCGCCGACGAGCACGCGGCGAAGCCCGCATCGGGCGGCGGCGCGCTAGCCGCGTCGCTGAGTCACAAGCGATCATCCGAACTCGCCGACATCTTCGCCGCCGACGGGCTGCTCGCACGCCAGATCGACGGCTACCGGCCGCGCGCGTCGCAGATCGAAATGGCGCGTGCCGTGGCCGCCGCGATGGAAGCATCGGGCCGCGCGATGCCGGAGCCCGCGATGTTCGAGGCGCAGAAGCGTCCGGCGCGGCGCTTGCAGCAGTCGGCATCGGCAGCGCAGTCCGCACCTGAAGACGCAGCGGCCGCTGACGGCAATACCGAAGGCGGCGAGAACACGCTGATCGTCGAAGCAGGCACGGGCACGGGCAAGACCTACGCGTACCTCGTGCCGGCGATGCTGTGGGGCGGCAAGGTGGTCGTCTCGACGGGCACCAAGCACTTGCAGGACCAGCTCTTTCAGCGCGACATTCCGACCGTGCGCGACGCGCTCGCCGTGCCCGTGTCCGTCGCGATGCTCAAGGGCCGCGCGAACTATCTGTGCCACTACTATCTGCAACGCACGGCCGACAACGGCCGTCTGCCGTCGCGGCAGGAAACGTCGTATCTGCAGGACATCATCCGCTTCGCGAAGATCACACGCACGGGTGACAAGGCCGAGCTTGCAAGCGTGCCGGAGACGGCGGCCGTGTGGTCGATGGTGACGTCGACGCGCGATAACTGTCTTGGCCAGGAGTGCCCGCACTACAAGGACTGCTTCGTGATGCAGGCGCGCCGTGAGGCGCAGCAGGCCGATATCGTGGTCGTCAATCACCATCTGTTCTTCGCCGACATCATGCTGCGCGATACGGGCATGGCCGAACTGCTGCCGACGGCGAACACGGTGATCTTCGACGAAGCGCATCAACTGCCCGAAACCGCGACGCTGTTCTTCGGCGAAACGTTGTCCACCACGCAATTCCTCGAGCTCGCGCGCGACTCGGTCGCGGAAGGCCTCGGCCATGCGCGTGATGCCGTCGACTGGGTGAAGCTCGGCGCAGCGCTCGAACGCTCGGCGCGCGACGTGCGGCTCGCATTCAAGGAAGACTCGGTGCGGCTGTCGATTGGCCAGTTGCCCGACGATCATCCGTTGTTCCCCGCGCTCGAAGCCGTCGAGACGGAACTCGATGCGCTCGCAAGCGCGCTCGCTGGGCAGTCGGAGCGCGCCGAGTCGCTGGGTGCGCTGGTGCGCCGCGGACGAGAGTTGCAGGAGGTGCTGTCGGGCTGGACCACGCCGCCCACCGAGACCGAACGCGACGCCGCAACGGACGCCGCAAAAGCAGCAGAGAAAAGCGATCCGAACGAGAAGGTCCGCTGGATCGAAGTGTTCTCGCATACCGTGCAACTGCACGAGACGCCGCTATCCGTCGCGCCCATTTTCGCGAAGCAGCGCGCGGGCGTGCCGCGCGCGTGGGTGTTCACGTCGGCGACGTTGTCGGTGCGTGGCGACTTCGCGCACTATGCGGCGCAGATGGGTCTCAACTCGCGTCGCTCGATGACGCTGCCCAGCCCGTTCGACTACGGCACGCAGGGCCTGCTCTACGTGCCGCGTAATTTGCCGCAGCCCTCGTCGCCGACGTTCACCGATGCCGTATTCGATGCCGCGCTGCCGGCGATCGAAGCATCGGGCGGTGGTGTGTTCATGCTGTGCACGACGCTGCGCGCCGTCGATCGCATCGCGACGAAGCTGCGCGACGTGATCGAGTCGCGCGGCTGGAACATGCCATTACTCGTGCAGGGCGATGCGAGCCGTACTGAACTGCTCGACCGGTTCCGCTCCTATGGCAATGCGATTCTCGTCGGCAGCCAGAGCTTCTGGGAAGGCGTCGATGTGCGTGGCGATGCGCTGTCGCTCGTCGTCATCGACAAGCTGCCGTTTGCGCCGCCTGACGACCCCGTGCTGTCCGCGCGTCTCGATGCGCTGACGAAGAAGGGCTTGAGTCCATTTGCCGTGCATCAACTGCCGCAGGCAGTTATCACGCTCAAGCAGGGCGCAGGGCGTCTGATCCGCTCTGAGACCGATCGCGGCGTGCTGATGATCTGCGACACCCGGCTGGTCGACAAGCCGTATGGGCGCCGGATATGGCAGAGCCTGCCGCCATTCAAGCGCACGCGTGAAATCGACGTCGTGCGCGAGTTCTTCGAAGAGAAGGCGCAGGCTTCCGAATAAGCGCTCGTTACATCGAAAACACCATGCTGCCGATGCAGCGGGCAAATCATTTTGTTTTTAAGGCCGGACTGCGTGTTGTGGCTTAACGACATGAATTGACCAAAATGCATCGAATGCATGCAAGCGAAATAATCGCGATTAATAGCGGCGCATAAAGCAAAACGCCACGAGTTTGAACTCGTGGCGTTTTGTTTTTTGCCCGGAAAGCCCTCGGACTTCCCGTCGCAGTTTTCGCCCTGAGGCGAACCCTGTGCTACAGCTTACTGGCTTGCGCCCGAAGCCGGAGCAGCTGCCGACGCAGCAGCGTCCGAAGCAGCAGCGCCTGCATCCGAAGCAGCCGTCGTAGCCGAAGCAGCAGCGTCGCTCGCAGCAGCAGCAGCGCCCGAAGCGGCAGCAGCCGAATCCGAAGCAGCAGCAGCGGGTGCCGAAGCGGCAGCAGCATCGCTAGCCGGGGCAGCTGCCTGGTCGCTGCTCTTGTTGCATGCAGCCAGTGCCACAGCTGCCAACAGGGATGCTACGAGGAGGGATTTCTTCATGATCACGTCCTTTTATGGTTAAAGGTAAGCAACAGCGCAAAATAATACCGGTAATGTGCTCCAACACCGACCTGGGCCGCTGGTGGAGACCGCACTTCATGAGCGTGAATCTTCCCTACGGCTTGGGCGGAAATTATATGCACTTTCGTATCGACCGTCGACAAATCCGGGGCCAATACGTTGTCTTTCTCAGACAATTTTTCGCTATACGGTATGACAGCGGAGCGAATCTTATCTCAGATCACCCATCTGTATCCAGCCCGCACGATACCACTCGTGAAGTAGTGCTGTCACCGACGATTGCCCCGAGAGTGTTACAAAGCGTTTCGCACTCAGATAGCGGTTGTCGGCGAGTTCAATCACCGCGGTTTTCACGCCCGACAGCCTGCTTTCTTCTCCATTCAGGTAGTAAGCACGACTGTCGTAAAGCAGCACAGTCTTGCGATCCAGACGCACGCCTTCCTTGCTTGCGCGCTTGATGAAACGCGCTTCATCGAGCGGTCGCTCGGGTGGATCGAATACGACGCTCGGCTTCGGTTCGCTCAGATAGGTACCGAGGAATGACGAGACGTCCTTCTCGTTCCAGTCGATCTTAGCAAGGATCGCACCCACCCGGTCGACAAGCGCAGCGGGCAGTGCCGCTGGCTTCGCGACGGCCGGTTGCTGCGGGTCGCGATAGAGCGCGGCGCCGTCCGGCGAGTTGGCCGCTTCGCCGCGCTCCGCAAGGTAATACAGGAACTGCGCGGCGAGTTCGGACGTCGACGGCGCGCGAAAACCGATCGAGCACGTCATGCATTCGCCTTCCGCCACGCCGTCGTGGGCGATGTGCGGCGGCAGATAAAGCATGTCGCCGGGCTCCAATACCCATTCCTCTTCCGGCTCGAAGTTTTGTAGAACTTTCAAGGGCAGGCCGGGCTGCAACGACAGATCGCGTTGCGCGCCGATGCGCCAGCGGCGCTTGCCGTGAACCTGCAACAGGAAGACATCGTAAGAGTCGAAATGAGGACCGACGCCGCCGCCGTCCGTCGCGTACGAGATCATCAGGTCGTCGAGACGCGCGTCGGGCACGAAGCGAAAACGGTCAAGTAATGCGCGCGCTCGGTCGTTATGCAGATCGGCGCCTTGCACGAGCAACGTCCACGCACGCTGTTTGACGGAAGGCAATTCGTCTGCAGCAAACGGACCATGTTCGAGCTGCCATTTGTTGCGAAAGTGCGTGATGAGGCGTGACTCGACTTCATCCTGATCGGCCAGTTCGAACAGTTCGTCGCGCGAGAGCGGCGCGGCGATATCCGGTATGGCCTGACGGATCAGCAAAGGCTTCTTTTGCCAGTAGCGCCGCATGAATTGCGACGGCGTCAGATTGCCCAGCAACGACGCAGGCCGATCGGGCGCAGGCGCGGAAGAAGCGGAGGCGGGAGTCGGAGTGGAACGCGCTGAAGCTTTGCCAGCGGGGTAGTCAGGGGGCCGCACGGGCATCGTATAATGTGAGTCGTAATCTGGAGAATCGAATGAAAATCGCAAAGAACACCGTCGTATCGGTCACTTACAAACTGTCGGATGCGCAAGACAATCTGATTGAGGAAAGCGACGAGCCGATGGTTTATCTGCACGGCGGCTATGATGGCACGTTCCCCAAGATCGAGGAAGAGCTTGACGGCCATGAGCCCGGCTTCGAAACCCAGATCCAGCTGGAACCGGGCGACGCGTTCGGCGAATACGATCCTGACCTCGTGAAGATCGAGCCGCGCAGCCGTTTCCCTGAGCCGCTCGAAGTCGGCATGCAGTTCGAAGGCACGCCGGAAGAGGGCGATGAAGATCTGGACTCGTTGATCTATACCGTCACCGATGTCGCCGAAGACAAGGTCGTGCTCGACGGCAATCACCCGCTCGCAGGCATGGCGCTGCGTTTCAGCCTGACTGTGAAGGACGTGCGCGAAGCGACGGAAGACGAAATCCAGCACGAGCATGCACACGGCGCGAGCGGACTCGAAATCGCCGACGAAGATGATGATGAGGACGATGCCGACGACGCCGAACCGTCACGGCCGACGCTGCACTGAATTTGCAGGGTGGACGCTTGGGTACCGGATAGAGGGCCGACGACGGAGCAGTTCCCGAAGCGGGCGCGTAAGCGCCCGTTGTCGCATCTGGGGCGCGTAGCGCGGTATGTGATGCCGTTGCTCTAATCCGGCGACGGCGTGCGCGACGGTTCAGGCAGGATCGGCGGCAGCTCGGAAGCGGGCGCGGAGTCCGGCACGGCGGGCATCGACGGCGGCATCGGCGGCGTGGCGTTATCGTTGTGCGACGGCATGGTGGGCGCGGCCGGCAGCGGCAGATTCTTCGGCACATCGCGTATAGTCACGCGAAACGGCGGCCGCTTCTGCAGATCGACATCGACCTGTATCCACTGGTTCTGAGGGCTACGCGGCGCGAATGCAATGCGCGTCAGATTCGTCACCAGATCGCCCTTATCGTTGCGCAGCGGCTGGTCGATCATAAAGCCGGTATGCGATCTGTCGTCGTCCTGATGAATCACGACGACTGGTCCGCGAAACGTCTCGGCCAGCTTCACCAGACTGCGCTTGAATTCCATGAAACCATCGCGCTTCGAGCGATGCCCGAAGCGCAGCCACGCGAAGCGCTCGGGGCGCTCGTAACGTTCGGGATCGAAGTCGCCCTGAACCAGCACGACGATCGCGCGTGCGCCGCGGCGCTTCGCATACTCGGCGGCGTGATCGAGCCAGAATGCATTCGCGATCACGCGGTCTTCGAACTCGCCATTGCGGCCGCCCGCATACAGAAAATGATTGTTCGGGCCCGGCACGTTGAGGCCGACGAACACGGTATCGCCGACCAGCCAGCGCACATTCTCGCGATAAGGCCGGAACCGCGACACTTCGCTTTCGCGTGCGAGCGGAATCGGATTCTGTCCCATCGACGACGCATCGGCGAACAGCGTCTGCCGCAGCAGATCGAGCCGCTCGACGGGATCGTAGCTGCCGGCCTCAGCCGTGCCGCAATCGGTCCAGTCGTGCTGGCCGGGAATGAAGACGAGCGCGGGCTTCGACGTTTCGAGCAGCGTATGGCGCGTCTCGAACAGCGAATCGCGGCAGGCTTCCTTGCTGCTTTTCAGATTGCCATCGTAGACGATGAACGAGACGTCCGGATCGCGTCCGATTGCGTCGAGCAGTCGCTGCGTGAGCGCTTCGTCGGCGGAACTTTGCAGCGTGCCGCCGATGACCGCGAACGCGTACTGCGGCGCCGGTTCCTTTGCGAACGACTCAGGGCCCAGCGCCGCCAGCGACAGCGCGCTCACGTACGCGAGCGTCAGCGCGAGCGCTCGCGCTGCGCCGCGCGAGCGGCGGCGAAGGCGGGGCGGCGCGCGGCGATTGCCGGCGTCAGTGTCGCGCATCTGGCGACTTGGCCAGTTCATGCAGTTCGAACAGCAGGTCGAGCGCGTCGCGCGGACGTAGATCGTTCGGGTCGATCTCGCGCAAGCGTTCGACGAGCGCCTGCGTGGCGGGATCGACTGCCGGCGCGGGCGGCTCGTCGTCGGCGTCTTCGAGCATCGCAACGGGCGTCGCGAACAGGTCGAGTTGCGGCGCGGGTTGCGCGGCCGACTGCTGCTCCAGATAAGCGAGATGCTTGCGCGCGGCACGAATCACCGCGTTCGGCACGCCCGCCAGTTGCGCGACCTGCAGGCCGTAGCTCTGGTTCGCGGGGCCATCGTTGACGGCATGCAGGAACACGATGCCGTGCCCATGCTCGACTGCCGACAGATGCACGTTCGCCGCATGCGGAAACTCGGCGGGCAGTTGCGTCAGTTCGAAATAATGCGTCGCGAACAACGTATGGCAGTTGTTGTGCGCCAGCAGATGCCGCGCGATGGCCCAAGCGAGCGCGAGGCCGTCGAATGTCGACGTGCCGCGCCCAATTTCGTCCATCAACACGAGGCTTTGCGGCGTCGCATCGTTCAGGATCGCGGCGGCTTCCGTCATTTCGACCATGAAGGTCGAGCGGCCGCCCGCCAGATCGTCGGCGGCGCCGATCCGCGTGAAAATACGATCGATCGGGCCGAACGACGCGCGCCGCGCGGGCACATAGCTGCCTACATACGCCATCAACGCGATCAGCGCGGTCTGACGCATGAACGTCGATTTACCGCCCATGTTCGGGCCGGTGATCAGCAGCAGCTTGCGTTCGGGATTGAGCACGCAGTCGTTGGCGATGAACTGCTCGACCTGCGCTTCGACCACGGGGTGCCGGCCCTGTTCGATATCGATGCCGCCCGTCGGCGTGAAGCCAGGGGCAACCCAGTCGAGCGCGCGGGCGCGCTCGGCAAACGCGGCGAGCAGATCGAGTTCGGCGAGCGCCAACGCAACGCGCTGGCAATCGGCGATGAACGGCAGCAGCGATTGCAACAGCGCGTCATACAGCGCTTTCTCTCGCGCGAGCGCGCGTTCCTGCGCGGACAGCGCCTTGTCCTCGAACGTTTTCAGCTCAGGCGTGATGTAGCGCTCGGCGTTCTTCAGCGTCTGACGGCGGCGATAATCGTCGGGCACCTTGTCAGTCTGGCCGCGCGTCACTTCGATATAGAAGCCGTGCACCTTGTTGTATTCGACGCGCAGATTGCCGATGCCCGTGCGCGCACGTTCACGCGTTTCGAGATCGATCAGGAACTGTCCACAGTTCTCCGAAATATCTCGTAGTTCATCGAGTTCCGCATCGTACCCGCGTGCGATCACGCCGCCGTCGCGCACCATCGCAGCGGGTTCCTGCGCGACTGCGCGCTTCAGCAGATCGACGCAGTCAGCGGGCGGCACCAGCGCCGTATCGATGCGCGCGAGCGAATCGGCAGCGGCCGTCACGGCGGCGAGTTGCGCGCGCAGTTCGGGCAGCGCAATGAACGTGTCGCGCAAGCTCGACAGATCGCGCGGGCGCGCCGACAGCAACGCGAGCCGCCCAGTGATCCGCTCGATATCCGAGATCTGCCGCAGCGCGCTGCGCAGCCCGTCGAGGCTTGCTTGCGGCGGCGCGTCGAGCAGTGCGCCGATCGCCTGCTGGCGCGCCTGCGCGAACGACGCGTCGCGCGGCGGATGATGCAGCCAGTGACGCAGCAGACGGCTGCCCATTGTCGTGCAGCAGGTATCGAGCAGCGAGCAGAGCGTGGGCGAGTCCGTGCCGCGCAGTGTTTCCGTCAGTTCAAGATTGCGGCGCGTGGACGGATCGAGGCCGATGTACTCCGATTCATACTCGACCTTCAGGCTGCGCACATGGCGCAACTGCTGGCCTTGGGTCGCCGCCGCGTACAGCAGCAGCGCGCCCGCCGCGCCGCATGCGCTCGAAAGCGAATGCGCGCCGAAGCCATCGAGGCCCGCCACTTCCAGTTGATCGCACAGCCGCTGCGTACCCGAGGCGACGTCGAAGTGCCAGACGGGCACGCGCGTCGTCGCGCCGAAGCCGGTGGGCACTGTCCACGCGTTCGAATCGTTCGACGACGGCGCGTCGGCAACGAGGATTTCAGCAGGGCGGATGCGCTCGAGGGCGGCCGCGACCTGATCGGGCGCGACTTCTGCGAGGCGCAGCGCGCCGCTCGCCAGATTCAGCCATGCGAGGCCGATCGTGGTCACGACGCCGCGCCGGTTGTGCCCGGCGCACACGGCGAGCAGATACGTGTCGTTCTTGTCGGACAGCAGCGCGGCGTCCGTCAGCGTGCCGGGCGTGACCACGCGCACGACCTTGCGTTCGACAGGCCCCTTCGATGTCGCGGGATCGCCAATCTGCTCGCAGATCGCAACCGACTCGCCGAGCTTGACCAGCTTCGCCAGATACTGTTCGACGGCGTGATGCGGCACGCCCGCCATCTTGATCGGATTGCCGCCCGACGCGCCGCGCTGCGTAAGCGTCAGATCGAGCAGGCGCGAGGCCTTTTCGGCGTCGTCGAAGAACAGTTCATAGAAATCGCCCATCCGGTAGAACACGAGCGTGCCCGGATGCTCCCCTTTAATGCGCAGATACTGCTGCATCATGGGGGTGTGTTGCGCGTTGTCGCTTGCGGCTGCGGTTTGAGTGCCCATCCTCGTGTCTTTCTTGCGTGACTGTTCAGGGCGTGAGTTTAACCCGCCGACGCGTCGAGCGAACCTGGCCGGATGGCCAGGTTGCTGTCGCCGTACAGACACACGTACGCTTTGCTCATTCCTCGATCAGCGCGCGCATGTCGACCTTGTGCGCGTTCGCGGCGCTGCGCCGCTGCGCAAGCCACATCATGCCCGTGATGAATACGCCAAACACGGCGATGATCCACTGCACGGGCATCTTCGCCGTCAGCAGGATCGCGTACGCGCCGAGCATCAGCAGCACGGCGAGATTCTGGTTGAAGTTCTGCACGGCGATCGAGTGGCCCGCCGTCAGCAGCGTCGCGCCGCGGTGCTGGAGAATTGCGTTCATCGGCACGATGAAGAAGCCCGACAGCGCGCCGAGCAGCACCATCAACGGATACGCGAAGATGATGTAGGCGGGCGCAAACAGCTCGCCGACGCGCAGGCCCGCACCGGGCGGAAACAGGTTCTTGTTGTAGAACGCCATCGCGACAGCCACGGCGCCCGTGATCAGGCCGACGGGCAGCACCTTGAGTGACGCGCGCAACGGAATCCAGGCGGCGGCAGCCGCTGCACCGATTGCGATGCCAAGGCCGGCCACGCCCTGCATGACGGCCGCTTTCGACAGCGACAGCCCGAGATTCGCGTCGGCCCATTTGAGTACGAGCAGTTGCAGCGTGACCGCGCCGCCCCACATCAGCGTCGTGACCCACAGCGCGATCTGTGCGAGACGGTCGGCCCACAGCACGTTGAAGCAACGCACGAACTCGCCGACCAGTTCGCCCGGCTCGGCCAACCGGTTCGGATAGCGCGCGCCCGTATCGGGAATGCCGACGTTGAGCGCGGCCGCGATCGCGTAGGTGATCATCACGGCGAGCATCGCGAGGTCGGCGGCGGAATGGATCAGCGGCCAATGCATGTGCTGCACGAAGTGCGACGCGTAGGTGCTGATCAGCGCGCCGCCCAGCATCGTGCCGACGATGGTCGACAGCACGGTCGCCGATTCGAGCCACGCGTTCGCGGCGACGAGCCGGTCGGCGGGCAGCAGCTCGGTGAGAATGCCGTACTTCGCGGGCGAGTACGCGGCCGCGCCGAAGCCGACCACGCCGTAAGCGATCATCGGATGCACGCCGCCGATCATCAGCAGGCAGCCGCACGCTTTTAGCGCGTTCGAGATGAACATCACGTGGCGCTTTTGCAGCGCGTCGGCGAATGCGCCGACGAACGGCGCGAGCAGCACATACGAAATCGTGAAGAAGATCTGCAGCAACGGCGTGATCCACGCAGGCGAGCGGATCTCGGTGAGCTGCGCAATGGCCGCGATCAGCAGCGCGTTATCGGCGAGCGACGACACGAACTGTGCCGCAATGATCGTGTAGAAACCTTTCTTCATGGTCCCGATTGAAACACAGCGCCCGCAATTTTGCCTTTGATGCACGTGTCCCGTTGATGTGTGCGACGTATCGCGAGTCACGAGCCCCAAAAGAAAAAAGCGGCCGAGGCCGCTTTCAACTGCACGCAGCGTCTTAAGCTGCCTGCTCCTTCGTCTTGGTGTAACGCGACAGAATCGGAATCATCTGCGCATACACCTTCGGGTTGCCCGCGACGATCTCATGCAAGTGCAGGAAGTCCGAGTCGCCCGTGTAATTACCGACCAGGCCGCCCGCTTCCGTGACGAGCAGGCTGCCTGCCGCCATGTCCCACGCGCTGATGCCTTGCTCGAAGAAGCCGTCGAGGCGGCCCGCCGCGACGTTCGCCAGATCGAGCGCCGCCGCGCCCGGACGGCGCAGGCCCGCGCAGGCCTTCGTCATGTCGGCGAAGAGGTGCGTGTACGCTTCGAGCGTGTCCTTTTCGCGGAACGGGAAGCCCGTGCCGATCAGGCTGTCGGCGAGCCGGTCGCGGCGGCCGACGCGGATGCGCCGGTCGTTCAGGTACGCGCCGCGGCCGCGCGAGGCCGTGAACAGGTCGTTGCGCGTCGGGTCATAGACGACCGCCTGCGTGACGGTGCCCTTGTGCGCGAGCGCGATCGACACGCAGTAATACTGGAAGCCGTGGATGAAGTTCGTGGTGCCGTCGAGGGGATCGATGATCCACTGGAATTCGGACTCGTTGCCCGATTCGCCGGACTCTTCGGCGAGGATTGCGTGATCGGGGTAGGCGGTGGTCAGCGTTTCGATGATGGCCGCTTCGGACGCCTTGTCGACCTCCGTGACGAAATCGTTGTGCTGCTTCTTGCTGACCTGCACGAGGTCGAGATCGAGCGACGCGCGGTTGATGATCTGCCCGGCGCGGCGAGCGGCCTTGACAGCGATATTGAGCATGGGATGCATGAGTCTGGATCCTTGTGCCGGACGCGCACGGCGGCGGCCCGGTGTTGAGCTGAAAATAAGCTGTTAATCATGCGAAACGGGCGCCCGACACGACTGAGTCGAAATCTGGCAGCACATTCCGTCGACGGAGACGAATTGAAGAAGAGCGATGCGCGGTGCCCGATGTTCCCCGTGAGAGGCAATGTGGCACGGCGCGAATATCGGGATTTTACCTGAGTCTCGTCGTTTCGAGGCGGTTCGGGCCGACCCGCGAGCAGGCAAACAGGCCTATGACGTTCGCCTGGTGCGGTATTGGCCGATCGGCAGATGGAAAGAGGTGGCGGGTTGGGGCTACCATTACTATTTCTTTGTCTCCAAAGCTCATCGTGGTTCAAACGCCTGCTTCGCCTTCCTCCAGCAACGCTTCCGACAACTCCTGCATCGGCGGCGGTTTCACGTCGACGCGTTTCGTGCTCGTCGAGCCGAGTCATCCCGGCAACGTCGGCGCGGCGGCGCGCGCGTTGAAAACCATGGGCTTTTCCCGGCTCGTGCTCGTGTCGCCGCGCGTGGCGGACGTGAAAAACGACCCGGAGGCGATCGCAATGGCTAGCGGCGCGGACGACGTGCTCGCGTCCGCCCATGTCGTGCCGACGCTCGCCGACGCGCTGTCGGGCGCGCACTGGTCGTTAGCGCTGACGGCACGTGCGCGCGAGTACGGGCCGCCGCAGCTCGCGCCGCGCGCGGCCGCGATGCAGGCGCGCGAGCATGCCGCGCATGGCGATATCGCGCTCGTGTTCGGCAACGAACGCACGGGGCTGTCTAACGAGGACGTCGAGCGTTGCAGCGCGCTCGCCCATATTCCGGCCAATCCCGCGTACAGCTCGCTGAATCTGTCGCAGGCGATTCAGGTTCTGTCGTACGAGTTACGCATGGCCTATCTGGTCGACAGCGACGGGTCGGAGTCGGTGGCGGGCGGCGCGGGTTCGCTCGCCGCGAGCGATGAAATCGAGCGCATGTATGTTCACCTGGAAAACGCGCTGATCGCGCTCGACTTTCTCGATCCCGGCAACCCGAAAAAGCTGATGTCGCGCTTGCGGCGGCTCTTCGCGCGCTCGGGTCTGGAGCGTGAAGAGGTCAACATCGTGCGCGGAATCGCGAAGCATATTCTGCTGCACGCGAAAGGGCGCGACGGCCACGAGCGTTGAGCGGCGCGCGTATCTCACGTCAGGCGCAGCCGCGTGCGTTGCGGCTGTCGCGGTCCACGAAAGCTCAAACCTTGTCGTCCGCGTGGGCTTCCGGCAGGTTTCGCGCATTCGCCCTACAATGGCCCGAAACGTCATAAGCAAAGCTCGCCGGCTGGAATGCACATTACTGCGGACGCAATAGCGGACGCAAAAGCGCAGGCACCGGCGGCCCGCTCCCCGCGCAATGCGCGGCGGCGATCAATCCCTACGACAGCCTCACTGCCATGTTCACGAGACTCCGCGAAGACATCGCCACGATCCGCGAGCGCGATCCCGCCGCCCGCAGCGGCTGGGAAGTCCTCACGTGTTACCCGGGCTTGCACGCGCTGATATTCCACCGCTTCGCACATGGCTGCTGGCGTGCGAACCGTCGCTGGCTCGCGCGTTTCCTGTCGCAGTTCGGCCGCTTCATGACAGGTATCGAGATCCACCCGGGCGCGACGATCGGGCGGCGTGTATTCATCGATCACGGCATGGGCGTCGTGATCGGCGAGACGGCTGAAATCGGCGACGACTGCACGATCTACCAGGGCGTCACGCTCGGCGGCACGTCGCTCACGCGCGGCGCGAAACGCCATCCAACACTGGAGCGCGGCGTGATCGTCGGCGCGGGCGCGAAGGTGCTCGGCGGCTTCACGATCGGCGCCGACGCGAAGATCGGCTCGAACGCCGTCGTCGTGAAGCCGGTGCCGGCGGGCGGCACGGCCGTCGGCAATCCGGCGCGCGTGATCATGCCGGCGACGGGATCGGTGACAGCGGCTCCCGCATCCGCGGGCGCCGATGGCAGGGCGACGACGGCTCGCCCAGGCTTCTGCGCGTACGGCATCACGCCGAATGCGGACGATCCCGTCTCGCTTGCCATTCATGGGCTGGTGAATCACGCGTCGACGCAATCGCAGCGCATCGACGAAGTCGTCGCAGCGCTCGAACGGCTCGGCGCGAGTCTCGAGGCGCTGCATGGCGCGGACGCGGCGTTGCTGGATCTGCGCCGTCTGTCGGCGGCGATCGACGGGAAGGTCGAGGTGGCGGCGCGCTGAGCGGCGCCAAACTGAAGCGCGCGCGAGGGGAAAAGGGTGAAAACGACTACTTGTCCAGCCGCAGCGCCTTGATCCCTTCGGAGTCGATGCGTACATAACCGCCGCGGCGCTCGCCGTGGTCGAGGTCCCAATCGGGCAGCACCCAGCGCATGCCGCCTTTCTCATGATGCAGCGCTGGCCTGTGGGTATGGCCGTGAATAATGGTGGCTGTCTTCGTCTTCTTGAAGAGCGCGGCGATGCCTTCCGACGTCACGTCGTAACGCGGCGACACAGGGCGCTGGCGTCCCGCTTCGCTCGATGCGCGCATTTTTTCCGCCAACGCTTTACGCCAGCGATACGGCCACACCAGAAACAGCCACTGCGCGAAATGGTTGCGCGCGAAGCCACGAAAGCGCTGATATTTGCGGTCCGACGTGCATTGCGCGTCGCCGTGCGTGAGCGCGATTTTTGACCCGAACGCGGTGATGACGAACGGATCGGGCAGCCAGATCGCGCCCGCCGCTTTCATGAAGCGCTTGCCCAGCAGGAAGTCGCGGTTGCCGTGCATGATGTAGAGCGCGATGCCGCGCTCCGAGAGCGTGTGCATCAGCGCGGCCATGCGGGCGGGGAAGGGCTCGGCGAGCATGTCGTCGCCGATCCAGTATTCGAACAGGTCGCCCAGAATAAAAACGGAATCCGCATGCTCGGCCGTCACGCGGATGAAATGCTCGAACGCGGCGACCGTCTGTGGGATCGCCTCGCTCAGATGCAGGTCAGCGATAAAGAAAAACGGGCGCGCCGCGTGCGGGCGTTTGCCCTCGCCAGGCACGCCCGCAGCGACGCTTCGCAGCGGCGTCTCTTGCAGCATGGAAGTGTGCTTCTCTAGTTGCTCAGCGATTCTTAAAGAATAGGCTGTTCGTTTGAGTAATTCTCTTACTCGACGACGACGGCCTTTTCAATGATCACGTCGTCGACGGGCACGTCCTGGTGGAAGCCCTTCGAGCCCGTCTTCACCTTGCGGATCGCATCGACGACTTCGAGGCCTTCGACGACCTTGCCGAACACCGCGTAGCCCCAGCCTTGCGGCGTCGGCGATGAGTGGTTCAGGAAGTCGTTGTCGTTCACGTTGATGAAGAACTGGGCGGTCGCCGAGTGCGGATCGTTCGTGCGCGCCATCGCGACTGAACCCTTCACGTTCTTCAGACCGTTGTTCGCTTCGTTAGCGATCGGCGTGCTGGTCGGCTTCTGCGTCATGCCCGGCTCGAAACCGCCGCCCTGGATCATGAAGCCGTCGATCACGCGGTGGAACACCGTGTTGTCGTAGTGGCCGGCTTTCACGTAGGCGAGGAAGTTTTCAACCGACTTCGGCGCCTTCTCGGTGTCCAGTTCCAGCTTGATGACGCCGTGGTTCGTGTGCAGTTCAACCATGATGATTTCCTTTGGGTCTAGGTGAGTGGAGGGCGTGGCGCATCGCCGTCTGAGCGGCCATTGGCCTGCGCCCGTGGCATGGTTAGTTCCGGTGCAGCGCGGCCCCGTGCAGTGCATCGAGTTGCCGGCGGCTCGCGCGTCACCCTGTTTGCAAATGCGTCGTCTGCTCGTTTGCTATCGAGCGCCTTCTCGCGGCCTGCACGGCCGCTTCATTGCCAATCCAAGTTCGGCTTGGTTGCCGACAATTACTTGCCGACAATTGTCGCCGACTGGAGCACGATCTGCTTTTGCGGCACATCGCTCATCGGGCCGCGCGACGTGGTCGGCGTGCCCTCGATCTTCTTCACGACGTCCATACCCGACGTGACCTTGCCAAACACCGTGTAGCCGTTGCCGTCCGGATTCGGATAGTCGAGGCCGGCATTGTCGACCGTGTTGATGAAGAATTGTGCCGTAGCCGAGTTCGGGTCGCTCGTGCGCGCCATCGCGATCGTGCCCGTCATGTTCTTCAGGCCGTTGCGGCTTTCGAGCTGAATCGGCGCGCGCGTCGGTTTTTCCGCGTAGCTCGTCGTGTAGCCGCCGCCCTGGACCATGAAGCCGGGAATCACGCGATGGAAGATCGTCCCGTTATATTGACCGGATTTCACGTAGTCGAGGAAATTGGCAACCGTCTTCGGCGCTTTCTCAGGATACAACTCGACGCGGATATCGCCTTCCGACGTCTTCAAGAGAACGGACGGATGCGCAGCCTGTGATCCGTTTTGCGCAAAAGCCGGTGCGTTCGCGATCAGGGCGGCGCTGCCGAGCGCCAACATCAACCATTTCATGTAAATCCTCGGGGTGAAAACAGGGTGAACTCAGATGAAAAACGTCGGCAGGCGCGCTGCCCGAAAGCGTGCGCGCCAGCGCTCACTGCGATGGTGCAACGTACGGCGGCGTCGCGAGCGAACCGTTTGGGCCGCCGAACGTGAAGCTCGGCGTCTCGGTAATGTTCTGCATGGCGCGATTCGTGTAGTCGGTATCAGCCGGCTGGCCGGTCTTCTTCACGGGCGTCTTGCGCGGCGTGACGATTTTCTCGATGTCGGCGATACGCTGGGTCGTCGTGCCGTTGCCGGCGCCCAGACTTTGTGCGCGGCGATACGCCTGATCCGCCATGCGCAGGTACAGGTCGCCGAGATTCTCATACGCGAGGCCGTAGCCGGGGCTCGCCTTGACGGCCGTTTCCAGCGCGGCGCGCGCTTCCGTATAGCGGCCCTGCTTCGCGTAGAGCGCAGCGAGGTTGTTGTACGGTTCGGGCAGTTCGGGGAACGTCTCGGTGAGTTCGGTGAATGCGGCGATCGCTTCGTCGTCGCGGTTCAGGCGCGCAAGCACGGTGGCGCGCTTGAATTTGGCCTGTGCGTCGCGCGGATTCGCGGCGATGCGCGCATCGAGCTGCGAGAGCGCGGCCGTCCAGTTCTTCTGCTGGATCGACGCATCGGCGTCGGGTGTCGCGTCACGCACGGCCGGACCGTGGGCGACGGTCGGCGTTTTCTGCGCGAAGGCGGGCGCGGCGGGCAGGACCATGAGGGCGAGGCCGCAGCAGGTCGCGCCCGCTGCCGTGCTCAGGGCCGCGAGCAAACCTGGACGGCTACCCGGACGGGAACCCGTACGGGACGACGCGCCGGAAATCGGGCGAAGCGTCGAGCGGAGCGCCGTCGCGAAGAGGGTCGTGGCGCCTCGCGCGCGGCCGCTGGAGTGTTTCATAGGCTCAGGTCGGGATGTTATACTCCGACCCATTCTAACAAAAGGTCTGCGCGTTCCGTCGAACCACAGACTGTCTTTTCGCCACTCGTGGTCGTCTCCGCCTTGACGTCAGCCTGATCCCGCGCCGTTGCGCGACAGGCTGTCAGTCATGCCGCACCGCCCGTGTTCGTGCATGCAGTTGCATGCTTTCATCGGGCGCGGTATGAACGAAGACCAAGCGGATCTCTTTCGGCCCACGCATCGTCTCTATGGAATCTCTGCGCATCTACAACACGCTCGCGCGTGACAAGCAAAATTTCGTGCCGCTTCATGAAGGCGAAGTGCGTATGTATGTCTGCGGGATGACGGTGTACGACTACTGTCACGTGGGGCATGCGCGGGTGATGGTCGTATTCGACATCGTGCAGCGCTGGCTGCGCACGCTCGGCTACAAGGTCACCTACGTGCGCAATATCACCGACATCGAGGACAAGATCATTCGCCGCGCAGTCGAGAACGGCGAGTCGATCCGCGCGCTGACGGACCGCTTCATCGCGGCGCTGCACGAGGATGCGGACGCGCTCGGTATCGAGCGGCCCGACCTCGAACCGCGCGCGACGGACTTCATTCCGCAGATGCTCGGCATGATCGAGAAGCTCGAGCAGAACGGCTACGCGTATCAGGCCGCCGACGGCGACGTGAACTACGCGGTGCGCAAGTTCGCGAACTATGGCGCGCTGTCGGGCAAGTCGCTCGAAGACCTGCGCGCGGGCGAGCGCGTGGCCGCGAACGACGCGAAGCAGGACCCGCTCGACTTCGTGCTGTGGAAGCAGTCGAAGCCCGACGAGCCCGCCGACACCGGCTGGGATTCGAAGTATGGGCGCGGCCGTCCCGGCTGGCACATCGAGTGCTCGGCGATGGGCTGCACGCTGCTCGGCGAGCATTTCGACATTCATGGCGGCGGCCAGGATCTGCAGTTTCCGCACCACGAAAACGAGATCGCACAAAGTGAAGGCGCTACGCGCCAAACCTTCGTCAATTACTGGATGCACAACGGTTACGTGCAGATCGACAATGAGAAGATGTCGAAGTCGCTCGGCAACTTCTTCACGATCCGCGAAGTGCTCGCGAAGTACGATGCCGAAGTCGTGCGGTTCTTCATTGCGCGCGCGCATTACCGTTCGCCGCTGAATTACAGCGACACGCATCTCGACGACGCGCGCAGCGCGCTTGCGCGTCTGTACACGGCACTGAAGGACACGCCGCCGGGAGCGGGCGAGATCGACTGGAATGAAGCGCATGCGCAGCGTTTTCGCGCGGCGATGAACGACGACTTCAATACGCCTGTCGCCGTGTCGGTGCTGTTCGAGCTGGCGAGCGAAGTGAACCGCACGCGCGATGCGGCGCTGGCGCGTCAGTTGCACGGTCTCGCGCGGGTGCTCGGATTGCTCAGGCGCGAACCGCGCGCCTATCTGCAGCAGGCGGCGGGCAGCGAAAGCGAGGGTGCGCTCGATGTCGCAGCGATCGAAGTGAAGATCGCCGCGCGCGTCGCTGCGAAGCAGGCAAAGGACTACGCCGAGGCAGACCGGATCCGCAAGGAATTGCTGGACGCCGGTATTGCGCTCGAAGACAAACCGGGCGGGTTGACCGAGTGGCGGCGCGTGTGAGTGCACCTCGTACTTCCCTCTGATCGACTCGCCAGGCAGGAGGCAGGATGGCAACGGCCACGAAGACGCCGGCTAAACGGGCCACGTCTCAATCAAACGCGGCAGCTAAGGTAAAGGCAGTACGGGCGCGAAGCGGCGCAGCGAAGGTGGCGGTGAAATCGGCGTCGGCGAAAGGCGTCAAGGCAGGCCTGCATGGCCCGCGCAAAACGGCGGGCTCGCATGGCGCGCTCGCGAAGCCGGCGTCGTCCCGACACCTGCCCAACGGAGCGGACTTGCCCGAAGCAACGGTTGTGAAACCATCGCGCGCGCGGGCCGCGCACGCGAAGGGCAACGGCTCGCTGCCCGCGGAACTCGCGAGCGACGCGCAGGAACTCGCCTATGAAAGCCATGAGGCCGAAACGGTTCGCAAGCCGCGCGCCGCTGTGTCGTCGGTGGAAGGCGAGCAAGCTGTGCAGGGCGACCCGCAGTCGTCCGTCGTGACGCGTCCGGCGTATTGGGACAAGGCTTGTGCCGATCTCGTCAAGCGCGACCGCATTCTGAAGAAGCTGATCCCGAAGTTCGGCCCCGTGCATCTGTCGAGCCGTGCCGATCCGTTCGTCACGCTGGCGCGCTCGGTGGTCGGCCAGCAGATTTCCGTCGCGTCCGCTCAGTCGATGTGGCAGCGCATCGTCGCCGCCTGTCCGAAGCTCGTGCCGCAACAGATCATCAAGCTCGGGCAGGACGACCTGATGAACTGCGGCGTCTCGAAGCGCAAGGCCGAGTACATTCTCGATCTCGCGCATCACTTCGTCTCGGGTGCATTGCACGTCGGCAAGTGGACGTCGATGGAAGACGAGGACGTGATCGCCGAGCTGACGCAGATTCGCGGCATCAGCCGCTGGACGGCGGAGATGTTCCTGATTTTCGATCTGTCGCGTCCGGACGTGCTGCCGCTTGACGATCCGAATCTGATTCACGCGATCAGCCAGAACTATTTCAGCGGGGAGCCGGTGACGCGCAGCGAAGCGCGTGAAGTCGCCGCAAACTGGGAGCCGTGGCGCACGGTTGCGACCTGGTACATGTGGCGCAGCCTCGATCCGGCGCCGGCCGGCAGCTGAATCAAGCATTGAAGCAGAAGGCAAAAACCGTTGGAGTCTATTGATTTGTTAAAATTGATAGATTCGAGACGGTTTTGACATGGGCGCGCGCGGTTAGAATACGCGCTGCCGGTAAGTCGAAGGATTAAAAACCAATGAAGACCACCTTTCTGGATTTCGAGCAGCCGATCGCGGAGCTCGAAGCGAAAATCGAAGAATTGCGCTTCGTGCAGGACGATTCGGCCGTCGATATTTCGGAAGAAATCGAGCGGCTGTCGAAGAAGAGCCAGCAGCTCACGAAAGATCTGTATACGAACCTGACGCCATGGCAGGTTTCGCAGATTGCGCGTCATCCGCAGCGTCCGTACTCGCAGGATTACATCAACGAACTGTTCACCGATTTCCACGAACTGCATGGCGACCGCTCGTATGCGGACGACCTGTCGATCGTCGGCGGCCTGGCGCGTTTCAACGGTCAGCCGTGCATGGTGATCGGCCATCAGAAGGGCCGCGACACGAAGGAGCGCGCGCTGCGCAACTTCGGCATGCCGCGCCCCGAAGGCTACCGCAAGGCCGAACGGCTGATGCGTCTTGCCGAGAAGTTCGGCCTGCCGCTCTTCACGTTCATCGACACGCCGGGCGCGTATCCCGGCATCGGCGCGGAAGAGCGCGGCCAGTCCGAAGCGATCGGCCGCAATCTGTACGTGATGGCCGAGCTGAAGACGCCCATCATCTCGACGATCATCGGTGAAGGCGGTTCGGGCGGCGCGCTGGCTGTCGCCGTCGCCGATAGCGTGCTGATGCTGCAATTCTCGACGTACTCGGTGATTTCGCCGGAAGGCTGCGCGTCGATTCTGTGGAAGAGTGCCGCGAAGGCGCCCGAAGCAGCCGAAGCGCTGGGTCTGACCGCGCATCGCCTGAAGGCGCTGAACCTGATCGACAAGATCGTCAACGAGCCGCTCGGCGGCGCGCATCGCGATCCGAAGGGTATGGCAGCCATGCTGCGCCGTGCGCTCGCCGATTCGCTGCGCCAGTTCCAGGGCATGAGCACTAACGATCTGCGTCAGCGCCGCTTTGAACGCCTGATGGCCTACGGCA
This sequence comes from Paraburkholderia sp. SIMBA_054, assembly GCF_046534875.1. NCBI lineage: Bacteria > Pseudomonadati > Pseudomonadota > Betaproteobacteria > Burkholderiales > Burkholderiaceae > Paraburkholderia > Paraburkholderia sp. SIMBA_054. The sequence continues at coordinate 85,223 of NZ_JAWRXV010000002.1, read as the reverse complement.
AGTTCAAGGAAACGACGCCGGGCGCGTAAGCCTCGCGCTCTCGTCCGAAGGCGCCTCGCGTACGATAAGCGCCATCACAACGTGACTCCCTCCGCTGACACTCCCGCCGACCGCCTCGTTCTCGATGCGGTCGGCGTTGCGTTTGGGGCCTTGCCCGACGATGCGCGCATCGCGATTGCGTTCAGCGGCGGCGTCGATTCGACGGTGCTGATCGACGCCGCGGTGCGTGTCGGTGGTGCGTCTCGCTGCATCGCGTTGCATATTCATCACGGTCTGAGCGCCAATGCCGACGAATGGCTCGCCCATTGCGGCGCGTTTGCGCGCGAACGGGGTGTCGAGTTTGCGTCGACGCATGTCGACGTATCACGTGCGGGCGGTCTGAGCATCGAAGCCGCTGCGCGCGACGCCCGTTATCGCGCGCTCGATGCGCTTTGCTCGCAGCATCGCGTGCGCACGCTTTGGCTCGCGCAGCATGCCGACGATCAGGCGGAGACCGTGCTGCTGCAACTACTTCGCGGAGCAGGGCTTGCGGGTCTGGCGGCGATGGCGCCGGACTATCTGCCGTCCGGCGCGTCCGTTGTGCGGGTGCGTCCGCTGCTGCATCTGCTGCGCGCACAACTGGAGCAATACGCGCACGGGCGCGATCTGCGCTGGATCGACGATGAGTCGAACACCGACACGCGCTACGCGCGCAACGCGCTGCGTCACGATGTACTGCCGCCGCTCGCCGTGCATTTTCCGGGCTTTCGCGACGCGCTCGCCCGCACGGCGGCGCACGCGGCTTCGGCGCAGCGTCTGCTCGACGAGCTGGCGCGTATCGATCTGCAAACGGCGCGCGGCGACGAAGAGGGCGCGTTGTCGCGCGACGCGCTGCTCGCGCTCGACGACGATCGCGCGGCGAATCTGCTGCGTTACTGGATGCGTACGCTCGGCTTGACGGCTGCATCGACTGCGCGTCTGACGGATGCGCTGCGCCAGTTGCGCGCGATCGGCGACGCGCACAGCTTGCGGGTCGATCACGCGGGCCAGGCGTTACGCAGCTATCGCGGCCAGGTCTATTGGGAAGCCGGCGACAGCGCCGATCCCGCCGACGAAACGGCACTCGTCGAACGCGCCGAAAGCGTGCTCGTATGGCAAGGGCAAAGCGTGTGGCGTTTGCCGCAGTGGCGCGGCACGTTCGTATTCAGCGAGGCGAGCGCCGACGAGTCCGATGCGATTCCCGTCGATGCGCTCACGCGCGCGCCGCTCGTCGCACGCTCGCGCCGCGGCGGCGAACGGATGCGCTGTGTCGCGAACGGCCCGAGCCGCACGTTGAAGAATCTGTTTCAGGAGCGCGGCGTGCCATCGTGGAAGCGCGATGTACCGTTGCTTTTTGCCGGCGACGCACTGCTGTTCGTGCCGCTGATCGGCGTGAACCGCGCCGCGCCCGTCGACCCGGCGCAGCACGCAAGCGCGCGCTACATCCGGATTGCCTGGCGCGAGGATCTGACGCTCGCGTGATGTTCGCCTGACGTCTGGCCGACGTCCGCATCACCCAAGGCCGACTCCCGACCGACCGGACAGCCACTGTCATCCACGCGCAACAATCGCTGCAAATCCTTCTACGACAAGCATTTGCAGCGGCTTTTGCCTGGATTGCGGCTTGTCTTTTTATTGCCGATCAGGTAGGGTAACTTGTTTGCCCGACTCGCTTTTTGTCGTGTTACCTGGCTGTTCTTATGCGGACGTCCGGGGCGCGCTCCAAGCCGTTAGCCACCCCGTTAGCGTCCGTCAGCCCTGTTTACCGGCAGGTTTCGGCAGGGCCGGAAAAAGCAAACCCGGCAAATCCGCGCGTACCCTACGCACGCTGCATCTGCGCCGCCCACACTGCGCCGTCGTTCCCGAACGTTGTGCCCTGTGCTTTCTTTGTGCGGCCGTCTCCAGCGCGCCCGGCGCGCGCCGGTTGGCGTATCAGTTTCCCTTCAGTTCAGAACGACAATGGCACTCATCGTACATAAATACGGCGGCACATCGATGGGCTCGGTCGAGCGCATCAAGAACGTCGCGAAGCGCGTCGCGAAATGGCACAAGGCAGGCCACAAGATGGTCGTCGTGCCCTCGGCGATGTCCGGCGAAACGAACCGCCTGCTGGGTCTCGCGAGAGAAATTTCACCCCAGCCGAGCCCGCGTGAACTCGACATGATCGCGTCGACGGGCGAACAGGTCAGCGTCGGCCTGCTGTCCATCGCGCTGCATGACGCAGGCGTCGATGCCGTCAGCTACACCGGCTGGCAAGTGCCCGTCAAAACGGATAGCGCATTCACGAAAGCGCGTATCAGCGACATCGACGGCGAGCGCGTGCTGCGCGATCTCGACGAAGGCAAGGTCGTCGTCATCACGGGCTTCCAGGGCATCGACCCCGAAGGCCACATCACGACGCTCGGCCGCGGCGGCTCGGACACGTCGGCTGTCGCGGTGGCCGCGGCGCTGAAAGCGGACGAATGCCTGATCTACACGGACGTCGACGGCGTCTACACGACGGACCCGCGCGTGGTCGAAGAAGCGCGCCGGCTCGATCGCGTGACGTTCGAGGAGATGCTGGAAATGGCCAGCCTCGGTTCGAAGGTGCTGCAGATCCGCTCGGTCGAATTCGCCGGCAAATATCAGGTGAAGACGCGCGTGCTGTCCAGCCTGACCGATCCGCTGATGTCGCTCGACGCAGAAATGAAGTCGGGCACCCTGATTACTTTTGAAGAAGACGAAACCATGGAAAAAGCAGTCATCTCGGGAATCGCGTTTCAGCGTGACGAAGCCCGTATCGCCGTGATGGGTGTGCCCGACAAGCCGGGCATCGCATATCAGATCCTCGGCCCGGTTGCCGATGCGAATATCGATGTCGACATGATCATCCAGAACCAGAGCGTCGAAGGCAAAACGGCGTTCACGTTCACGGTCGGTCGCGGCGATTATCAACGCGCCATGGACATCCTCACGAACCAGGTCAAGGGTCACGTGAACGCCGAACAGGTGCTAGGCGATCCGAAGGTGTCGAAGGTCTCGGTGGTCGGCGTCGGCATGCGTTCGCACGTGGGTATCGCGAGCAAGATGTTCCGCACGCTGTCGGAAGAGGGCATCAATATCCAGATGATCTCCACGTCGGAAATCAAGATCTCGGTGCTGATCGACGAGAAGTACATGGAGCTCGCCGTGCGCGCGCTGCATAAGGCATTCGAACTCGACCAGGCGTGATGTGCGCGCAGTACCTGTTTGCTTCGGTGACAGGCATCTGCGTAAAAGCTTGTGTGCGATAAAAGCGCGGTAAAAGGGCGGCGAAAGGGCAGGTCAAGGAAGTGACATTCGATTGACACTTCAGGCGCAAAAAGTGTGAAGTAGAAATTGACCGCTGCCTCGTAACCCGCTATTATCTTGGCTTCGTTGCGCTGCCTCCCTGGCGCAAGCGAAAGTTTGGGAGACGTGGCCGAGAGGTCGAAGGCACTCCCCTGCTAAGGGAGCATCTGGGCCAAAACCTGGATCGAGGGTTCGAATCCCTCCGTCTCCGCCAGAAATGGCGGTGGAACCCCGTAGAGCTGCGGCTCTGCGGGGTTTTGTTTTTTGCGCGCCTGTTTCGTTTCATGTGTCTTCTTGGTGGACTCTGCGCGGTCTCAACTTTTCATTCCCTAGTCCGTAAACATCGGTATTGGTGAATTGCGTTCGCGATGAATGCGCCATTCACGCGAATCATGCGGGATATCTTTTTGCCTGGGATAACCAACGAACTGCCTACGGTTTGCGAATGGCAAAGATCCCGCGAAACGTGCGTGTACGCAACAGTGGAAGCGCTGGGCATATCACCAAATGCTGTCGCGTGTAACAGGACGTTACGAAGCGCTTTGCGACGCGAAGTTATGCATCAGTTATTACAAAGTTGAAATACGCGTTAAGCGTCGCTTTGTTATATTCGAATCAAGCAGTCGATAAAACACAACTCCCGCAAAGAAAGGTGAAACCATGAAGTCCATGCGTCTTATCCCGTTGATCGCTGGCGTGATCGCGATTGGCGCGTCGAGTGCGGCGATGGCTGGGGGACTGAACGTCGGTGTCAACATCGGTATTCCCGCTCCCGTCTACGTCGCGCCGGCGCCTGTGTATGCACCGCCGCCGCCGCCGCCCGTCGTGTACCAGCCGTATCAGCCGTATCAGCCGGTGCCCGTCGTCGCTGGACCCGCCATCGTGATCGGCTGGCATGGTGACCGCTACTGGGATGGCCGCCGCTACTGGGGCCGCGATGACTACTATCGTCATCACGGCGGCTACGATCATGGCCATGGTCATGGCCACTGGGATAACGGCCATCACAACGGCTGGCACTGATCCCACGCGGCGTCGCATGCGCCCAACAAAAAACCGCCCCGAGGGGCGGTTTTTTTCTGGTTGCACGCGCAACGACGCGTGCATACATGTAAGCGCGTGCGCTTACTCGGCGACGGCGGCCATCCCACCGACCACGGCGCTGAAGCCGCTATCGACATGCATGATCTCAGCCGTCACACCGGCAGCGAGGTCCGACATCAGGAATGCCGCTGCATTGCCGACCTGTTCGATCGTGACATTGCGCTTGAGCGGCGCATTGCCCTCGACGAAATCCAGAATCTTGCCGAAGCCCTTGATGCCGCTTGCCGCGAGCGTCTTGATCGGGCCTGCCGAAATGCCGTTCACGCGAATGCCCTTGCCGCCCAGCGACACGGCGAGATAACGCACGCTCGCTTCGAGCGATGCCTTCGCGAGGCCCATCGTGTTGTAGTTCGGGATCGCTTTTTCTGCGCCGAGGTACGACAGCGTGAGCAGCGCCGCATCATTCGACAGCATCGGCAACGCGGCCTTCGCGAGAGCGGGGAAGCTGTAGGCGGAGATGTCGTGCGCAATGCGGAAATTTTCGCGCGTCATGCCGTCGAGGAAGTTGCCGGCGATCGCTTCGCGCGGCGCGAAGCCGATCGAATGCACCAGGCCGTCGAGGCTGTCCCAGTGTTCTTTCAGCGAAGTGAACAGCGCGTCGATTTGCGCATCGTCGGCGACGTCGCACGGGAAGATCAGATTGCTGCCGAACTCGTTCGCGAACTCGGTAATGCGATCCTTGAAGCGGTCGCCGACATACGTGAACGCGAGTTCTGCGCCTTCGCGCTTGCAGGCTTGCGCGATACCGTACGCGATCGAACGGTTCGACAGCAGGCCCGTCAGCAAGATTCGTTTACCAGCGAGGATGCCCATGGATTCTCCTAATGAGGTCAGTGCGCCGCGATGACAGAGTGCGGGAACGCGCGGGATTTTGGGTAGAATTCTCTCACATTGCAACTGCCCACCGACCAACAAGGCACCTATGACCGCAGGCACGCGACGGGTTGAAGCGCCGCGCCCGAGATGGCGCACTCTGATTCGTCCGCTGTTGCGTGTCCGTTGCAAGGCGATGCCGCGCGCCGTGCGTGCCGCGCTCGCCGTGTGCGTCGGCTTGCTGATCGGCTTGTCGCCCATGACGGCGCAGCATGCGCAGGCCGCGTATGCGATCGCGCAGTACGGCAACCCGAAGTATCCGCCCGACTTCAAGCACTTCGACTACGTCAATCCCGACGCACCGCGCGGCGGTACGCTGGTGCTCGCGAATCCCGACCGCTCGACGAGCTTCGACAAGTTCAATCCGTTCACGATGCGCGGCAGCGCGGCGCCCGGCATCGGCCTGTTGTTCGAGAGCCTGACGACGGGCAGCGCCGACGAAGTCGCGTCCGCCTACGGCCTGCTGGCGGACGACATCGCCGTCGCGCCGGACGCCCTGTCGACGACTTTCCACATCAACCCGCGCGCACGCTTTTCGAACGGCGACCCCGTTACGGCCGAGGACGTGAAGTTTTCGTTCGATACCTTGAAGAGCCCGCAGGCTGCGCCGCAATTCGCCGCGTATTTCGCGGAGATCACGCGCGTCGTGATCGTCGATCCGGCGACCGTGCGCTTCGAATTCAAGCAGCACGATCGCGAGTTGCCGTTGCTCGCGGGCGGCATGCCCGTGTTCTCGCGCAAGTGGGGCATGAAGGCGGACGGCAGTCGCACGGCGTTCGATCAGCTCGCGTTCGAAAAACCTCTCGGCAGCGGGCCGTATCTGATCGAGAGCTACGACAACGGGCGCACGATCACCTACAAACGCGACCCGAAGTACTGGGGCGACAAGCTGCCCGTGCGCGTCGGCATGTATAACTTCGAGCGCATCAACTACAAGCTGTATTCGGATGGCACCGCGCGTCTCGAAGCGTTCAAGGCGGGCGAGTACGATGCGCTCGTCGAGTACGTCGCGCGCAACTGGGTGCGCCGCGACGTGGGCAAGAAGTTCGACAGCGGCGAGCTGATCAAGCGCGAGTTTCCGCAACATAACGGCACGGGGATGCAGGGCTTCATCCTGAACCAGCGCCGGCCGCTTTTCTCGGACGTGCGCGTGCGCAAGGCGCTCGATCTCGCGCTCGACTTCCAGTGGCTCAACCGGCAACTGTTCTACAGCCAGTACAAGCGGATCGACAGCTACTTCGTCAATACGGATCTGCAAGCTAAAGGCTTGCCGTCGCCAGGCGAACTGAAACTGCTCGAGCCATGGCGCGCACAGCTCGAGCCCGGCGTGTTCGGCGTGCCGCCGAAGCAACCCGACACGGACCCGCCCGGTTCGCTGCGCGCGAATCTGCTCGAAGCGCGCGCGCTGCTCGCGCAGGCTGGCTGGACGTATCGCGATGGCGCGTTGCGCAACGCGAAGGGCGAGCCGTTCGCGTTCGAGATTCTCGACGACTCGGGCTCGTCGGCTACGTTTGACCCGGTCTACGCCACCTATATCCGCAATCTGAAGAAGCTCGGTATCGATGCGCGTACGCGTACGGCGGACTTTGCGGTGTACCAGAAGCGCCTCGACGCGTTCGACTTCGATGTGACGACCATCCGTTTTCCCGACGTGCAGGTGCCGGGCGCGGACATGATCGACCGGTTCGGCAGCAAGGCTGCAGGCGAACCGGGCTCGGGCAATCTGATCGGGCTGAAATCGCCCGCCGTCGATGCGATCCTGCGCGCGCTGGTCGGCGCGCAGACCCGCGAGCAACTCGTCGATGCCACTCACGCGCTCGATCGCGTGCTGATCAACGGCTACTACATGGTCCCGCACTGGTACAGCGCGACGCATCGCGTGGCGTTCAAGCGCGGCATGGCGTGGCCGTCGACCTTGCCGCTGTACTATACGGCGGAAGGCTGGATCACCTCGATGTGGTGGTTCGCCACGCCGCAATGAGCGCGCTGATCGCGTACCCCATCATGTACTTTTGATTCTGGACGGCCGCCATGTGGAGCTACATCCTCAAACGTCTGCTATTGATGATCCCGACGTTGATCGGCGTCCTCACGTTGACTTTCGTCGTGATCCAGTTCGTGCCAGGCGGACCCGTCGAACAGGCGGTGCACGAACTGCGGCGCAGTACCGCCGAAGGCGGCACGCCGTTCGGGCTGCGCGCGCATAGCGGCGTCGATGCGCAGCAGATCGCGCAACTCAAGGCGTTGTATGGCTTCGACAAACCGCCGCTCGAACGCTACTGGCTGATGCTCAAGCGCTTCTCTCACTTCGATCTTGGACAAAGCTATTTCCGGCATCAAAGCGTGTGGTCGCTGATCGTGTCGAAGCTGCCTGTGTCGATCAGCATCGGGCTATGGACGTTCTTCCTCACTTATCTGATATCGGTGCCGCTCGGCATCGCGAAGGCGGTGCGCAACGGCTCGCGCTTCGACGTCGCGACGAGCCTCGTCGTGCTGATCGGCTATGCGATTCCCGGCTTCGTGCTCGGCGTGCTGCTGCTCGTGCTGTTCGGCGGCGGCTCGTTCCTGCAGTTGTTCCCGCTGCGCAATCTCACATCCGACAACTGGGATCAGCTGAGCCTCTTCGGCAAGATTCTCGATTACCTGTGGCACATCACGCTGCCGATCGTGGCCTCCGTGGTCGGCAGCTTCGCGGTCGTCACGATGCTGACCAAGAACGCGTTCCTCGACGAAATCCGCAAGCAGTACGTGCTGACCGCGCGCGCGAAAGGGCTGTCCGAGCGCCGCGTGCTGTGGAAGCACGTGTTCCGCAACGCGCTGTTGCCGTTGATCGTCGGTTTTCCGGCTGCGTTCATCGGCGCGTTCTTCACGGGCAGCCTGCTGATCGAGACGCTGTTCTCGCTCGACGGGCTCGGGCTGCTGTCGTATGAGTCGGTCGTGCGGCGCGATTATCCCGTCGTGCTCGGCACGCTCTATCTCTTCACATTGATCGGGCTCGCGACCAAGCTCGTCTCCGATCTCTGTTATGTGTGGGTCGATCCACGCATTCAATTCGAAGAACTGGAGCGCTGATTTGAGCCGCGTTCGTACAGATGCCGAAGTGTCGCGCGCGCAGCCGGTGCGCGCGTTTGTGTCGCCGTCGCCCGCGCGCCGCGTGTGGCTGCGTTTCCGGCAGCAGCGGCTGGGTTACTGGAGTCTGATCGTATTCGTTGTCGCGTTTGCGGCGAGCCTTGCCGCGCCGCTGTGGTCGAACGACAAGCCGGTCGTCGTGCGCTACGACGGCCACTACTATTTCCCGCTCGTGAAGGACTACGCGGAGACGACCTTCGGCGGCGACTTTCCGACGCCCGCCGACTATCTCGATCCATACGTCAAGCAGCGCATCGACGCGCCGGGCAACTTCGCGATCTATCCGCTGAACCGCTACTACTACGACACGCTGAACTATTTTTCGAAGCGGCCTAATCCGGCGCCGCCTTCGCGCGACAACTGGCTCGGCACCGACGACCGCGGCCGTGATCTGTTCGCGCGCCTCGTGTACGGCTTTCGCGTGTCGGTGGAGTTCGCGCTGGTGCTGACTTTCATCGGCACCGTGCTCGGCGTGCTGGCGGGCGCCGTGCAGGGTTACTTCGGCGGCAAGACTGACATCTTCGGACAGCGTCTGATCGAAATCTGGAGCGCGATGCCGGAGCTGTATCTGCTGATCATCTTCGCGTCGATCTTCGAGCCGGGCTTTATCCTGCTGATCGTGCTGCTGTCGCTGTTCGGCTGGATCGGCCTTGCCGACTACGTGCGCGCCGAGTTCCTGCGCAACCGGCAACAGGACTACGTGCGCGCCGCGCGGGCCATGGGCTTGTCGAACTGGCAGATCATCTGGCGACATGTGTTGCCTAATAGCCTGACGCCCGTCATCACGTTCCTGCCGTTTCGCATGAGCGGCGCAATTCTCGCGCTGACGAGCCTCGATTTTCTCGGCCTCGGCGTACCGCCGCCGACGCCCAGCCTCGGTGAACTGCTCGCGCAAGGCAAGGCGAACCTCGATGCGTGGTGGATCTCCATGTGGACCTTCGGCGTGCTGGTCGTGACGCTGCTGCTGTTGACGTTCATGGGCGACGCGCTGCGCAACGCGCTCGACACGCGTATCTCCGACGCGATGAAAGCGGGAGGCAACCAGTGAGCGCGCACGCGACGAAACACGACGGGCCGCTGCTCGAACTCGATCATCTGCGCGTGACCTTCGGCGACACAGTGGCCGTCGACGATGTGTCGCTCGCGATCGGCCGTGGCGAGCGCGTTGCGCTGGTCGGCGAGTCGGGCTCCGGCAAGAGCGTGACGGCGCTGTCGATCCTGCGTTTGTTGAACGATGCGCAGACGAGCGGCGTCGTGCGCTTCGACGGCGAAGATCTGCTCGCGAAGAGCGAGCGCGAAATGCGCGGGATGCGCGGCTCTGCTATCGCGATGATCTTTCAGGAGCCGATGACGGCGCTCAATCCGCTGTACACGATCGGCGACCAGATCGCGGAAACCATCGTGCTGCACGATGGCGTCAGCGCCAACGAAGCGCGCAAGCGCGCCGTCGCGCTGCTCGACCGGACGGGCATCACGGAGCCGGGCAAGCGCGTGAACAGCTATCCGCACCAGTTGTCGGGCGGCCAGCGGCAACGCGCGATGATCGCGATGGCACTCGCGTGCCGTCCACGGCTGCTGCTCGCCGACGAGCCGACGACGGCGCTCGACGTGACGATCCGCGCGCAGATCGTCGAACTGCTGCTCGAACTGCAACGCGAGGAAGCCGAAAAGCGCGGCATGGCCGTGCTGCTGATCACGCACGATCTGAACCTCGTGCGCCACTTCGCGCAACGCGTCGCGGTGATGGAGAAGGGCGTGCTCGTCGAGAGCGGCCCCGTCGATACGCTGTTCGCGTCGCCGCAGCATCCGTACACGCAGCGTCTGCTGCAAAGCCGTCCGGAGCGCACCGTCGTGCCCGTGCTGCCGATCGCGCCCGTGCTGCTCGACGCGCGCGACGTCTGCGTGGATTTCAGGACGAAGCTGTCGGGCATGGCTGGCTGGTTCCGGTCGGGGCGCTTTCGTGCCGTCGACGACGCGACGGTGTCGGTGCGGCAGGGCGAAACCTTGGGTATTGTCGGCGAGTCGGGATCGGGGAAATCGACACTCGCGATGGCACTGCTCGGCCTGCAAAGAACCTCGCACGGCGCGATCGATTTTCAGGGCAGGGCGCTCGGCAGTTATCGGGGGCGCGAGCAGACCACGCTGCGCTCGAACATGCAGGTCGTCTTTCAGGATCCTTTTAGTTCACTTTCACCCCGGCAGACGATCGAGCGGATTGTCGGCGAAGGGCTCGCGCTGCATCGGCCGCAACTGAATGCCGACGCGCGGCGCGACAAGGTGATTGGCGTGCTGCGCGAAGTGGGGATCGACCGGACGGCGCTGCAGCGCTACCCGCATGAATTCTCCGGAGGACAGCGGCAGCGCATTGCGATTGCGCGTGCGCTGGTGCTGGAACCACGCATCCTGATTCTCGACGAACCGACCAGCGCGCTAGACGTATCGATCCAGCAACAGGTGTTGAAGCTGCTCGCGGGTTTGCAACGCAAATACAACTTGGGATTTGTGTTCATCAGCCACGATCTGGCCGTGATCGGCGCCATGGCGCATCGCGTTGCCGTCATGCAGAACGGGGCGATCGTGGAGACGGGTGAGGTCGAGCGGATCTTTGCGGAACCGACCCATCCTTACACACGTAAGCTGTTGAAAGCGGCCTTGACGACTTGACATTCACCAATTGGGTGCGGCGAGTCATTGTTTTTTTCTATTTGTTTTGACATTGGAATACTTACTGGCTAGTATCGACCAAACTTTTTTCCTAGCCTGTTGATTTTCAGGCAAAAACTACCGCCGCACCCAGCCCTAACCAAGACCAACCACCAGACCAATGCAGCACCAAAACCTAACCCAGGCTTGCACGCGCGTCGTCGCCGGGATGTTCATTGGCGTACTGATGGCCGCAGCTCCCGGCGCTTTCGCCGATGAAGTAAGCAGCTTTAACCAGAATGCCTCATTTTCGACCTCTTCCGGGTCGAGTTCAGTGTCCTCCACCACACAAAGCATGCAAAGCGCTGCCTCGAATTCCGAGAGCGGCGCTCGTTCGTTTTTGTCCGGCATGGCCGGCAAGGCGGGTGATGTGGTGGTCGGCGCCCTCAACATGATCGGCGTGCGCTACCGCTGGGGCGGCGATACGCCGGATTCCGGCCTCGATTGCAGCGGCTTCGTGCGCTACGTGTTCCAGGACACGCTGGGCATGGCACTGCCGCGCCGCGCGGAAGAAATGAGCCGTGTCGGCGAGAAGGTTCGGGTTTCCGACCTGAAGCCGGGCGATCTCGTGTTTTTCAACACGATGCGCCGTACGTTCTCGCACGTCGGCATCTACATCGGCGACAACAAGTTCGTGCATTCGCCTTCTACAGGCAGCACGATCCGCGTCGACGACATGGATGACGGTTACTGGGAAAAGCGCTTCACGGGCGCGCGTCGTATCGAATCGACGGTGCCGCAGCAGCAGGAACTGCGCCAGCGCGTGAGCGCGACGATCGGTGGCAACAATTAAGACGATCGTCGGTTGACTGGTTTCAAACGAAAGGCCCGCTTCATTCGAAACGGGCCTTTTGCTTTGGTGCGCCCGACACGCGGCGTGACGCCGCCGCCGGTCAGGCCGTTGCGCGCGCCGCCGCCAGTTTGCGCAGCAGTTCGGGCGCGATGCGCGCGGCGGCTTCCTCGCCCGCCAGAATCGCCGCATTGCGTTGTCCGAAGTCGGTGCCGCTCATCGCGTTCAGATTCGGACGGATCACGACGTCGGCGTATTTGTCGAGCTCGTATGCCTTGATCGTCTGACCCATGATCGTAAACGTCTGCATCAGCACGTCGAACGAGCTTTCGGTAAGCGCTATTTCGGGTCGCGCGGAAATATCGACGGCGATCACGAAGTCCGCGCCCATCTTGCGCGCGAACGACGCCGGCACCGGGCTGACGAGGCCGCCGTCGACGTATTCATGTCCGCCGATCTTCACCGGCTCGAACACCGACGGCACGCTCGACGACGCGCGCACCGCAATGCCCGTGTTGCCGCGCTGGAAAAGAATCGGCTGGCCCGTTTTCAGATCCGTTGCGACGACGCCGAGCGGCTTCGCCATTTTCTCGATCGGGCGATTGTCGAGCGTCTTGTTCAGGTAGTTCTGCAGCGCGACGCCTTGCAGAAGGCCGCGCGTGCGAAAGGGCATCGCCCAGTCGCTGATCGACGCTTCGTCCATGGTCAGCGCGAGCTTGTTGAGCGCGAAACCGTTCAGCCCTGACGCATACAGCGCGCCGACCACCGATCCGGCGCTCGTCCCGCACACCAGATCGATCTGGATGTTGCGCGCCTCCAGTGCCTTGATCACGCCGATATGCGCAAAGCCGCGCGCCGCGCCGCCGCCAAGCGCGAGCCCGATGCGCAGCGGCCGTTCTGGCTTGACGGGGGGCGTCGGCGGGATGGACGCGGTGTTGGGCGTGGGCGTGACAGTGTCGGGCTTGCTGCCCGTCGACGCGCAGGCGGAGAGAACAGCGGAGGCCGCGGCAATCGAGAACGTGCGGCGGGACAAGCGTGGCGATGACGGTTTCAACGAATTCTCCAGCGACGGCGCCGACGTCCATGCGAAAGTGTCGTGCCGCGTGTCATGCAAAAGCGATCGCTGGCGGCGATCCTCGCGCGCTGCATGGAGCCTGCCGGGAGCCGGATGGCAGCGCGCGCACATCATAATGCAAAGCGGACACACGGCGACAATCGGTTGAGGAAACCGTCTACAGGTGCAGTTGTCAGTATCGGGTACTGACGACGTCCGCTGTCCGATGTTTCGGCTTATGCCTTCCGGCGCGCTGCCGGACGCGCCTGCAAACCCATGCTGTCAGTATTCGACGGGTATAATTCGTCTCTCTTTTTCAATCGCGTTCGCGCCGTCGGCAGGCGTTGTCACCGTCGCCGGGCGCGATCCGTTTCCGTTGCCACGCCTGGCTTCGATGTTCGCCGGCGCAGGCGTCTGCCTCCGAGTTACCGCACATGACCACTCCCGTTCGCACCCGCTTCGCACCGAGCCCCACCGGCTTCATTCACCTCGGCAACATTCGCTCTGCGCTGTATCCGTGGGCGTTCGCGCGCAAAACGAAGGGCGTGTTCGTGCTGCGTATCGAAGACACCGACGTCGAACGCTCGACCGAGCAATCCGTCGACGCGATCCTCGAAGGCATGCAATGGCTCGGCCTCGACTACGACGAAGGTCCGTTCTACCAGATGCAGCGCATGGACCGTTATCGCGAGGTGCTGCAGCAGATGCAGGAGCAGGGGCTCGTGTATCCGTGCTACATGTCGACGGAAGAACTCGACGCGTTGCGCGAGCGCCAGCGCGCCGCGGGCGAAAAGCCGCGCTATGACGGCACGTGGCGCCCCGAGCCGGGCAAGGTGCTGCCGACGCCCCCCGCCGGCGTGGAACCCGTGCTGCGTTTCCGTAATCCGCTGACGGGCGTGGTCGCGTGGGACGATGCCGTGAAGGGCCGCGTCGAAATCTCGAACGAAGAACTCGACGATCTCGTGATTGCGCGCCCGGACGGCACGCCAACCTATAACTTCTGCGTGGTCGTCGACGATCTCGACATGAAGATCACGCATGTGATTCGCGGCGACGACCACGTCAACAACACGCCGCGCCAGATCAATATCCTGCGCGCGCTTGGCGCCGAGCCGCCCGTCTATGCGCACCTGCCGACCGTGCTGAACGAGCAGGGCGAGAAGATGAGCAAGCGGCATGGCGCGATGAGCGTGATGGGTTATCGCGACGCCGGCTATCTGCCGGAAGCGGTGCTGAACTATCTCGCGCGTCTGGGCTGGTCGCATGGCGATGCGGAGATTTTCTCGCGCGAGCAACTGATCGAATGGTTCGATCTCGATCACCTGGGCAAGTCGCCGGCGCAGTATGACCACAACAAGCTGAGCTGGCTGAACAACCATTACATCAAGGAAGCGGACAACGCGCGTCTCGCTGATCTGAGCAAGCCGTTCTTCGCGGCGCTCGGCATCGACGAAGCGACGCTCGCGACGGGCGCGGATCTGGTGGCGGTGATCGGGCTGATGAAGGATCGCGCGTCGACGGTGAAGGAAATTGTGGACAGCGCCGCGATGTTCTATCGCGGTCCGAATCCGGATACCGACGCGCTCGCACAGCATGTGACGGATGTCGTGCGTCCGGCGCTCGCCGATCTCGCTACGGCATTGAAGACCTGCGAGTGGACGAAGGAGGGTATCGCCGCCGCGTTGAAGGCGACGCTCGGCACGCACAAACTGAAGATGCCGCAACTCGCGATGCCCGTGCGTTTGCTGGTGGCGGGCACGACGCATACGCCTTCCATCGATAGCGTGCTGATGCTGTTCGGTCGCGACGTGGCCGTGAGCCGCATCGAAAAGGGGCTTGCCTGAGCAGGCGAAGCGAGGTCGCCGGGCATCGTTGCGCGGCCTCGCAAAAAAATTGTAGAAAGCGACTTAAGAGGTATTTACAAAGCGAAAATTGCTCACTACAATCTCGCTTCTGTTCTGCAAGGGGGTATAGCTCAGCTGGGAGAGCGCTTGCATGGCATGCAAGAGGTCAGCGGTTCGATCCCGCTTACCTCCACCATCAGAGCAGAGTGAAGTCTTCCGGTTAGCTGGAAGTTGTAGAAAAAAGACTTCACAAACGGTAGTAAAGCAGTTAGAATTGCGGTCTTCGCTGCTGATGAATGAAGTTAGCAGCAAGAACGAGACAGATCTGAAAAGATTATGTCCCCTTCGTCTAGAGGCCTAGGACATCACCCTTTCACGGTGAGTACAGGGGTTCGAATCCCCTAGGGGACGCCAAATACTGGCGTTGCTTGAGATTCAAGTAATGCGCTTGCGAGAAATAACCGACGCTCGCAAGTCAGGTAGCAAGACTGGAGTGGTAGTTCAGTCGGTTAGAATACCGGCCTGTCACGCCGGGGGTCGCGGGTTCGAGTCCCGTCCACTCCGCCAGATTAAGCCCGTTCGGTGAGCGGGCTTTTTCATTAAAGGTATAAGCAGTAGCATGTGAAGTACGTTGTCCCCTTCGTCTAGAGGCCTAGGACATCACCCTTTCACGGTGAGTACAGGGGTTCGAATCCCCTAGGGGACGCCAGAATACTGGCGTTACTTGAAATTCAGGTAATGCGCTTGCGAGAAATAACTGACGCTCGCAAGTCAGGTAGCAAGATTGGAGCGGTAGTTCAGTTGGTTAGAATACCGGCCTGTCACGCCGGGGGTCGCGGGTTCGAGTCCCGTCCGCTCCGCCAGAAATAGGAAGCCCGCTGAGTTGTCAGCGGGCTTTTTGTTTTTTCGCTTGCCATTCGACACAGCTTGCAAAGGCATCCGGGATGCCGCTTGCTTCACTGTGGGGCAAACAGCCATTGCCAGCGCGGTCCGCGTGTCTTAACGTTGAGCGGACCGACTCTTTCGTCCTTGCACGATGCTCGACCCGACTGACGATCCATCTCCCTTCCATTTGCGCAAGGCCAGCATGGACGACTTCTCGTTCGCCGAGGCGCTGACGCGCAGCAACATGGGCGGCTACTACCGCCGGCACCATCTCGTGTGGCGCAGCGACCTGTTTCTCGCGAGCTGGCGCGAGTCGGAAAATTTCATTCTCGAAGCGGACGGCGAACGGATCGGCGTGTTGCGCATCACCGAAGAAGGCGACTCGCTGCATATCCGCGACGTGCAGATCGCCGAGGGACATCGGCGGCGCGGCGCGGGCACGTATCTGCTGAATACGTCGCACCGTTGGGCGCGGGCGCGCGGTCTCTCCGAACTGCAACTGCGCGTATTCGTCGACAATCCTGCGGCACGTCTCTATCAACGGATGGGCTACCGGCTCTCCGGCCCGCGACTCGCACAGCTCGGCTCGATCCGGCATATGGCCCGGCGCGTCTGAGGACGTTGCGAGCGCATCGACTGCGTGTTCCCGTTCGTGGCGGCAGCCCGTTTCATCAACTCTGATCGTCCTGATCGTCGTCTTCGTCCCGGTCCCGTTCGTCACGCCTATGCTCCGGGCCCCGCACCATGAATGCCCGCGGACTTTCGCCAAACGCGCGCCGGAACATCGCGGAAAACGCACTCTGACTCTGGTAACCCAGCTCCCGCGCGACATGCGACAGCGGCCGCCCCTGACTGAGTAAGGGGATCGCGCGGGCCAGCACGGCTTGCTGACGCCATTGCGAAAAGCTCACCCCAAGTTCCTGACGAAAAAGCCGCGCGATCGTGCGCGTGCTCGCGCCGACCGTCGACGCCCATCGCTCCAGTGAATCCGTATTCGAGGGATCGGCAAGCACCGCCTCACACAATGCACGTAGACGTTTTTCCGTCGGCATCGGCACGGACAGCGGCAAAGGCTGCGACCGGGTGATTTCGTCGAGTGCCAGCGAGCCGAGCAGGCGTTCGCGGTCAGGTGGCAAGCCGGGCGTGTCCAGCGAGGCAATGACCTCGCGCAGCAGCCCCGACACTTCGACCACCCGGCACGCGTCCAGTCCCGGCGGCACGACTGTCTCGTTAACGTATAGCGTTCGCAGAAACGCCTCTTCGACGATGGTCACTTCATGCAGCACATACGGCGGCACCCAGATTGCGCGTGACGGCGGCACCATCCACGTCGTGCCGAACGTGCCCACCCGCAGTACGCCGCGCGACGCATACGCGACTTGCGCCCACGCGTGCGTGTGCCGCGCGATGCGTACGCCAGCGGGCATGGGCCGCGAGCGCACGCGGATAGGATGCGTCGGCGTGGGCGCGAACTCCGGCGGAATGTCGGCGAAATCGACGCGCGTCGACATTTCGGCAGACGCTTTCGATGCGGACGGCGTCGAGCGGGTAGTTGAGCGGGCAGCTTCAGTCATGGCGTAACGGAGTGGGCGGCAGCGAATCTGCCGCATGACGATTGTCATTGTAGGGTCGCGCAGGTGATCCGAACATTGGCCGAATGGACGATGCGACATCGAAGAAATGGCGCGGCATAATGCACCGGATTCCTTTCGCCGACGGGAGAAGCTCATGAACTTTGCCACAGCCGACTTGTGCGACGCGCACGAAGATCAGCTCGCCGCAGGTACGTTGCGCGTGCTCGATCCTGTATTCAGCCGTTTCGGGCGCGCGTCATGTTTTGGCGGCGAGGCTGTCACGCTCAAGGTGTTCGAAGACAACACGCTGGTGCGCGCGACGCTCGAAGAAAAAGGCGCGGGCCGTGTGCTGGTGATCGACGGCGGCGGCAGTCTGCGTTGCGCGCTGGTCGGCGGCAATCTGGGCAAGCTTGGCGAGAAAAATGGCTGGGCGGGCCTCGTCGTGTTCGGTTGCGTGCGCGACGTGCTGGAACTGAACGAATGCAACATTGGTGTCGTCGCGCTCGCGACCCATCCGCAGCGCAGCGAGAAGCGCGGCGGCGGAGAGCGCGATGTGCCCGTGCGTTTGCCCGGCTCGGCCGTGCGGCCGGGCGAATGGGTGTATGCGGACAGCGACGGCGTGCTGGTGGCGAGCGCGCCGCTCCTGTAAAGCCTCAAGTGATGAATGGATGTTGTCTGGAAGGAGGGTAGTGAACTGATGCAAAACGTCTTTGTATATGGCACCTTGCGTGCTGGTGAGATCAATGACATCGGCGCCGCGGCGGCGCGCAACGATATCGCTTCGCCGACGCTGGTCGGTTCGGCCACCTTGCGGGGCCGTCTGTTCGATTTCGGCGCCTACCCGGGCCTCGTGCCCGACGCCGCCGGCGTTCACGTGCGCGGCGACGTCTACGCGATCGACGACGAGCTCGTCGCCGTGCTCGATGAGATCGAGCAGGTGTATCCGGGCATCGAGGGTCTGTTCATGCCGCGTGAAGTGACCGTCGATGTCGAAGGCACGCCCGTCACGTGCCGTTACTATCCCGTGCAGCGGGACGCTGTCAAAGGGCTGCCTGAGATACGCAGTGGCGATTGGGTCGAGCACCGGCGTTCGAACGGGCGCTGAGGCCAGCGCCGCAATCGGCAAAACGCAGTCGAAAAAAGAATGGCCCAGCAGGCATGACGCCCGCCAGGCCATCCCGGTCGGTCAACCATCGAGCAGTTGTGTTGCTCAGAGTTCTTCGTAAAGCGGCAGCGTCAGGAACTCGGTGAAATTCTCCGACGTCGACATGTCGCTAAAGATCTTTGCGGCGCGATTGTACGGTTTTGTATCGCCGGTAATCGCGGCCTTCACCTTGTCCAGTTCCTGTGCCGTCAGGTCGCGCACGAGTTCGGCCGTTACCTTGCGGCCATCGTCGAGCTTGCCCTTCGGCGAGCGAATCCACTGCCACACTTGCGAGCGCGAGATTTCCGCCGTTGCCGCGTCTTCCATCAGGTTGTGAATTGGGACGCAGCCATTGCCCGCGAGCCACGAGCCGAGGTAGTGAATGCCGACGTTGATGTTGTTGCGCAATCCTGCCTCGGTGATGGGCGCTTCGGGACGGAAGTCGAGCAGATCCTTGCCCGTCACCTGCACATCGACGCGTTGCTTGCCGATCTGGTTTGGCTTGTCGCCGAGCACCTTCACGAACTCTTCCATCGCGATGGGCACGAGTCCCGGGTGCGCGACCCAGCCGCCGTCGTAGCCGTCCGTCGCGTCGCGCGCCTTGTCCGAGCGCACGCCTGCCATTGCCTTGTCGTTCGCGGCCGCATCGCCCTTGATCGGAATCAGCGCGCTCATGCCGCCGATGGCAGGCGCGTTGCGGCGGTGGCACGTCTTCAGAAGTTGCAACGCGTACGCACGCATGAACGGCACCGTCATCGTGATCTGCGAACGGTCGGCCAAACAGAAGTCCTTGTCGTTCTTGAACTTCTTGATCGCCGAGAAGATGTAGTCCCAACGCCCAGCGTTCAGCCCGGAGCTGTGTTCACGCAATTCGTACAGGATCTCATCCATTTCGAACGCAGCCAGGATCGTTTCGATCAGCACGGTCGCGCGAATCGTGCCGCGCGGCACATCCACGGCTTCCTGCGCGGCGACGAAGATGTCGTTCCACAGACGCGCTTCGAGATGGCTCTCCAGCTTCGGCAGATAGAAGTAGGGGCCCGTGCCGTGTGACAGTTGCTCCTTCGCGTTGTGATGCAGGAACAGCGCGAAGTCGAAGATGCCGCCCGACACGCGCTGGCCATCGACGCTCACATGTTTCTCGTCGAGATGCCAGCCGCGCGGACGCACGATCAGCGTCGCAATTTTGTCGTTCAGCGTGTACGACTTGCCGTTCTGCTCCAGCGAGATCGTGCGGCGCACCGCTTCCTTCAGATTGATATGGCCGGTGATCTGGTTGTCCCAGCTCGGCGCATTCGAATCCTCGAAGTCGGTCATGTACGAATCCGCGCCCGAGTTCAGCGCGTTGATGATCATCTTGCGATCGACGGGACCCGTGATCTCGACGCGGCGGCATTGCAGATCCTGCGGCAGCGGGGCGATCGTCCAGTCGCCTTCGCGGATGCTCTTCGTTTCGGCGAGAAAATCCGGGCGCTCGCCCGCGTCGAGACGTTGCGCACGTTCAGTGCGCGCTTTCAGCAGTTTCTGGCGACGCGGCTCGAACGTCCGGTGCAGGCTGGCGACGAGTTCGAGCGCTTGCGGCGTCAGAATCGCTTCGAAGCCGGGCTTGATGTCGCCGGTGATGGTCATGCCCTGCGGGAGCGACAACGTGTTCGCCATGATTTCTCCTTGGTCGGTCAGTTTCAAAAATGCGTGGTGATGCAATTGCAATGCGTCGCCGGGTTCGAAGCCGTCATGCGTCAGGGCTGTGGCGCGTGCGGCTGCTTGTTTCCCGTTTCGCTGGTTTTCCGGACGACGTCCGGTGTTCGATAAACGTCATCAAATCGCTCATGCTCCTGCCTGTGCCGTGCGGCGTGACGCCGAGTTCTTCGGCGGGCGCGCCCAGGCGGTTGAGCCAGAACACGGTGTAGCCGAACCAGTTCGCGCCGCTCGCGTCCCAGCCGTTCGACGACACGAACACGATCTCGCGCGCGGCCGCGCCGAACGCCTGCGTGCCGAGCGCATAGGTCGCGGGTGCCGGCTTGAACGCGCGCACGGCGTCCACCGACAGCACGTGATCGAACAGTCCGGACATGCCCGCACTCTTCACCGCGATGTCGAGCATCTGCGGATTGCCGTTCGACAGGATCGCGAGACCGATCGGCTCGTTGCGCCCCGCTGTACGCACGTCGCGCAATTGGCGCAACGCGGGCAGCACATCGGGAAACGCGGACAGACATGCGTATTCGTCCATCAGGCGTTTTTCGCCGGCCGCGTTCAACGCGAGGCCGAGCTTGCGCGCGGAGAAACGCAGCGCGTCGAGCGTGATGTTCCAGAATGGCTCGTAGCGCGCACCGGCGGGATCGGAGGCCGTGCGCAGCTGCGTGTATTCGATCTGTTTTTGCCGCCACAACTGCGAAAGCGCATCGCCGTGGCCCGGAAACATCTGCTCCGCGGCAGCGACGACGGAATGCACGTCGAACAGCGTGCCGTATGCGTCGAAAATCACTGCCTTGGGGAAGAGTGTCGTTGTGGCCGACATTGCCGTGCGCTCCATCAGAGGTCAGGATCGATTCTATTCGTGACGGCTTGTGCTAAAAAAGACTCTAAAGATCACTTGATCTTTTACTTTCATCAACCTAATCTGACGCGACCTCTTATTCGTGCGCGATCGACGCGCCATCATCCGCCGTGGACCGCTTCAAACAGATCGAGACTTTCGTGACCGTCGCGGCGCGCGGCAGCCTGTCGGCGGCGGCGCAGTCCGAAGGCGTCGCGCCCGCGATCATCGGACGCCGCATCGACGCGCTCGAGGAGCGGCTCGGCGTCAAGCTGCTCGTGCGCACCACGCGCCGCATCACGCTGACCTACGAAGGCTCGGCGTTTCTGGAAGACTGTCAGCGCATCATTCACGACATGCAGAACGCCGAGGCGAGCGTGTCGGCGGGCGGCGTGAAGGCGAGCGGCCATCTGCGCTTGTCGGCGCCCGCAGGATTCGGGCGACGGCACGTCGCGCCGCTGGTGCCCGCGTTCACCGTCGCGCATCCCGACGTATCGATCTCTCTCGATCTGTCCGATCGCATGGTCGATCTCGTTAACGAAGGGTTCGACTGCGCGATACGGCTTGGTGAATTGCCTGATTCGTCGCTGGTCTCGTTGAGACTCGGTGAGAACAAGCGCGTATGCGTCGCATCGCCGACTTACCTTGCACACCGCCCGGCACCGCAGACACTCGCCGATCTCGCGCATCACAACTGTCTCGCACTCGGCGCAAGCGCGAACCAGCAGCGCGGCTGGGTGTTCCAGCAGGGCGACAATGTCGTCACGATCAAGGTGTCGGGCACGATGGAATGCTCGGACGGTGCGGTGCTCCACGAATGGTGTCTGGAAGGCCATGGGCTCGCGTGGCGCTCGTGGTGGGAAGTCGGCATGGATATCGCGGCGGGGCGCCTTGTCAGCGTGCTCGACGATTTCGCCGCGCCGCCCATCGGCATTCACGCGGTGTTTCCCCAGCGGCGGCATCTGCCGTTGCGCGTGCGTCTTTATCTCGATTTCCTCAAGCATACGTACGGCAATCCCGCATATTGGGGCTGAGCGCGGCGCGCGCCGAGCTGCGAAGTCCGGATCGCGCGCGGGTTTCCGATATGCGGACATGCCCGCACGCGCCGCTTGCGCGACTTTTCGGCGCACTACAATCGTTCTGACAGCCCGCCGCGCGGCATCGCGACCGCTGCGGCGCAGGCGGTTGCACGCGCATGCGGGCATTCGCGTTCCTGCTCGCCAGGTTGCGAGGCCGCGAATGGCATGTGCGCGCATTCCACACCTGCAGTCGACGACGGAGGGCACCATGTTCAAGCACATCCTCGTTCCGACGGATGGTTCGGACCTGTCGAAGAAGGCGATCGACGGCGCAATCGATCTCGCCCAGGCCGTCGGCGCGCGCGTGACTGCGTACGCGTGCCTGCCGCAATATCCGTACTCGCCGTTTTCCGAAGTCGTGATCGAGCCGCCCGTGGACTTCCAGGACCGCAGCGAGCGCGAGGCGCGCCAGCATCTGCAGGAAGTCGAGGAGGCCGCGCGCGGCGCGGGTGTCGAATGCACGAGCCAGACGAGCGTGCATCCGTCGCCGTATCTGGGCATCATCGAAGCGGCCGAGTCGGGCGGTTGTGACGTGATCTTCATGGCGTCGCATGGGCGGCGTGGCCTCGGCAGTCTGCTGATCGGCAGCGAGACGCAGCGCGTGCTCACGCATACGAAAATTCCGGTGATCGTCTATCGGTGATAGGCGGTTTCGGCCGCGTTCTTTGCGGATGCCGGGTCTTCACCCGGTGTGTCTAAAAAAACGCGCGCCGGCGGATAGCCAGCGCGCGATTTGTTACAGCAGAAGCCCGATGTGGCTTGCCGTCGAGTGTGTCTTTTAAGGTCTCTCTCAGGTTCGTCTCATTCATATCGGGCGTCATGGACAGACCGCCCGACCTTCCTCCCTGGAAGTGATGGAAACCGGCCCTCTGCGGGGCCGTTTTTCATGGTGCTGCGAGTGAGAGGCGCGTATCTTCCCGCCGCTGAATTCGCCGACGTCGGACGACGTCAGACGTTTCAGGCGACCTTCTTGTTGTCGAAGAACTGTTCGTCTTCCGTCGAGCCGTGCAGGGCCGTCGTCGACGCATCGCGCTCAACGGTCTGCGTGACGGCGTCGAAGTAGCCCGTACCGACTTCGCGCTGGTGCTTCACGGCCGTGAAGCCCTTTTCGGCAGCGGCGAACTCGGCCTGCTGCAGTTCGACGAACGCACTCATCTGCTGGCGCGCGTAGCCGTGCGCGAGGTTGAACATCGAGTAGTTCAGCGCGTGGAAGCCGGCGAGCGTGATGAACTGGAACTTGTAGCCCATCGCGCCGAGTTCCTTCTGGAACTTGGCGATCGTCGCGTCGTCGAGGTTCTTCTTCCAGTTGAACGACGGCGAGCAGTTGTACGACAGCATCTTGCCCGGGAATTCCTTGTGAATCGCTTCGGCGAATTTCTTCGCGTATTCGAGATCCGGCTTGCCCGTCTCGCACCAGATCAGATCGGCGTACGGCGCATACGCGAGACCGCGCGACACAGCCTGGTCGAGGCCCGGCTTCGTGCGGTAGAAACCTTCCACCGTGCGCTCGCCTGTGAGGAACGGCTTGTCGTTGTCATCGACGTCCGACGTGATCAGATCAGCGGCTTCCGCGTCGGTGCGGGCGATCAGCACGGTCGGCACGCCGCACACGTCGGCGGCCAGGCGCGCGGCCGTCAGCTTCGCGACGTTTTCGCGCGTCGGCACGAGCACCTTGCCGCCCATGTGGCCGCACTTCTTGACGGACGCCAGCTGGTCTTCGAAGTGCACGCCCGCCGCGCCCGCTTCGATCATCGCCTTCATCAGCTCGAACGCGTTCAGCACGCCGCCGAAACCGGCTTCCGCGTCCGCGACGATCGGCGCGAAGTAATCGATATAACCTTCGTCGCCGGGATTCTTGCCTTCCGACCATTGGATCTGGTCAGCGCGCGTGAGCGTGTTGTTGATGCGCTTCACGACGAGCGGCACCGAGTTCGCCGGATACAGCGACTGGTCGGGATACATTTCGCCCGCTACGTTGGCATCGCCAGCAACCTGCCAGCCCGACAGATAGATCGCCTTCAGGCCGGCCTTGACCTGCTGCATCGCCTGATTGCCCGTCAGCGCACCGAGCGCGTTGACGAACGGCTGTTCGTGCATGTCATTCCACAGCTTCTCGGCACCGTGGCGGGCGATCGTGTGCTCGGCTTGCAGCGAGCCACGCAGGCGAACGACGTCTTCCGCAGTAAAGCTGCGCTTGATGCCCTTCCAGCGGCTGTCCGTTTCCCATTGTTGTTGAAGCTGCTTTGCCTGGTCGTTGCGCGTCATGGTGTGCTCCTTTTGCCTTGTAAGAGGGTTCGGTGGACTCGTGACCTCCGCGAAGCGAGACCGCCGAAGGCGTTTCGTTTCGTGAAGTCTTATATAAGAGTCTAGGCGCAAGGCGTTGGGCGGAACAGACACCATCAAGGCTTTTTCGGCGATTTTTACATTATATTTTTCAACGAGTTATACGGCTCGTTTCGCAATGAGAAATGTAATTTTCCATGTTGCAACAGCGCCTGTTGTGCCGTGCAACACGATTTTTTACGACGCAAAAAAATTTTTCGCATCGTGAAATGGCGGTGGGGGCGAAAAAAAACCGACGCCGGAGCGTCGGTTTTTCGGGATGCGGCGGATCTGCCCGCATGAGTCAGGCGCCGTGTGAGGCGCCTGCGCGACATTTAGTCGCCGCGGCGCGTGTTGCGCGGGCCGTCGTTGCGGCGAGCACCGAAACCACCGTCGCGCGAGAAACCGCCTTCGCGATTGCCGCCACGATAACCGCCTTCGCGGTTGCCACCGCCGAAGCCGCCTTCACGCGAACCGCCCGCCGGCTTGTTGTTGCCCCAGCTGCGACCACCGCCGCTGCCGGCTTCGCGCGGCGCGCCGTAGCCGCCGCCATTGCCGCCGCCGTTGCCGTCACGCGAACCACCATAGCCCGGCTTGCCGCCGCCGCTGCCGAAGCGTCGGCCGCCATTGCCGCCGCCCGGACGGCCACGGCCGCCGCCGAAACCGCCGCGACCGTTAGCCGGCGGTGACTTGCGCGGCTCGAAGCCTTCCACAACGTTGACAGGCAGGGGCGAACGCACGAAACGCTCGATGCGCTTCAGCGCGCCCTGTTCGGCGTGATGCACGAGGCTCACCGCGATGCCCGAGCGGCCCGCGCGGCCCGTACGGCCGATACGGTGCACGTAGTCTTCGGCGAACTTCGGCAGATCGTAGTTGAACACGTGCGTGATGCCGGGAATGTCGATACCGCGAGCGGCGACGTCCGTTGCGACCAGCACGCGCACGCGGCGCTCGCGCAGCGCACGGATCGTGCGGTTACGCGCGCCTTGCGGCAGGTCGCCGTGCAGCGCAGCCGATTCGAAACCGGCGTCGGCCAGACGGCCAGCCAGCGAGTCGGCGTCGCTCTTGGTTGCCGTGAAGACGATCGCCTGGTCGAGGCCGTCGGCGCGCAGAAGATGGTCGAGCAGGCGATCCTTATGATCGCGGTCGTCGACGTAATGCACCGTTTGCGCGATGTTGGTGCGCTGTTCCATACGCTGGACGATCTCGATACGCTCCGGATCCTTCAGCAGACGGCCCGTCAGCGAACCGATCTTGCCGTCGAGCGTGGCCGAGAACAGCATCGTTTGACGCGTGGCGGGCGTCGCGGCGACGATCGTCTCGATGTCGTCGATGAAGCCCATGTCGAGCATGCGGTCGGCTTCGTCGAGCACCAGCATCTGCAGTTGCGACAGGTCGATACGGCCGCGCTCCAGATGGTCGAGCAGACGGCCCGGCGTGGCGACCAGGATTTCGGGGTTCTTCGCCAGCAGCATCAGCTGCTGGCCATACGCAACACCGCCGAGAATGCTGACCGTACGCAGGCGCTTCAGGTGCTTGCCGTACGTGGACGCTGCCGTCGTCACCTGCATCGCGAGTTCGCGAGTCGGCGTGAGGACCAGCAGGCTGGGACGCGCGACGGGCATCGGACGGCGGCCACGGCCACCCGCTGCGTTGCTTTCGCGCGATTCACGCGGTTGGCTGGCGAGGGTTATCTGAAGCTGCGCGAAACGCTCGATGGCGGGCAGCATGAACGCCGCCGTCTTGCCCGAACCCGTCGGGCTCGACACCAGCAGATCGCGGCCCGCAATGCCGGCGGGGATGGCGCGCTGCTGGACGGGCGTCGGCGTCTTGTAGCCGGCAGCCGTCAGCGCGGAGACGATATCCGCCGACAGACCCAGCTCAGCGAACGTCGGGCCTTCAGCTTCAACGGCTTGCACGGCCGTTTCCGGCGTGTCGAGACCGAGGGCTTGTTCGGCGATGGCGTTCAGCGGGCTGGTGGTATTGCTCGAAGTCATGAGAATCCTTGAAACATGGGAAGTAACACGTCGGCGCCAATCGGCATACCCAAGTCGTCGGATTCAGCGAGCAAAAAAGCAGCGAGCAAATCGAAAAACGGGGGCAACTCGCAACAATGAAGGCGAGTTTCTCGTTAGAAGCTGTATCGAATGCGACATGCCGGAATTGGCGTGCCGCCAGCCTGGACTTGACGGCCCGTAGGGCCATGCAGGAGGGGACAGGTTCTAAACTGGATTGGAGCAAAACGCTACGAGACGCTTTTCCGCAGCGTCGCCGGACCATGCCGGACATAAGCGGTGAAGCGCAGCCAGCATTATACCGATTTTTGCTGCACCGCGCCACCATTAAGAACTTTCCGAATTAAAGGGGCTAATTCGTGAGAAGAATGAAAGCTTAGCCGCGCCTTCAACGCGTTTCGTATCAGGCCGCCGTACCGTTTTTCAGCGATTCGACCAGCTCGACATATTGCTGACGCGCTGTTTCCTGCGGCGTGCCTTGCAGCGCGGCCCACGCATCGTACTTGTACTTGCCGACGATATCCGTGAAGCCGGGCTTGTCGCCGTGCACGTCGCCTTCGGTGGCCTGCTTGAAGAGCGCGTACAGGCGCAGCAGCGTGAGATTGCCCGGACGCTCCGGCAGTTGCTTCACGTCTTCCTGTGCCTTGGCGAAGAGACCGTCCGCGTCGCTCATCAGATTCTCCATGCTTTATTCGAGATAGGGCGTCGATCATAACAAGCGATGCGCGGCGCGCGGCCCCGGGAGGCTGGAGCGATTCTTCCAAACGCCGCGCGCGGCTGTTGAGCACGCGCAGGGTTTTGTTCGCATCCGGCGATGCAGGGTGCCGCATTACAATAGCGGTCATGACGAAAATCGTGCTGCTTGCCCTCGATACTTCGACCGAATTCTGCTCGGTCGCACTCCTGTCCGCCGAATCCGCCGACGATACGTCATCGGCCGATGCGGACGCGCCTGCGCCCGCACCGCGCGTGTGGACGCGTCACGAAGCGACGGGCGCCGTCTCCAGCACGCGGCTTCTGCCTGCCATTCGCGAACTGTTCGACGAAGCGGGTCTCGCGCTCGCAGACTGCGACGCGATTGCGTTCGGCTCCGGTCCCGGCTCGTTCACGGGTTTGCGCACCGCGACGGGCGTCGCGCAGGGTCTCGCGTTCGGCCTGAATTGCCCGGTGGTGCCGATCGGTACGCTGCTCGCGTGCGCCGAAAGCGTACGGCTGCGCGATCCGTCGGCGACGCGCGTGCTCGCCGCGCTCGACGCCCGCATGGACGAGGTCTATTGGGCGGACTACGCGTGGGACGACGGCGCGGGCGAATGGCGCACGGTGCATCCCGCGTCGCTTGGCGCGCCGGATGCGCTCGCATTGCCGGATCAGCCGTTCACGCTCGCGGGCAATGCCGCAGCCGCCTTTGGCGAGCGTCTTAAGGCGGCGTCGGCGGCGCGCAGCGTTGATCGGGACGCCGTGCCGCACGCATTGCCGGTTGCGTTCGCCGCGCTGCGGGCGTTCCGCGCCGGGCGCACGCTGCCCGCCGACCAGGCCGCGCCGGAGTACATCCGCGACAAGGTCGCGCAGACCACGGAAGAGCGCATGGCCGCGAAGGCTGCGCAAGTGCAGGCAGCGGCAGCGCTGACGGGACAGCCGGGCAACGAGCCCCAGGCCAGTAAAACGGGTAAGTCGGGTAAAACGGGTCAATCGGCCCAAGCCGCGCACGACGAGGGCACGCGATGAGCGGTGTGTTGCTGGCGGACCGCTACATGTCGCCGATGACCGAAGGTGATCTCGATGAGGTCGCTGCCGTCGAAAAGCTCGCCTATGAATTTCCATGGAGCCGGGGCAACTTCGAAGACTCGCTGCGCAACGGCTACTTCGGCATGTGCCTGCGGCACGTGACGGGTACGCTGATCGGCTATTGCGTGCTAATGCCCGTCGTCGATGAAATGCATCTGTTGAATCTGTGTGTCGCGCCCGTGGCGCAGCATGCGGGCGCGGGGCTCGCGCTGCTGCGCGAAGCCGTGCGCGTCACGCACGGCGAAAAGCTCGCGGGCATGCTGCTCGAAGTGCGGCCGTCGAACCATCGCGCGATCAAGCTGTACGAGCGCTTTGGCTTTACGTCGATTGGCCGTCGTAAGAACTATTATCCGGCGCGTCATCGCAGCCGCGAGGACGCCATCGTCATGCGTTTCAGTTTCGTGAAGGAGGGCGCAGATGGCGCTGCATGAATCCGCATTGGAAGAACTCGGCCTGGCGCCGATGTGGGTGCGTCGCGGGATCGGGCAGGGCGCGGCGGTTGGGCAGGCGCCCGAAAGCGCCGCCGATGCCGTGGTGAGCGAAGCGCCGGTTGCGCGCGCCGATAGGGACGCGGCCGGAAGCAACGAAACGGTGCGCGCGCAAGCAACCGGTTCGATCGAAGCGAAATCGGACGCTGCAATGCCGGGCGACATCGTTGAGCCTGCAATCAAACCTGTCGCGCGGGCCGAAGCACAAGGTGCGCATGCACCCGAATCCCGCCGCGCTCCGCCGCCCGTATCGGACGCGCCGCCGCCTTCACCCGACGACGACTTCGCCTGGTTCGACGACCTTCCCGCCGAACCGCCGTCGCATACGTCGGAGATAGAAGCCAACGCGGACAGACCCGCGCAGCCGGCCATCGACACGCTCGACTGGCCCGCGCTCGAAGCCCGCGTATCGGCATGCGAACGCTGCCGCCTGTGCGAGCGGCGCACCAACACGGTGTTCGGCGTCGGCGATCGCGAAGCCGACTGGATGCTGATCGGCGAAGCGCCCGGCGAGAACGAGGACAAGCAGGGCGAGCCGTTCGTCGGCCAGGCGGGCAAGCTGCTCGACAACATGCTGCAATCGCTCGATCTCGCGCGCGGCACGAACGTCTATATCGCGAACGTGATCAAGTGCCGGCCGCCCGGCAACCGCAATCCGGAACCGGACGAAGTCGCGCGCTGCGAGCCGTATCTGCAACGCCAGGTCGCGCTCGTGAAGCCGAAGCTGATCGTGGCGCTCGGGCGCTTCGCCGCGCAGAGCCTGCTGAAGACGGAGGCGAGCATTTCGTCGCTGCGCGGACGCGTTCACGAATACGAAGGTGTGCCCGTGATCGTCACCTACCATCCCGCGTATCTGCTGCGCAGCCTCGGCGACAAGGCGAAGTCCTGGCAGGACCTGTGCCTCGCCCGCGACACCTGGCGCAACGCAGCCGCGCAAGGAGAAGGGCCGAAATGAGTGAAGACGCCGGGCCGACCGCTTCGTTCGATGCGCCGTCAGCGGCCCGGCTCGATGCGCTCGCCGATGCCGCCGTGCGCGATATCGCGTGGCTGCTGTTCAGTCCCGACCTGTTGCGCGCGCAACGGCCACCCGGCGTGCTCGCGACGCCGTTCGAATCGCCCGATGAAGTCGCTGCGTCGCTGGACTGGCTCGAAGCGCAGGACGCCGATCCCGCCGCGTTGCATCGGCATATTGCGGCGGCGCGCTTGACGCGCCTCGGGCGCTACGCCGAGTACCTGCTCGGATGGTTTCTGCAGCAGGGTCCGGCGGCTCGCCTGATCGCGGCGAACGTCGCGTTGCGTCGCGCGGGCGTGACGCTCGGCGAATGCGATTTTCTCGTCGAGACGCAGGCGGGCAGGCGGCTGCATTGGGAACTGGCCGTCAAATGCTATCTGCACGCAGGCGACGGCCGCGGCGAACTGGCCGACTACGTGGGCCCGAATCTGCAGGACCGCTTCGATCTGAAGCTCGCGCATCTGCTCGATCATCAACTGCCGCTCAGTGCGCGCGAAGAGTTTGCGTCACTCGGACATCGCGGTCCGTGGGATCCGCAGATGTTCGTCAAGGGCTGGCTGTTCTATCGGAATGGCCTCGCGGAGCGCGACCCCATCGAAATCGATCCGACACACGCGCGCGGCTGGTGGGCGACGCGCGCTGAGTGGCCGTCGTTTTCCGCCACGCAGGCCGATGCATGGATGCTGCTGCCAAGGCTCGAGTGGCTCGCGCCGCGCGTGCGCGATGGGCGTCACGCGTCGGGCTTCGTATCAGCGGATGCGCTCGCGCAGCAATTCGCGCAACAGACCGGCCCGACGATGGTCGCGGCGTTCGTCGAGCGCGCCGATGGACTGTGGACCGAACGCTCGCGCGGCTTCATCGTGCCCGACGACTGGCCCGAGCGGGCGCAGGCATTTGCGCGCGAGCAGACAGGCCGCTGACAAAGCGCTCAGCGGCTGTGTTTTACCACCAACGATAGAAATGATGCACCGGCCCGACGCCATGACCGACGTCGAGCCGGCCGCTCTGTTCGAGCGCGCCTGTCAACCAGACTTTCGCATCGGCGACGGCACTCGCGAGGTCGTCGCGCTGCGGAATCAGCGCCGCGATCGCCGACGACAGCGAGCAGCCCGTGCCGTGCGTGTTCTTGACGGGCACGCGCGGACCGGCGAGACGCATCGTGCCGCTGTCCTGGATCAGCCAGTCGGGGCTGTCGGCGGCGGCGAGGTGGCCGCCTTTCATCAGCACGGCGCGCGCGCCCAGCTTGCGCAGCGCTTCGCCCTGATCGACCATCGCGGCCTCGTCGGTCGCGCTCGATGTGCCCAGCAGCGCGGCCGCTTCCGGCAGGTTCGGCGTCAGCAGATCGGCGAGCGGCAGCAGTTCGCTGCGCACGGCGTCGACGGCTTCGGGTGCGAGCAGCGCGTGATTGCTCTTCGAGATCATCACGGTATCGAGCACCACATGCTTCGGCTGGTAACGGCGCAGCGCGTCGGCGACGGCGCGCACGATGGCCGCATTGGCCAGCATGCCGATCTTCACCGCGTCGATGCGGATGTCGTCGAACACGGCATCCAGTTGCGCGGTGACGAAGCCGGGGTCGGGCGTGTGGATGGCCGTCACGCCGCGCGTGTTCTGCGCCGTCAATGCCGTGATCACGCTCGCGCCGTACGCGCCGAGCGCCGAGAAAGCCTTGATATCGGCCTGAATGCCGGCGCCGCCACCGGAGTCGGAGCCGGCAATCGTCAGGACGTTGGGAATCGGTCGGGTCATGGAAGAACCTGAAAAGCGGAGCGCGCGTGACGCGCTGGAAGAAGACGGGTGCGCGGCCGCAGCGAAGGTGCGGCAGCGGCGGGTGTCAGTGCCGCGTCAGTGCCGGGCTTCGCCGATCAGCGACACGGAATCGAACGCGCGCTGGTTCGCCTGATGGCGGCGCATCACGAGCCACATCATCACGCACACGAAGGTGCCGAACAGCACGATCACGATCGCGACGGGCACGTCGAGCCACACGAGCACGGCGTACAGGCACAGCATGATGAGTACGGAGAGATTTTCGTTGAAGTTCTGCACGGCGATCGAGTGACCCGCCGACAGCAGCACGTGCCCGCGATGCTGGAGCAGCGCATTCATCGGTACGACGAAGAACCCCGACAGCGCACCGACGATCATCAGGAAGATATAGGCAAAGATCAGATAACCGGGGACGTGCATCTTGCCGAAGTAAAAGCCCCAGTGCGACGGGAACATATGCTTCGTATAGAAAGCCATCAGCATCACGGCGATGCCCATGATGATGCCGACGGGCAGCACCGACAGCGACTTCTTCAACGGCACGCGCGCGGCGGCGATCATCGCGCCCGCCGCGACGCCCACGGCGACCACGGCCTGCAGGATCGCGCCTTCCGACAGCGACATGCCGAGCGACACTTCCGCCCACTTCAGCACGATGAATTGCAGCGTCGCGCCCGCACCCCAGAACAGCGTCGTGACGGCGAGCGAAATCTGGCCGAGCTTGTCGCGCCACAGCACGACAAAGCAGTCGGCGAAATCAGTGATGAGCTTGATCGGTCCGTGCGCCTGGCGCGGATAGCGGGCGCCCGTGTCGGGAATGCGCAGATTGAAGAGCGCGGCAATGATGTAGATCAGGATGATGATGAGCATCGCGGCTTCCGCCGGCGTATGGATCGCGGACGGCGTGTGCTTGATGACGTGCGATGCAATATGCGGGCTGATCAGTGCGCCGCCGAGCACGGTGCCGAGAATGATCGAGCCGACGGTCGTGCCTTCAATCCAGCCGTTCGCGGCGACGAGGCGGTCAGGCGGCAGCAGCTCGGTGAGAATGCCGTATTTGGCGGGCGAGTAGGCGGCGGCGCCAAAGCCGACGATGCCGTACGCCAGCAGCGGATGCGCGCCGATCAGCATCGTGAGGCAACCGACCACCTTGATCGTATTGGTCACGAACATCACACGGCCCTTCGGACGGGAGTCCGCGAAGGCGCCGACAAAAGCCGCGAGCACGACGTACGACAGCACAAAAAACAGCTTGAGCAGCGGCGTCATCCAGTTCGGGGCGTGAAGATCTTTCAGCAGTGCAATAGCAGCGATCAGAAGCGCATTGTCGGCCAGCGACGAAAAAAACTGCGCGGCCATAATGGTGTAAAAACCTTTTTTCATCTGATGCGATGCTTTCCTCGCTGCGGTCTGTCCGCCCCGGCCGTGAGGTGTGCGTCCGGGCTTATTCCGTTCGAAATGGGTTGTGCGCACGGCTTTATATCACGAAAATAGCCGAATCCCGACTAGCAGAATCCTTGATCGCATTGTCGCGGTTATCGCGGGGGCGTTGCAAACACCCTGTAAGCTGCTGATTCGACAATGTCTTTACGAAAATATCCCATGCCGCGCCCAGTCTCAGCCACGATTCATACCGCCGCTCTCGCCAATAACCTCGCAGTTGCCCGTCGTTATGCGCCGAAGTCCAAAATATGGGCCGTCGTCAAGGCCAACGCCTACGGTCACGGGCTCGCGCGAGCGTTCCCGGGCTTGCGCGCAACCGACGGCTTTGGTTTGCTCGACCTCGAAGAAGCCGTGAAGTTGCGTGAATTGGGCTGGGCCGGGCCCATTTTGTTGCTCGAGGGCTTTTTCCGGCCGACGGATATCGACGTGATCGACCGCTATAGCCTCACCACGGCGCTGCATTCGGACGAGCAATTGCGCATGCTGGAAATGGCGCGTCTGTCCAAGCCCGTCAATATCCAGCTGAAAATGAACAGCGGCATGAACCGGCTCGGCTATCTGCCCGAGAAGTTCCGCGCCGCGTGGGAGCGCGCGCGGGCCTGTCAGGGCGTGGGCCAGATCACGTTGATGACCCACTTCTCGGACGCCGACAGCGAGCGCGGCATCACCCACCAGATGGAAGCGTTCGAGCGCGGCGCGCAGGGTATCGCGGGCGCGCGCAGCCTGTCCAATTCGGCCGCTACGCTCTGGTATCCGGAGGCGCATTTCGACTGGGTGCGCCCGGGCGTGATGCTGTACGGCGCGTCGCCGTCGGGCTTGAGCGCGGAGATCAAGGACACGGGTCTGCAACCGGCGATGACGCTGAGCTCGGAACTGATCGCGGTGCAGACGCTCAAGGAAGGCAGCACGATTGGCTACGGCTCGATTTTCACCGCGCGCGCAGGCATGCGCGTCGGCGTCGTTGCGTGCGGTTACGCCGACGGCTATCCGCGTGTCGCACCGGAAGGCACGCCCGTGATCGTCGACGGTATTCGTACGCGGATCGTCGGGCGCGTGTCGATGGACATGATCACCGTCGATCTCACGCCGTGTCCGCAGGCGAACGTCGGCTCGCGCGTCGAGCTGTGGGGCGCGCAGTTGCCCATCGACGACGTCGCGCAGTCATCCGGCACAATCGGCTACGAGCTGATGTGCGCCGTCGCGCCGCGCGTGCCTGTGCGTGCCGAATAATCCACATCAAGAACCACGACGCGTGACAAAACAAGTTGGCTAAACAAAAAACGTTGTACATCTGCACGGAATGCGGCGGGCAGTCGCCGAAGTGGCAGGGCCAGTGCCCTGCGTGTCATGCGTGGAACACGCTCGTCGAGTCGGTTGCGGAGTCGCCTTCCGCGCACCGCTTCCAGGCGCTGGCCAAGAGCCAGCCGGTGCAGCGGCTCGCCGAGATTCATGCGTCGGACGTGCCGCGCTTTTCGACGGGCGTCGGCGAGTTCGATCGCGTGCTCGGCGGCGGGCTGGTGGCGGGCGGCGTCGTGCTGATCGGCGGCGATCCGGGGATCGGCAAATCGACGCTGCTGTTGCAGTCGCTTGCGGAAATCGCCAGCGAGCGGCGCGCGCTGTATGTGAGCGGGGAGGAGTCGGCGGCGCAGATTGCGTTGCGCGCGCAACGGTTGTCGCTGCTCGAACCGGGCTCGCACGCCAGCGAGCTGAAGCTGCTCGCCGAAATCCAGCTGGAGAAAATCCAGGCGACCATCGCCGAAGAGAGGCCGGACGTCGCCGTGATCGACTCGATCCAGACCATCTATTCGGAGGCGCTGACGTCCGCGCCAGGATCGGTGGCGCAGGTGCGCGAATGCGCGGCGCAACTGACCCGCGTCGCCAAGCAGTCGGGCACGGCCATCATCCTGGTCGGCCACGTGACGAAAGAGGGCAGCCTCGCGGGCCCGCGCGTGCTTGAGCATATCGTCGATACCGTGCTGTATTTCGAAGGTGACACACATTCGTCGTTCCGGCTCGTGCGCGCGTTCAAGAACCGCTTCGGGGCCGTCAACGAGCTGGGCGTGTTCGCGATGACGGAACGCGGCTTGCGCGGCGTCGCGAATCCGTCGGCGCTGTTCCTGTCGCAGCACGAGCAGATCGTGCCCGGCTCGTGCGTCCTGGTCACGCAAGAGGGCACGCGGCCGCTGCTGGTCGAAGTGCAGGCGCTCGTCGACGCGGCGAATGTGCCGAATCCGCGCCGGCTGGCCGTCGGCCTCGAACAGAACCGCCTCGCGATGCTGCTCGCCGTGCTGCACAAGCACGCGGGTATCGCCTGTTTCGATCAGGACGTGTTCCTGAACGCGGTGGGCGGCGTGAAGATCACCGAGCCCGCCGCCGATCTCGCCGTGCTGCTCGCGATTCATTCGTCGATGCGCAACAAGCCGCTGCCGAAGGGGCTGATCGTGTTCGGCGAAGTGGGATTGGCGGGTGAAATCCGGCCGTCGCCGCGCGGCCAGGAACGTCTGAAGGAAGCCGCGAAACTCGGCTTTTCGATTGCGCTGATTCCCAAGGCGAACGCGCCGAAGCAAGCCATCGACGGATTGCAGGTGATCGCCGTCGAGCGCATCGAGCAGGCCATCGATCGTATCCGAACGCTCGAATAGCCGGACTCAGACGTCTGCGGATCGCGTCGGCTTTCTGGCGTAATCCGCTGTAAATTTCTCAACCGCGGCTGTAACCCAAGCGACTTTCGTTTTCCCTATCCTCGTGAAATGGAATGTCACGAGCGGAAAAAGGAAGCGTCTTGAAACAGTCCCATGAATCCTCAGCCGAGTTTCTCTCGAACCTGCGCGGCTGTCGCGTATCCGCGCCCATTCAAGGGCTTTGGGGCAGCGGCTGCCGGATCGTCGAATGGATCGACACGACGGGGCAGATTTCGCGGCGTGTGGTCGCGGAAGATGTGACGGCCGACGAAGTGCGGGCGACCATCCGGCACCACGTTGAAGGCCGCAAGCACCGGTTGATCGACGATGAGCGGGAGCCACGGCAGACCTTGCCGCGGCGTTAAGGCGGTCTCGCGGCGCTCGCCGCGCCGGCCAGGCGCCTAGTTCGATTCCCCGTCGCTCGCCTGCTGCTCCATCAGCGCCTCGCGCGCGGCCGCATTGAAGAGCGGATGCTGAGCCGCTTCCGCCGGCGTCAGCACGGGCGACACGCAGCAATCCAGCGGCACCAGCAGCGCGGCCCATTCGTCGAGCGCCCGCGTGGCGATCAGGTCGGCCATGTCCTTGATCAACTGCACCGCGTCCGGTCCGGCGATTGCCTGGCCGAGGCTCCAATGGCGCGTCGCCCAGTCGGGGCGGTCGAGCGCCATGCACAGCGTTTCCCAGAATTTGAGCTCGAGCGCGCCGACGGCGAGCCACCGTCCATCGAGCGTGCGATACAGGTTGTAGCAGGGCACGCCGCCATTGAGCAGGCTGCTGCCCGCGACGGGCGCCGTGCCGTCGTTGGCGAGCGCGACTTGCGCGACGACGTTGTTCGCGTACGTGCAATGCGCCATCGACACATCGACGAACCGCCCATCACCGCCGCGCGCCACGGCCCACAGCGCTGCGAGAATCTGATTGACAGCCGACAGCGCGCCGCCCAGCAGATCCGCAATCTGGAAGTTGGGCACAATCGGTGCGCCGTCGCGCGACGCCAACTGGTCGAGCACGCCCGCATAGCCGATGTAATTCAGGTCGTGCCCGGCCAGCTCCGCGAAAGGCCCATCGGCGCCGTACCCCGAAATCGCGCAGTAGACGAGCTTCGGATTGATTACCCGCAACACGTCATAGCCGAGGCCGAGCCGCTCCATCACGCCGGGCCGGAAGCTCTCGATCAGCACGTCCGCTTCGCGCGCGAGCGCCATCAGCACAGTGCGTCCGCCTTCGGACTTCAGATCGAGCCGCGTTTCGCGCTTGCCGCGATTCACCAGCCGGTAGAACGCGCCGGGCCGTCCCGCCACGCGGTCGGCGCTGCTTTGCATCATCGTGCGTGTCGCGTCGCCGGCGCCGGGCGCTTCGATCTTCAACACGTCGGCGCCCATTTCCGCGAGCCGGAGCGTCGCGACGGGACCGGGCAACAGGCGTGTCAGATCGAGCACGCGCAAGCCCTTCAGTGCGGCAGTAGACGACAATGCCCAGCCCTCCATCGATTGCTGGCGCGGCCTCGATTCCCTGTCTGTTCCTTCGCGGTGGCGAAGGGGCCGTTAGCCGATTTGTTCGAGTTCCTCGTGCGCTTCGAGCCAGTCGGCTTCGAGCGTCTCGAGTCGTGCGCTGACATCTGCCTGACGGCGTATCGCTTCCGTCAGCTTGGTTTTTTGCTCAGCGGCGTAGCTGGCGGGATCGGCGACGAACGTATCGAGCGTCGCTTTTTCCGCGTTCAGCGCATCCATTTCCTTTTCGATCTTCGCGATGCGGGTCTGCAACGGCTTCTTCAGATGCGCGAGCTTCTGGCGCGTTTCCGCTTCGAGACGCCGCTGCTCCTTGCGATTCACCGACGCATCCGCGCCGTTCGCGTCGCCGTTCGACGCATCCGCCTTGAGCGCGGCGCGTTGGTCGGCGGCATGTTGCAGCAGCCAGTCGCGATAGTCGTCGAGATCGCCGTCGAACGGCTGCAGTTTGTGCTTCGCGACGAGCATAAACTGGTCCGTCGTGGCGCGCAGCAAATGCCGGTCGTGCGACACGAGAATCAGTGTGCCTTCGAACTGCGCGAGCGCCATGGTCAGAGCGTGGCGCGTTTCGAGGTCGAGGTGATTGGTCGGTTCGTCGAGCAGCAACAGGTTCGGCTTCTGCCAGATGATCAGCGCCAGCGCGAGACGCGCCTTTTCGCCGCCGGAGAAGGGCGCGATGGCGGCCGTCGCCATGTCGCCGGAGAAGTTGAAGCTGCCGAGGAAATCCCGCAATTCCTGCTCGCGCGTGTCCGGCGCGAGCCGCCCCAGATGCTGCAATGGGGAATCGTCGGCTCGCAGCGTCTCAAGTTGATGCTGCGCGAAGTAACCGATCTGCAGGCCCTTGCCTTCGCGCACATGGCCGCCGAGCGGCGCCAGCGTGCCCGCCAGCGTCTTGATCAGCGTCGACTTGCCCTGGCCGTTCGCGCCGAGCAGGCCGATGCGCTGCCCGTTCTGGATGGACAGCGCGACACGATCGACAATGGGAATCTCGCCGCCGTCCACCGCGTGATAGCCGCAGCGCACGTCTTCCATGACCATCATCGGATTGGGCGCGGAGTTGGGCGCGCGGAACTCGAACGTGAACGGCGACGCGATATGCGCGGGTGCGATCAGCTCCATCTTTTCAAGCGCTTTCACCCGGCTTTGCGCCTGGCGCGCCTTGGTCGCCTGCGCCTTGAAGCGGTCGACGTAGCTCTGCAGATGCTCGATGGTCTTGCGCTGCTTTTCGTAAGCGCTCTGCTGCAGCGCCAGTTGTTGCGCGCGCAGCACTTCGAACTGCGAGTAGTTGCCGCCGTACCGCTTGATCTGCTGGTTCTCCAGATGCAGCGTAACATTGCAGACCGAGTCGAGAAATTCGCGGTCGTGCGAGATCACGATCAGCGTGCCCGGATAACGGTGCAGCCAGTCTTCGAGCCAGACGATCGCATCGAGGTCCAGGTGGTTGGTCGGCTCGTCGAGCAGCAGCAGGTCCGAGCGGCACATCAGCGCCTGCGCGAGGTTCAGGCGCATGCGCCAGCCGCCCGAGAAACTGCCGACACTCGCGCGCGTCTGTTCGAGCGTGAAGCCGAGGCCGAGCAGCAATGCCTCGGCGCGCGCGGGCGCCGTGTAGCCGTCGGCATCGGCGAACGCGGCGTGCGCTTCGGCTTCGGCCGCGCCGTCGTGGGCGGCTGAGGCCTTCGCGATGCGCGCTTCGATCGCGCGCAAGGCGGCGTCGCCGTCGAGCGTGTAGTCGAGCGCGGTCTTGTCGGCGGCAGGCGTTTCTTGCGCGACGTGCGCGATCTGCCACGACGGCGGGATCGAAACATCGCCGCCGTCCGCGTGCAGTCCGCCGAGCAGCACGGAGAACAAAGTGGATTTGCCCGCGCCGTTAGCGCCCACGAGACCGGCCTTCTCGCCGGGGTTGAGCGTGAAGGTGGTTTGTTCGAAGAGCGGCTTCGTGCCGCGCGCGAGACTGAACTGGTTAAAACGGATCACAGCAGGGCCGGCTCGAAGAAAAACGCTATTTTAGACTGCGCGGCGCGCGCTCAGGCATTGGCCGGTCGGCCAGGTGGCGCGCGGCATCGAAACACCTACACTAACGACATTCCTGGAGGGCGACATATGGCAGCGGACAACACTTCTATTTATTCCTTTTCGGCGAGCACACTGGGCGGCGAACCGGTCAGTCTCGACCGCTACGACGGCAAGGTGATGCTGATCGTCAACACGGCGAGCGAATGCGGTTTCACGCCGCAATACGCGGGCTTGCAGAAGCTGCACGAGCAGTATGCGGCGCGCGGGCTGGAGGTGCTTGGCTTTCCGTGCAACCAGTTCGGCAAGCAGGAACCCGGCGACGCCGCGCAGATCGGCGCGTTCTGCGAAAAGAACTACGGCGTCACGTTCCAGATGTTCGACAAGATCGACGTCAACGGTTCGGACGCGCATCCGCTGTTCAAGTATCTGAAGGACGAGGCGCCCGGCGTGCTCGGCATCGAAGCGATCAAATGGAACTTCACGAAGTTCCTCGTCGACCGAAGCGGCAAGGTCGTCAAGCGCTACGCGCCCACCACCAAGCCCGAAACGATCACGGACGACATCGAAGCGCTGCTGTAAGCACGCGTCACAGGATCGGCGCGAAGAGCCGTGCGACATGCATCAACACGCGCCGCAGCGCCGGCGCGTTGCGATACTCGCTGCGGTCGATCTCGAACGATTCGGCGAAGTCGCGCAGCAGCATCTCTTCGACTTCGAGCGCAAAGCCGTGGTCCACGGTCAGCACCATGATCTCGAAGTTCAGGCGGAACGACCGGTTGTCGAGATTCGCGCTGCCCACGGCCGCCGCGACGTCGTCGATCAGCACCACCTTCTGATGGAGAAAGCCCGGCCGGTAGCGGAACACGCGCACGCCCGCGCGTATCGAGTCGTACGCGTAGAGCTTGGACGCCTCGAACACGACGCGGTGATCGCGCCGGCTCGGAATCAGGATGCGCACGTCGACGCCGCGCAGTGCCGCGAGCCGCAAGGCCGCGAACACGGCTTCGTCGGGCACGAGGTAGGGCGTGGTGATCCAGACACGCTCGCGCGCCGCATTGATCGCTTCGACGAAGAACAGCGAGCAGGTCTCCTGTTTGTCGGCCGGGCCCGTCGGCACGACGAGGCAGTGCATGCCGTCGCCAGGTCGCGCGGGCGGCGGTGAGTCGAAGAGCGGCAGATCCTGCGTGGCCCAGTACCAGTCTTCCGTGAACACGAACTGGATGCTGGCGACGGCGGGGCCGCGCACTTCGATATGCGTGTCGCGCCACGGCGACAGTGGCGGCTTGCCGCCCAGATACTCGACGCCGACGTTATGTCCGCCGACGAACGCGCGCTCGCCGTCCACCACGACGATCTTGCGGTGATTGCGGAAGTTGAGCTGGAAACGGTTGACGAACTGCCGGTTCGTCGCGAACGGATGCATCTGCACGCCGCCCGCGAGCAGCGACGCGACATAGCGATGCGGCAGGTCGAAGCTGCCGATGCTGTCGTACAGCACGTACACGCGCAAACCTTGCGCGGCCTTCGCGAGCAGCGCGTCCTTGAGCATCTCGCCGAGCGCGTCGGCGCGCACGATGAAGAACTGCACGACGATGTAGCGCTGCGCGCTTTCGATCGCATCGAGAATCGCGGCGAACGTCGCTTCGC
The DNA here is from genome assembly GCF_046534875.1 of Paraburkholderia sp. SIMBA_054. Lineage (NCBI taxonomy): Bacteria > Pseudomonadati > Pseudomonadota > Betaproteobacteria > Burkholderiales > Burkholderiaceae > Paraburkholderia > Paraburkholderia sp. SIMBA_054. Next base: position 44,494 of record NZ_JAWRXV010000002.1, on the reverse strand, counting down.
CGTTCACGAGCGTGCGCACATGGTTACCCGGCAGAAACGGCATGCCGGACAGGCGCGTGAGCGAGCGCACGAATTGATGGCCGAGCACTTCCGTGGGGCGGCCGTGCGACGAGGCTTCCGTGTCCCACTCAGGCGGATGCGCGCGCGTGCGCAGCGTTTCGTTCTCGAGGCGGCGCGCGTCCGCGTAACCGGCGAACTTGCTGCGCCCGAGGAACAGATACGGAACCAGCGTCAGATACGGCATCGCGACGAGCGATACCGCCCACGCGATCGCGCCTTGCGATGTGCGGGTGTGCAGAATGGCGTGGCAAGCCGCGATCACGCCCAGCGCATGGGCGAGAAACACGAGCGTGCCGATGTGAAGCAGATCGAATTGCATAAGCGTGCGAGCGTTGGCCCTTCCGCTGCGCGTAGTTGACTTCGTGGCGGCACTTGTCGAGGCCGGGCTCGCTTACTTGGCTACAGTACCTTGGCTACATTACCTGGCGACAGCAGCGCGGTCGCGCTCATATTACCGAAAGCGCTGGCGTCGCGGTCAGCCCGTCGTCAATGCGTGAAGGGCTTTTTACGCAAATCGATGCTTATGCACATCGAATGTGCGAGCCCAAAAGCACACGACGCACGGCGCCCAGGCGGGCGGCGTGCGTCGTGGTGTGCGACGATCAGGCGCTTGCGAGCGCCTGACGGCCTCAATTGCCGGGAAGATCGCTTGCCTGGATCAGGAACACGTTGTCATCGCCGGCGCTGGTCGACATCCACACGAGGTCGAGGCCGCCGAACGCCGCTTCGACATGCGCGCGCTCGTTGCCGATCTCGATGACCAGCACGCCTTCGTCGGTCAGCCAGTTGCGTGCATCGGCGATGATGCGACGCACGATATCCATGCCGTCCGCGCCGCCCGCGAGCGCCATTTCCGGCTCGTGTTTGTATTCGGCGGGCAGCGCCTTCATCGATTCTGCGTTCACGTACGGCGGATTCGTGATGATCACGTCGTAGCGGCGCTCAGGCAGCGGCGCGTACAGATCGCCTTCGAAAAGCGCCACGCGTTCGTCGAGCTGGTAGTCGTGGACATTGCGCGCCGCGACTTCGAGCGCGGAGGGCGACAGGTCAACGGCGTCGATGTCGGCATTCGGGAAGGCGTGCGCCGCGAGAATCGCGAGACACCCGGAGCCCGTGCACAGTTCGAGCACCGCGCCAACCTGTTCGGGGTCCTCGACATACGGCTGCAAGCCGTCCTGCAGAAGTTCGCCGATGAACGAACGCGGCACGATCACGCGCTCGTCGACATGGAAGCGATAACCGTGCATCCACGCTTCCTGCGTGATGTAGGCGGCGGGCACGCGATCCTTCGCGCGCCGTTCGATCACTTTCAGCACCGCGTCGATTTCTTCGGACGTGAGGCGCGCATCGAGAAACGGCTCCAGCAGATCGATGGGCAGATGCAGCGTATGCAGCACGAGATACGCGGCTTCGTCATAAGCGTTCGACGAGCCGTGGCCGAACGCCAGGTCGGCCTGGTTGAACTGCGACACCGCATGGCGCAGCACATCGCGAACCGTGGAAAACGGATGAGTCATGGTCTGGGCCCTCCGTCAGGCGATCAGTTGTTCGAGCACGCGTCGATAGACGTTCTTGAGCGGCTCGATATGTGCAACTTCGACATGTTCGTCGATCTTGTGGATGCTCGCATTCAACGGGCCGAATTCGATCACCTGCTTGCAGATGCGCGCGATGAACCGGCCATCGGACGTGCCGCCCGTGGTGGACAGTTCCGTCGTGAGGCCCGTTTCGGCGTGGATCGCGCTTTCCAGCGCATTCGACAACTCGCCGCGCGGCGTCAGAAAGGGCAGGCCGCTCACGGTCCACTTCAGGTCGTACTCGAGGCCATGCTTGTCGAGAATCTGGTGGACGCGGCTTTGCAGTTCTTCCACCGTGCTCGCCGTCGAAAAGCGGAAGTTGAACATCACTTCCGCGTGGCCCGGAATGATGTTGGTCGCGCCCGTGCCGCTGTGCAGGTTCGACACCTGCCAGGTGGTGGGCGGGAAATATTCGTTGCCTGCGTCCCAGTGCTCGGCGACCAGTTCGGTCAGCGCGGGCGCGAGCAGATGCACCGGGTTCTTCGCGAGATGCGGATACGCGATGTGCCCTTGCACGCCCTTGACGGTCAGCTTGCCCGACATCGAGCCGCGTCGACCGTTCTTCACCATGTCGCCGAACTGCGCGCTCGACGTCGGCTCGCCCACGACGCAATAGTCGAGACGCTCGCCGCGCGCTTGCAATGCTTCGATGACCTTCACGGTGCCGTCCGTTGCCGGGCCTTCTTCGTCGCTCGTGATGAGGAATGCCAGCGAACCGCGATGCTGCGGATGTGCGGCGACGAACTCTTCGCTCGCCACCACGAAGCCTGCAATCGACGCTTTCATGTCGGCGGCGCCGCGTCCGTACAGCTTGCCGTCGCGATGCGTCGGCTCGAACGGCGCGGAGGTCCATTGATCGAGCGGGCCCGTCGGCACGACGTCGGTATGGCCCGCGAACGCGAGCAGCTTGCCGTCCTGGCCCGCGGTGCCGCGCTTGACGGCCCACAGGTTCGTCACGCCGTTCGATTCGATCGTTTCGCATTCGAAGCCGATCGCGGACAGGCGCTCGATCAGCAGGCGCTGGCAGTTCTGATCGTCTGGCGTGACGGACGCGCGGCCGATCAGGGCTTCGGTAAGGGCAAGGGTGCCGGACATCGATTCAGTTCCTTCCAACCAGCAGATGAGACGCGTGGCCAACAGCCACGCTTGAATCCAGGGTGAAAAAATGCCGGCCCGAACGGGCCGGCAACAGCTTTTGCATGCGTGCGCCGAAGCGCAGAAAGCTCAGGCGAACAGCGACGCGTAGTTGTCGGCGGAAAAGCCCAGCGTCTTCACGCGCCCATCGACCACAACGACGGGCCGCTTGATGACGGAAGGCTTCTCGATCATCAGCGCGATCGCGCCCGCTTCGCTTTCGGCCGAGGCCTTCACGTCGTCGGCGAGGCCGCGCCATGTCGTGCCGCGGCGGTTCAGCAGCGTGTCGAGCGGCACGTCCTTCAGCCAGCCCTTCACGAGCGGCGCAGTGACGCCCGCCTTCTTGAAGTCATGAAACTCGAAGTCGACGCCATGTTCTTCGAGCCACACGCGGGCCTTCTTCACGGTGTCGCAATTCGGAATGCCGTAGACGGTCGTCTTCGCTGCGCCGCGCGCCATCAGTCGCCTCGCAGCAGTTCGTTCAGGCCGACCTTCGCGCGCGTCTTCGCGTCGACCTTCTTGACGATCACGGCGCAATAGAGGCTGTGCGAGCCGTCCTTGGACGGCAGGTTGCCCGCGACCACCACCGAGCCCGCCGGAATGCGGCCATACGTGACTTCGCCCGTTTCGCGGTCATAGATCTTGGTGCTCTGGCCGAGGTACACGCCCATCGAAATGACCGAGTTCTCTTCGACGATCACGCCTTCCACGACTTCCGAACGCGCGCCGATGAAGCAGTTGTCTTCGATGATGACGGGGTTGGCCTGCAGCGGCTCCAGCACGCCGCCGATGCCCACTCCGCCCGACAGGTGCACGTTCTTGCCGATCTGCGCGCAGGAGCCGACGGTGGCCCACGTGTCGACCATCGTGCCTTCGTCGACGTAGGCGCCGATGTTCGTGTACGACGGCATCAGCACGACGTTCTTCGCGATGTACGAGCCGCGGCGCGCGATGGCGGGCGGCACGACGCGGAAGCCGCCTGCGGCGAAGTCTTCAGCCGTGTAGTTGGCGAACTTCGACGGCACCTTGTCGTAGAACTGCGAGTAACCGCCGGCCGGCATCGGCGCGTTGTCTTCGAGGCGGAACGACAGCAGCACGGCCTTCTTCAGCCACTGGTTGACGACCCAGTCGCCATCCTTCTTTTCGGCGACGCGCAGCGCGCCTTTATCGAGCTGCTCGATGGCATGCGCGACGGCTTCGCGCACGTCGGCGGGCGCGGCCTTCGGCGACAGTTCGGCGCGGTTGTCCCAGGCGGTATCGATGATCTGCTGAAGTTGTTGCGACATGTTCGTGGTGCTCTTTCGAGAAGGTTGAAATCGGAAAGCGGGTGAGGGTGGAGCGCAGCGGCGGCGCTCCCTGCGACGTGTGAGAATGCCGGATCTAGCTTTTCAGCGAGCGGCAGAACTCGACGATGCGCCGCGCGCCCTCCGTGCATTCGTCGACGCCCGCGACCAGCGCGAGGCGGACGAAATCGCGGCCGGGGTTCGTGTCGTGCGCGGTGCGCGCGAGAAACGAGCCGGGCAGAACCGTCACATTATAGTCGGCGTACAGGCGGCGGGCGAACTCGTCGTCCGACAGGCCCGTGCGCGCGACGTTTGCCCACAGGTAGAACGCGGCGTCGGGCAGCTTGACGTCGAGCACGTCGGCGAGCATCGGCGTGACGGTCGAAAACTTCTGTACGTACATCGCGCGGTTTTCGCGCACGTGTGCCTCGTCGCTCCACGCAGCAATGCTCGCAGTTTGAAAGACCGTCGACAAGGCGGCGCCGTGATAAGTCCGGTATAGCAGGAACTGCTTGAGAATGGCCGCGTCGCCCGCGACGAAGCCCGAGCGCATGCCCGGCACGTTCGAGCGCTTGGACAGGCTCGACAGCATCACGAGCCGCTCGAAACCCCGGCCGAGCTTGTGCGCCGCTTCCAGCGCGCCGAGCGGCGGACGCGCCTCGTCGAAATAGATCTCCGAGTAGCATTCGTCCGACGCGATCACGAAGCCGTGACGGTCCGACAGCTCGAACAGTTCGCGCCAGTCGTCGAGCGTCAGCACGGCGCCCGTCGGGTTGCCCGGCGAGCAGACGTAGAGCAGCTGCGTGCGCGCCCAGACGTCGTCGGGAATGGCCGAGTAGTCGCACGCGAAGTTGCGTTTCGGGTCGCTATTGGCGAAGTACGGCTGCGCGCCCGCCAGCAGCGCCGCGCCTTCGTAGATTTGATAGAACGGGTTCGGACAGAGTACGATCGCAGGTTCGCCCCTGGCGTTTTTCTTCGGGTCGATCACCGTCTGCGCCAGCGCGAACAGCGCTTCGCGCGAGCCGGACACGGGTAGCACCTGGGTCGCGGGGTCGACGGGCGGCAGGTTGTAGCGCCGCGTGACCCACTTCGCGATCGCTTCGCGCAGCGCCGGCGTGCCGAGCGTGAGCGGATAGGCCGCGAGACCGCCGAGCGAATCGATCACGGCTTTCTTGATCAGCTCGGGCGTCGGATGTTTCGGCTCGCCGATCCCGAAGCTGATGTGCGCAAGACCGGCGGGCGGCGTGGCGTCCTTGAAAAGCAGGCGCAGCTTTTCGAAGGGATAAGACTGAAGGGAGTCGAGTAGCGGATTCACTTGGCGGTTCGGCGTAGGTTCGGCGTGTTGCAGGACGGATTGTCGGACTGACACAGGCTGACACAGCGAAAGCGGCGCGCGGCGGACAGGATGCGCAAGCCTCCGATGCAATGACATCGAAGCGCTTGCGCGGCACCGGCGACGAGCGATCGATTATAGCCTGTCGGCGGGCCGCGGCACGGCGCATCGTCCATCTGGACAAGGCTTTGCGGCGCCGGGAACGCGCTGGGCGCGCTAAAGTCGATGCGTCCGGCACAAAGAAGAAAGTGGAGACACAATGCGGGCAGTCACCGGATGCAACGGTAAAGAATTCAGCGGCAACGGCTGGCAGCGATCACGCGCCGCCGTCGCCGGCAATACACAGGGCAACAAGGGCAACAAGGGCAACACGCAAGGCAAGGCAGTCATGCAATACACGCTGGACATCGGCGGGAGCATCGCGCGATGAATCTCCCGCTTCGCAACACCTTGGGCAACGCCTGGCCGACGCTCGCGATCATGCTGGGCGCGTCGGTATGGGGCATGGTCTGGTATCCGCTGCGCATGCTCCACGCCCTTGACGTGACAGGTACGGCCGCGAGCGCGCTGACGAGCGGCGCGGGGTGCCTGTTCGTGCTGCTCGTACGGCGCAGCGCGATCAGGACGGTCCGCTGGCATTGGCTGCTGCCCGCGCTCGCGCTGTTCGCGGGCATCACCAATCTTGGCTTCGTGTGGGGCGCGATCCACGGCCAGGTGATGCGCGTGCTGCTGCTGTTCTATCTGACGCCCGCGTGGACTGCGCTGTTCGCGCATTTCATCCTGCACGAGCGGCTGACGTGGGCGGGCGCGGGGCTCGCGGCGCTGTCGCTGGCGGGTGCGATGATGATGCTGTGGTCGCCGCAGCTCGGCATTCCTGTGCCCGGCAGTCTCGCCGAATGGGCCGGGCTCGCGGCGGGCATGTCCTTCGCGATGAGCAACGTGCTGATCCTCAAGACGAGCCGCGTGCTGCCCGGCATGAAGGCGGAGATGCGCACGGCTGTGATCTTCGGCGGCGCGGCGATTTTCGGCGGTTGCGCATCTTTCTTCGAATCGATGCCCGCGCCGCCGACGGGCGCGCATATGGGCATGGCCGTGTTCCTCGTGCTCGCCATCGGCTTCGTGCTGGCCACCAACAACATGCTCGTGCAATACGGGCTCGCGCGCGTGCCGGCCAACCGGGCGTCTATCATCATGCTGTTCGAGATCGTCATCACGGCGCTCACGGCGTGGCTGTTCGCGGGCGAAGTGCCCGGTCCGCGCGAATGGGCGGGCGGCGCGTGCATCGTGCTGGCCTCGGCGCTGTCGAGCTGGGTGCATCGGGTGAAGCCTGCAGAGAAGGCGGACGCCGGCAAGGATGGAAACGCCGATGGCAACGGTAAGAATCGCCCACGCGCGATGGTATGATTGCCCCTCATTGGCCGGCGGTGCAGCGTAGGGCGCACCGCGGCGCCGGAATCGCAGCGGGCTCGCGCTCCGTCGTGCCGTCAGTCGGGGTGTGAACCCGATGGCGGTTCGCAGATGAACCCGCGCGTTCCGTTTCCATAAATTATTTCTCAAACAGCGAAATCGCCGTGCGTCTGACCTCGATCAAACTCGCTGGCTTCAAGTCATTCGTCGATCCCACGCATTTCCAGGTTCCGGGCCAGCTCGTCGGCGTGGTCGGTCCCAACGGTTGCGGCAAGTCCAACATCATCGATGCCGTGCGCTGGGTGCTCGGCGAATCGCGCGCCTCGGAGCTGCGCGGCGAGTCGATGCAGGACGTGATCTTCAACGGCTCGACGGCGCGCAAGCCGGGTAGCCGCGCCAGCGTCGAACTCGTGTTCGACAACGCCGACGGCCGTGCCGCCGGCCAGTGGGGCCAGTATGCCGAAATCGCCGTCAAGCGCGTGCTGACGCGCGACGGCACGTCGAGCTACTACATCAACAATCTCCCCGCGCGCCGCCGCGACATCCAGGACATCTTCCTCGGCACGGGCCTCGGCCCGCGTGCGTACGCGATCATCGGGCAGGGCATGATCTCGCGGATCATCGAGGCGAAGCCCGAAGAACTGCGCGTGTTCCTCGAAGAAGCTGCGGGCGTGTCGAAGTACAAGGAACGCCGCCGCGAAACCGAGAACCGTCTGCATGACACGCGCGAGAATCTGACGCGCGTCGAGGATATCGTCCGCGAGTTGACGGCGAATCTGGAAAAGCTCGAAGCGCAGGCCGTCGTCGCGACGAAGTACAAGCAACTGCAGGCCGAAGGCGAAGAAAAGCAGCGCCTGTTGTGGCTGTTGCGCAAGAACGAGGCGGGCACCGAGCAGGACAAGCAGAAGCGCGCGATCGAACAGGCACAGATCGACCTCGAAGCGCACACGGCGAAGCTGCGCGAAGTCGAAGCGCAACTCGAAACGCTGCGTGTCGCGCACTATTCGGCCAGCGACGCGATGCAGGGCGCACAAGGCGCGCTGTACGAAGCGAACGCCGAGGTGAGCCGCCTCGAAGCCGAAATCAAGTTCATCGTCGAATCGCGCAACCGCGTACAGGCGCAGATCGCCGCGCTGACGGCGCAGCGCGAGCAGTGGCTCGCGCAGGCGCAAAAGGCCCAGGACGATCTCGAAGACGCCGAAATCCAGCTCGGAGAAGGCGAAGAAAAGGCGGTGATCGCCGAAGAGACGGCGGCCGCGAAGCACGACGCGATGCCTGCGCTCGAAGCGCGCTGGCGCGATGCGCAGTCGCAACTGAACGAGGAGCGCGCCGGTATCGCGCAGACTGAGCAGGCGCTCAAGCTCGAAGCCGCGCACCAGCGCAACGCCGACCAGCAGTTGCAGCAGTTGCAGCAGCGTCAGGAACGTCTGAAGACGGAAGCGGGCGGGCTGGACGCGCCCGACGAGGCGCAGCTTGAAGAGTTGCGCATGCAGCTTGCCGAGCACGAAGAGATTTTGAGCGAAGCGCAAGCGCGTCTCGCCGATGCGCAGGACACGCTGCCGCGTCTGGACGGCGAGCGCCGCGCCGCGCAGGAACGCGTGCAGGCGGAAAGCGCCCAGATCCATCAGCTCGAAGCACGTCTGGCCGCACTGCGCCAGTTGCAGGAAAACGTGCAGACGGAAGGCAAGGTCCAGCCGTGGCTCGACAAGCACGAGCTGGGCGCGCTGCCGCGTCTGTGGAAGAAGCTGCATGTCGAAGCCGGTTGGGAAACCGCGCTCGAATCCGTGCTGCGCGAGCGTCTTGCCGCGGTCGAAGTGTCGAATCTCGACTGGGTGAAACACTTCGTCAGCGACGCGCCACCCGCCAAGCTCGCGTTCTACGCGCCGCCCGCGGCTGGTCAGCCGGTGGCTGCGCCGCCGTCGCTGCGGCCGTTGGTGTCGCTGGTGCGCATCGACGACGCCGGCATCCGCGCGGTGCTCAACGATTGGCTCGGCAACACGTTCATCGCCGACGATCTGCCCCAGGCGCTGTCGATGCGCGCGCAACTGCCGGAAGGCGGCGCGTTTGTCGTGAAGGCCGGGCACGTGGTGACGCGCGTCGGTGTGCAACTGTACGCGGCCGATTCCGAGCAGGCGGGCATGCTCGCGCGTCAGCAGGAAATCGAAAACCTGACGCGCCAGGTGCGCGCGCAGGCGCTGCTCGCCGAAGAGGCGAAGGCGGCCGCGATTCGCGCTGAGGCTGCGCATACGCAGGCATCGAATGCGTTGACGGAAGTGCGCCAGCAGGCCGAGCGCGCGACCCAGCGCGTGCACGCGCTGCAGATGGACGTGCTCAAGCTCACCCAGGCGCACGAGCGCTACACGCAGCGCAGCACGCAGATCAGCGAGGAACTCGAAGAGATCACCGCGCAGATCGACGAGCAGCGCGCGTTGCGCACGGAGTCGGAAGCGAACTTCGAGCGCCACGACGGCGAACTCGCCGAATTGCAGGCGCGTTTCGAAGACAACCAGCTTGCGTTCGAATCGCTCGATGAAGAACTGGGCAACGCGCGCAACCAGGCGCGCGATCTCGACCGCGCCGCCACCGATGCACGCTTTGCCGCGCGCAACTCGGCGAACCGTATCGACGAGCTGAAGCGCAGCATCCAGGTCGCGCATGAGCAGAGCGAGCGCGTCGCCGGTTCGCTCGAAGACGCGCGCGCCGAACTCGAAACGATCAACGAGCAGACCGCGCACACGGGCTTGCACGACGCGCTTGAAATCCGCCGCGCGAAGGAAGAGTCGCTGCACGCCGCGCGTCTGGAACTCGACGATCTGACCGCGAAGCTGCGTGCTTTGGACGAACTGCGGCTGACCACTGAACGCTCGTTGCAACCGCTGCGCGACCGCATCACCGAATTGCAGTTGAAGGAACAGGCCGCACGCCTGAACGCCGAGCAGTTCATCGAGCAGCTGACGGCGGCGGGTGTCGACGAAGCCGACCTGCAGGCGAAGCTCACGTCGGACATGAAGCCGTCGTATCTGCAGGGCGAAGTGACGCGCATCAACAACGCGGTCACCGCGCTCGGCCCCGTCAACATGGCCGCGCTCGACGAGCTGAAGGCGGCGTCGGAACGCAAGACTTTCCTCGACGCGCAATCGGCCGACCTGAACAACGCAATCGAAACGCTCGAAGACGCGATCCGCAAGATCGACCAGGAAACGCGCACGCTGCTGCAAGGCACGTTCGACGAGGTGAACCGTCATTTCGGCGAGCTGTTCCCGCGTCTCTTTGGCGGCGGCCAGGCGAAGCTCATCATGACGGGCGACGAGATTCTCGACGCAGGCGTGCAGGTGATGGCGCAGCCGCCGGGCAAGAAGAACTCGACGATTCACCTGCTGTCGGGCGGCGAAAAGGCGCTGACGGCGACGGCCCTCGTGTTTGCGATGTTCCAGCTGAATCCGGCGCCGTTCTGCCTGCTGGACGAAGTGGACGCGCCGCTCGACGACGCGAACACTGAACGTTTCGCGAACCTCGTGCGCGCGATGTCGGAGAAGACGCAGTTCCTGTTCATTTCCCACAACAAGATCGCGATGGAAATGGCGCAGCAACTGATCGGGGTGACGATGCAGGAGCAGGGCGTCTCGCGGATCGTGGCCGTCGACATGGAAACGGCTGCGGGATTTGTCCAGAATATCGTTTAAACGTCCACCCGCGCGTCGCTTCGGTTGTGCGCGGGTGTTGCTGAAACAGAATTGAATTCGCTGCGCGTCTGCGCCCGCAGCGGCGGTGCGTGTCACTCCCGGTGTCACCGCCAGCCGCGCGAACCAGGCGCTGCGCGCAACGACGATAAGAATTGCAGATGGGGAGCGTGCATGGACGAGTTGACACTCGGATTGATTGGCGCGGGCGCCGTGGTGGTCGGGGGAGTGGTGGTCTACAACGCGTGGCAGGGCGCGAAGGTGCGCCGCAGGATGCCGCGGCCGATGCCCGCCGATGCGGCGGACCCGCTCGTCCGGGACGACCAGATGGAGCAAAGCCCGTTCATCGAGCCGGCGCGCCCGACGACGCGCCGCGAATCCACTGCGGGCGACCCGGCGGAAGCCGCGCGCGTCGAGCCGACTTTCGGCGGCGTCGCGCCGCTCGACACGCCAGCGGATATCCAGGCTGAGAACACGTCGCCGAACGGTTTCCCCGAAGATGAAGAGGCCGCGCAGCCGGGTGCCGAGGTGCATGCCGACGACGAGCGGAACGAGCCGATTTTGCCCGCTGCCACGACGATTTCGTCGGCGCCGCCGGCCATCGTCGATCGGCGCATCGACTGCATCGTGCCGATCAGGCTTTCGTCATCCGTGACGGGCGACAAGGTGCTGCCGCTCGCGCAGCGTCTGCGCCGTGCGGGCAGCAAGCCGGTGCATATCGAAGGCAAGCCGGAAGGCGGCGGCGCGTGGGAACTGCTGCAAAACGGCATGCGCTACGAAGACCTGCGCGCGGCTGCGCAGCTCGCGAACCGCAGCGGCCCGCTCAACGAGCTGGAGTTCTCCGAGTTCGTCACGGGTGTCCAGCAATTCGCCGACGCGCTCGATGCATCGCCCGAGTTTCCGGACATGATGGAAACGGTGTCGATGGCCCGGGAACTCGACGGCTTTGCGGCGCAATGCGACGCGCAACTGTCGATCAACGTGCTGTCGGACGGCGCGCCGTGGTCGGCGAACTACGTGCAGGCCGTCGCGTCCCAGGACGGGCTGCTGCTGTCGCGCGACGGCACGCGCTTCGTCAAGCTCGACGCGAAGCAAAGCCCCGTGTTCATGCTGCAGTTCGGCGACACCAACTTCCTGCGCGACGATCTCACGTACAAGGGCGGCCAGATGATCACGCTGGTGCTCGACGTGCCCGTCGCGGATGAAGACATCCTGCCGTTCCGCCTGATGTGCGATTACGCGAAGTCGCTGGCGGAGCGCATCGGCGGGCGCGTGGTCGACGATGGCCGTCGGCCGCTGCCGGAAAGCGCGCTGCTCGCCATCGAGCAGCAGTTGATGACGCTTTACGCGAAGCTCGAGCAGGCGGGGATTCCGGCTGGCTCGCCGGCGACGCGGCGACTGTTCAGCCAGTAAGCGCACGACACTAGTTACCCGACGAAACTTCGTCATAGCCGGACAAACAACCGGACAAACAACCGGACAAACCGCCTGACGCGTGCCACCGCTTCAGGCGGTTTTCATTTGGGTCTCTCGATTCGCGTAGTTACCTTGCGCAGCCCACTCTGCGGACGGCTTCATCCCACGTCGTCCTGCCACGGTTGGCCGCTGATCCACGCCTTGATCGCGGCGACCACCGCCTCGTCCCTTCCATAGAACCCATGGTGCGACAACGCCTCGCAGGGTTTGCCACGCACGTCGCCGCCATGCACGGTGATCAGCGCGTACTGGCTGCTCTCCGCGATGCGTCTTAGCGCTTCGTACGAGCAGAGGAAGCAGCCATCGTCGGCGTGCTGTACGAATAGCTGGCGCGGGTGGATCGCGCCATAGTCGAAGCCGATCAACGGCGTGACCTGGCCGCGCGCGGGACTGCTGAGCGTGGAGGTATGCACGACGGCGTCCCAAACGTCGGGCAACGCACGGCCCACATACGCCGTCGAGATCGTGCCGCGGCTGGTGCCGACCAGCACGAGCTTCGCCTGCGGGAAGCGGTTGCGCAGACTGGCTGCGACCTGGGCGAGATCCTGCGCGGAGCGCGGCGACGCGCGGAACGCGTCGGAGTAGCCGCCGGGTTGATCGGACGGGGCATCGACGATTGCCGTTGCGAACTGCGCGTCCACGAATAGCTGGCGTGCGCGAATCAGGAAGTTGTTCTTCTCGCGTATGCGGATCGTGCCGTCGGGCTGTTGCGACAGTTCGAGATCGCCCGCGCTGCCTGGGAACATCACGAGCACCCAACGCGGCGCGCTGCCGTCCTGCTGCGTGAGTAGATAGGAGATCGACGTGCCCTCCGCGAGCGGCACGCTGACCACCTGCTCGCTTGCCATTGCGCCTCGCGCGCTGAAAAGGGCGAGCGCTCCCAGAAGCACGAGCAGGCAACGGACGAAATGGACGAAACGGACGACGATAGCGGACATGGCGATAGGTTCTCCCAGTCGATGCGTGCCGATGTGGATGGAAGCACGCGATGGACGGCAGGCGACAAGGTCGCATTGCGAGCCGCGCGCTGTCAACGGTTTGCACGCGAACTGGCCGATCGGCCAGGACTTGTAGGAATACGTTCGGCCTGGGTTTGCGCGCGCACGAAACTGGCCATCCGGCCGATGCGACAGGAAGCGCTTCCTGAGATAATCTGACATCCCGTTACCATCCGCGAAACGCCGACAGCATGGCCCGAACCAACGTCCCTGATCCAGCAACCAGCGCACCCGCCGAGCGGGCGTTGTGGCTGCGCGCCGAACTCGAGCGCGCGAACCACGCGTACTACGTGCTCGACCAGCCGGACTTGCCCGACGCGGAATACGACAAGCTGTTCAAGGAACTGCAGCAGGTCGAAAGCGAGCATCCCGATCTCATCACGCCGGATTCGCCCACGCAACGGGTTGGCGGCGAAGTGGCGAGCGGCTTTCAGCCCGTCGTGCACGACCTGCCGATGCTGTCGCTGAACAACGGTTTTTCGGATGAAGACATCGCGGCTTTCGACAAGCGCGTGTCGGACGCACTGCACGAGGCGAGCGTCGACTACGCGTGCGAACTGAAGTTCGACGGTCTGGCCATCTCGCTGCGCTACGTGGACGGCCAGTTCACGCAGGCGTCCACGCGCGGCGACGGCGCGACGGGCGAGGACGTGACGGAGAACGTGCGCACCATTCGCTCGATACCTTTGAAGCTCAAGGGCAAGCGCGTGCCGAAGCTGCTCGACGTGCGCGGCGAAGTGCTGATGTTCAAACGCGATTTCGACAAGCTGAACCAGCGTCAGCGCGACGCGGAGCAGCGCGAGTTCGCGAACCCGCGCAATGCGGCGGCGGGCAGTTTGCGGCAGCTCGATTCGAAGATCACCGCACAGCGTCCGCTGTCGTTCTTCGCGTATGGGATCGGCGTGCTCGACGGCATCGAGATGCCGGCCACGCACAGCGAACTGCTCGACTGGTATCACGAGATGGGCTTGCCCGTGAACAGCGAGCGCGCCGTCGTGCAGGGCGCCGAAGGGCTGCTCGGCTTCTTCCAGAAGGTGGGCGAGAAGCGCGACAAGCTGCCGTATGACATCGACGGCGTCGTCTACAAGGTGAATCGCCGCGATCAGCAGGACACGCTGGGCTTCGTTTCACGCGCGCCGCGCTTTGCGCTCGCGCACAAGTTCCCGGCGCAAGAGGCGTTGACGAAGCTCGTCGCCATCGACGTGCAGGTCGGACGCACGGGCGCGATCACGCCCGTCGCGCGGCTCGAGCCCGTGTTCGTTGGCGGCGCAACGGTGACGAACGCGACGCTGCACAACGAGGACGAAGTGCGTCGCAAGGACATCCGTATCGGCGACACCGTGATCGTGCGACGCGCAGGCGACGTGATTCCCGAGGTGGTCGGCGCGTTGCTCGACCGGCGTCCGGCCGACGCGCACGAGTTCGTGATGCCGACGCAATGCCCCGTATGCGGTTCCGCGATCGAGCGGCTGCCGGACGAAGCGATCGCGCGCTGCACGGGCGGCCTGTTCTGTCCGGCGCAGCGCAAGCAGGCGCTGTGGCATTTCGCGCAGCGCCGCGCGCTTGATATCGACGGCCTGGGCGAAAAGATCATCGATCAACTGGTCGAACTGAATCTGGTGCGCACGCCAGCCGATCTCTTCAACCTGGGCTTTGCGACACTCGCCGAACTCGATCGCTTTGCGGAAAAGTCCGCGCAGAACCTCATCGATTCGCTCGAAAAGGCCAAGCACACCACGCTCGCGCGCTTCATCTACGCGCTCGGCATCCGGCATGTCGGTGAATCGACGGCGAAGGATCTGGCCAAGCACTTCGGCTCGCTCACGCCGATCATGGATGCGTCGGTCGAAGAGCTGCTCGAAGTGAACGATGTCGGTCCCATCGTCGCCGAGTCGATCCATCAGTTCTTTGCCGAGGAGCACAACCGCACGGTCATCGAGCAGTTGCGCGCGCCCGGCAAGGTGACATGGCCGGAAGGACCGCCGGCGCCGAAGGCGCCGCAGGGCGTGCTGGCGGGCAAGACGGTCGTGCTGACGGGCACGCTGCCCACGATGGGCCGCGACGAAGCGAAGGAGTTGCTGGAAGCAGCCGGCGCGAAGGTGGCCGGCTCGGTGTCGAAGAAGACCGATTACGTGGTGGCGGGTGCCGAAGCGGGCAGTAAGCTCGCAAAGGCCGAGGAACTCGGCGTCCCCGTGCTCGACGAAGATGGTATGCGTAAGCTCCTGGAGGGGCAGACAACATGATTCACGAAATCCTCAAGATGGGCGATCCGCGCCTGCTGCGCATCGCCAAGCCGGTTGATCATTTCGACACGCCCGAACTGCACGAGCTCGTCCGGGACATGTTCGAGACGATGCATGACGCCAATGGCGCCGGGCTCGCCGCGCCGCAGATCGGCGTCGATCTTCAGGTCGTCATCTTCGGTTTCGGCCATAACGAGCGTTATCCCGACGCGCCTTCCGTGCCGGAAACGGTGCTGATCAATCCGACCATCACGCCCGTTTCTCTGGATACGGAGGAGGGCTGGGAAGGCTGCCTGTCGGTGCCGGGCTTGCGCGGCGCGGTGAGTCGCCTGTCGATGATCCGCTATCACGGCTTCGATCAGTTCGGCAAACCGATCGATCGCGTCGCCGAGGGCTTCCATGCGCGCGTCGTCCAGCACGAGTGCGATCACCTGATCGGCAAGCTGTATCCGATGCGAATCACGGATTTCTCCAAGTTCGGCTTTACCGAAGTGCTGTTTCCCGACCTCGATCCGAAATCGGACGATTGAGTTTCAGACGCCGAAAAGGAAAAAGCCCGCGCGAGCGGGCTTTTCTCATGTCGAGAAGCGTCGATGGACTGACGTCCGATCTCAGAACGACTCGTCCGGACCGAGATAACGCCACTGTCCGGGCGGTAATGCCCCGAGCATGACCTGACCCATCCGCACGCGCTTGAGGCCCACCACGTCCAGCCCGACCAGTTCGCACATCCGGCGAATCTGACGCTTCTTGCCTTCTCGCAGCACGAAGCGCAGTTGCTCGCCGTTCTGCCAGTCGACCAGTGCGGGCTTGAGCGGCACGCCGTCGAGTTCGAGGCCGTGGCGCAATTGCTCGAGACTTTCGGGCGGGAAGTGTTGTTCGACGTCCGTTTCGACGTCGCCGTACGCGACGCGCACCAGGTATTCCTTGTCGATTTCCGAATGACCGCCGATCAACTGCTTCGCGACGCGGCCGTCCTGCGTCAACACCAGCAAGCCCGTCGAATCGATGTCGAGGCGGCCCGCCGGCGCGAGCTGGCGCAGATGCGCGACCGAGAAGCGCGTGTCCGTCTGGTCGCCGTCCCAGTGGTTCTCGGGTTTGACGAGCGTCACGGCCGGCTCGTAACCGTCTTCCGCCTGACCCGATACCAGGCCAACCGGCTTGTGTATGAGGATCGTGACCAGCTTCATCTGCATGGCTTGCGCGGCGGGATCGATCTGGATATTGGCGTCGGGGCGCACCTTCGTGCCGAGCGTATCGATGACGACGCCGTCGACGGTCACCCAGCCTTTCTCGATCCATTCGTCCGCTTCGCGGCGCGAGCACAGGCCGAGTTCGGACATCAGCTTCGACAGGCGCAGGTTGCCGGGGGCGTCGTTGAATTCGCCTTCGTCGCGGTGTCGCGGGGCGGCCTCCGGGCGAGCCTTGCGCGCCGGTTTCGGGGCCGCGCGGTCGAATTGGGCCGGGCGGTCGAAGCTGTCGTCGAGCGAGCGCGGGTCGCGTTTTGCCTTCGGTGCGCGCGGTGTCGCGCTGGCTGACGCATCGGCGTCGGGGCGGTTTGCGTACGCGCTTTTCACGGGCTTCGCGTAGGTGCGTTCGCCGCGGGCTTGCGTGTCGTCGCTGCGAGTACGGCGCGGCGCACCTTCGCTGCGTGGGCGTCGTTCGGCAGATGCATCGCGCTCGCCGGAGAAACGCGGGCGGGGCGATTCGCTGCGGTCGCGCGGTGCGCTACGGCGTTCGTCGCCCTCACGCGGGGCGCGGGGAGCACGGCGTGCGTCGTCGTCACGGGAGAAACGCGGTGCGCTACGGCGTTCGTCGCCCTCACGCGGGGCGCGGGGAGCCCGGCGCGCATCGTCGTCACGGCCGACACGCGGCGCACTACGGCGTTCGTCGCCATCACGCGGTGCGCGGGGAGCGCGGCGTGCGTCGTCGTCACGAGAGAAACGCGGCGCGCTGCGGCGTTCGTCGCCGTCACGCGGGGCACGGGGTGCTCGGCGTGCGTCGTCGTCACGGCCGAAACGCGGGGCACTACGGCGTTCGTCGCCGTCACGCGGTGCGCGGGGTGCTCGGCGTGCGTCGTCGTCACGGCCGAAACGCGGGGCACTACGGCGTTCGTCGCCGTCACGCGGTGCGCGGGGCGCGCGGCGTGCATCGTCGTCACGGGAGAAGCGCGGTGCGCTGCGGCGTTCGTCGCCGTCACGCGGTGCGCGGGGTGGACGGCCTGCGTCGCCGTCACGGGAGAAGCGCGGTGCACTGCGCCGTTCGTCGCCATCGCGGGAAAAGCGCGGTGCACGGTCGCTTGCGCCTGCCGAAGCGGCGCCACGCGAAGGACGATCCGACGGCGCGCGTCGTTCGGTCCGGTCGCCCGCGTCACGGCGGAAACCGCCGCTTCCTGCGGCGCCCTCCCTGCGCGCCGGACGGTCACCCATCGAGCGGCGTTCGAACGAACCGGGATCGCCACGTTCGCGCGAACCCGCGCCCGCTGCGCGCGCGGGCCGGTCGCCCGAGCGCGGCGACGCGCCGTCACGCGCACCCGCCGACGGTCCGCGTCGCTCGCCCGGGCCGCCCGCCGGCTTGCCGGCAGCGCGCCTCGGTGTTTCGCCGCTAGCTGCCGCGCCTCGGCGCGCAGCGCTTGCGCCCGCGGAGCCGGCGCCGCCGCGCGGCCCCGTCGAAGCAGCGCCTTTGGCTGGGGCGGCGGGCCGCGTCGTCTTGCGTGCCGTCGTGCTGCCCGGACGCACAGGGGTGCGCTCGGACGAACTCGGCCGCGGATGCTTGGCTGTCAGTTTGACTCGCATGAAATCTCACACTGCGATCGCGCGCAGCAGCTCCGTTTCGACCTGGATTTGTCGTCGGTTGTCAGAGAGGCCGTGTCCATCAAGTAGGAACACGTCCTCGACGCGTTCGCCGAGTGTATTGATCCGCGCCGCATGGACGCCGACCCGGTGCTCGGCCAGCACGCGCGCGATCGAATAAAGAAGGCCCGGCCGGTCGTTGGCCGACACGGACAGGATGTAATACTGGCCACGCTCGTCGGCCCGCAGGTCGACGCGCGGCGTCACGGGGAACGTGCGCGACAGGCGCGACAGCCGGCCCTTCGACGGCTCAGGCAACAACGTGCCTTCCGCCCTCAGGCGCCCTGCCAGTTCCTGTTCGACGAGGTTGGCGATGTCGCGATAGTGGACGTCACGCTCGGTATGCGCAACGAGAAAGTTGTCGAGGGCATAACCGTGTCGGGTGGTGCTCACGCGCGCATCGAGCACAGACAGCGAATTGCGGTCGAAATACGCGCAGATGCCCGCGAACAGATCGGGGCGGTCCTTCACGTAGACGAGCACCTGCAACGCCTCACCGATGGGCGAGGGCCGCGCGCGCACGATCGGCGTCTCCGTCTCCACATGACGGTGCAGCACGCGCGTCTGCCACGCGATGTCGGCAGCGTCGTGGCGCAGGAAGTAGCCGACGTCGAGCTTGTCCCACAGCGCGCGGTGCGCGTTCTCGGGCACCGTTTCGAGGCGCAGCAGCGCGAGCGCTTCTTCCTGGCGCTGCTTGAGTTCCGAATGCGCGTCGGGGCGGGCGCCGCCGAGCACGGCGAGCGTCGCACGGTACAGGTCTTCGAGCAGCTTGCCTTTCCACGTGTTCCAGACTTTCGGGCTGGTGCCGCGAATGTCGGCCACCGTCAGCAGATACAGCGCCGTCAGGCGCCGCTCGGTGCCGACCAGATCGGCGAACCGCTTGATCACTTCCGGGTCGCTCGTGTCCTGCTTCTGGGCGACCTGGCTCATCGTCAGGTGATGCTGGACGAGCCAGACGATTAGCGCCGTGTCGTCGGTGGAAATGTCGTGCTCGCGGCAGAAGCGGCGCGCGTCGGCCATGCCGAGGGTGGAGTGATCACCGCCGCGACCCTTCGCGATGTCGTGGAACAGCGCGGCCACGTACAGCACGTACGGCCGCTCGAAGTTCACGATCAACTGGCTGCAGAACGGGTATTCGTGCGCGTGCTCGGCAACCGCGAAGCGCCGCATGTTCCGAAGCACCATCAGAATGTGCTGATCGACGGTATAGACGTGATACAGATCGTGCTGCATCTGTCCGACGATCCGGCGGAAGTTCAGCAGATAGCGCCCTAGCACGCTGGTCTGGTTCATCAGACGCATCGCATGCGTGATGCCCTGCGGCTGCTTGAGGATTTCCATGAAGAGGCGCCGGTTTTCCGGATCTCGCCGCCAGCGGTGGTCCATCTTGTCGCGCGCGTTGTAGAGCGCGCGCAGCGTGCGTGCAGACAGCCCTTTGACGCCGGGCGTCTCTTCGTACAGCAGGAAGGCTTCGAGGATCGCGTTCGGCTCGCGCTCGAAAACGTCGTCGCTGGCGATTTCCAGCATGCCCTGTTTCTCGACGAAACGATCGGACAGAACGCGAGTAATACCGCTCGTGCTAGGAAAAAGCTGCGCTTCGATGTTCTGGATCAGAATGGTCGACAGCTGCGTGACGGCTTTGGCGGCCCAGTAGTAGCGGCGCATCAGCTGCTCGCTGGCCCGGCGCGTGGACGTGGCCTTGAAACCGAAGCTCTCGGCGAGCGGATTCTGCAGGTCGAATACCAGAATGTCCTGGCGACGCCCCGCCAGCACGTGCAACCGCGCGCGCAGCGTCTTCAGGAAGCCTTCGTTGCGGCGCAGTTCGCGCGCTTCTCGGTCCGTGATCAGGCCGCGCGCATCCAGTTCGCGCCAGCTGCAGCCGAAGCCGGCGGCCTGGGTAATCCACAGAATCAGCTGCAGGTCGCGCAGGCCGCCCGGACTTTCTTTGACATTCGGTTCGAGCGAGTAAGGCGAGTCCTGGAATTTCGCGTGACGCTGGCGCATTTCCAGGACTTTTGCCTGAAAGAACGCGCGCGGGTCGAGTGCGTCGCGGTAGCGGAGCGAAAAGCTCTCAAACAGCGCTGTGCTGCCGACGATGCGCCGCGCTTCGAGCAGCGAAGTCTGCACGGTGACATCGTTCGCCGATTCCTCGATGCATTGCGAGACCGTGCGCACGCTGCTGCCCAGTTCCAGCCCCAGATCCCACGCGAGCCCGATGAAGCGCTCGATGCGCGCTTCGAGATGCGCCACTGGCTCGTCGGGCAGCAGCACCAGAATGTCGATGTCGGAGTGGGGCGCGAGTTCGCCGCGCCCGTACCCGCCGACGGCCAGCAGTGCCAGCGACGCAGGCAGTTCGCACGCGGCCCACGCGCCGCGCAGCGCATCGTCGGTGATGCGCGCGAGCGCGTGCATCAGCGTGTCGACATTGGTCGCAGTCTTGAAGCGATCGAGCAGCGGGGTCTTGGCCACCTTGTAGTCCGCCTTGAGAGACGTGGCATCGGAAAGGGCGACAGCGTGAACGCTACTCATAGGCGGCGGGTGGCGGGGAAGGTGATCAGGCTGTGGCGGCGGCCGCGATTTGCGGGCGAGCGGGCGTGCCGGCGGAAACGGTCAGCACTTCGTAGCCCGTCGGCGTGACGAGAATGGTGTGCTCCCATTGCGCGGACAGGCTGCGGTCCTTCGTCTTGACGGTCCACTGGTCGGGCATCGTGCGGATGTCGCGACGGCCGGCGTTGATCATCGGCTCGATCGTGAAGATCATGCCCGCCTGCAACTCGATGCCCGTGCCGGGGCGGCCGTAGTGCAGCACCTGCGGATCGTCGTGGAAAACCTGGCCGATGCCGTGGCCGCAATACTCGCGCACGACGCTGTAGCCGAGGCCTTCCGCATGTTTCTGGATCGCATAACCGATGTCGCCGAGATGCGCGCCCGGGCGCACCTGCTCGATCCCGAGCCACATGCATTCGTACGTGGTCTGGACGAGACGCTTCGCCATGATCGAACCTTCGCCGACGATGAACATGCGGCTCGTGTCGCCGTAATAGCCGTTCTTGATCACCGTGACGTCGATATTGAGCGCGTCGCCGTTCTTCAGCGCCTTGTCGCCGGGAATGCCGTGACAGATCACGTCGTTCACCGATGTGCAGACGGCCTTCGGAAACGGCGGATAGCCCGGCGGCTGGTAGTTCAGCGGCGCGGGAATCGTGCCCTGCACGTTCGTCATGTATTCGTGGCACAGGCGGTCGAGTTCGCCCGTCGTGATGCCGGGTTTGACGAACGGCGTGATGTAGTCGAGCACCTCGCTCCCGAGGCGTCCGGCGATGCGCATCTGCGCGATATCGTCTTCGTTTTTGAGCGTAATAGCCATGAGTCGGGCCTGAAATGCGGGTTATCGTGTAATTATCGCACCTTATTCAGGTGATCGCTGGAATTTGCGGGACGCGAGGGCGGGCGGCGGCGCTTGCGGCGGGCGTTCCGCGCGGCCTTGCCGGGCGGCCAAATGGTGCGCGAACAGGGCAGTTGCTGACGCGGTGGTGCAACCGGCGGCCCAGACGGGAGCTACCGCGCAGGTTGAGTCCTGCAATGCTCGCGTGCTATACTCTTTGGCTAAGTCAATCGCCAGTTTGAATATTCAATGTTCAACTCGGCGGCAGGCTTCTTCGTGAGCGGCGTCATGCATAACATGCGGCGCAGTTCGCGGAATTCGCAAGCCGGCGCACCCAGGGTGTTCGCGGCGTCAGGTCTTCCCGAAGCGGCGAAGACGGCGCAGCGGATACGGCAGCCGGCTTAAGACCCAACCCTAGCGGAGATTTTCATGGCAGTTACCATGCGTCAAATGCTGGAAGCCGGTGTCCACTTCGGTCACCAGACGCGCTTCTGGAACCCCAAGATGGCCCCCTTCATCTTCGGCCATCGCAACAAGATTCACATCATCAACCTCGAAAAGACGCTGCCGATGTACAACGACGCACTGAAGTACGTGCGTCAGCTGGCAGCGAACCGCGGCACGATCCTGTTTGTCGGCACGAAGCGTCAATCGCGCGACACGATCGCTGAAGAAGCACAACGCGCTGGCATGCCGTTCGTCAACGCACGCTGGCTCGGCGGCATGCTGACCAACTTCAAGACGCTGAAGGTATCGATCAAGCGCCTGAAGGACATGGAAGCGGCAGTCGAGGCAGGCGAGCTCGAAAAGATGAGCAAGAAGGAGGCGCTGCTGTTCGAACGCGAAATCGCCAAGCTGCAAAAGTCGATCGGCGGCGTGAAGGACATGGGCGGCATTCCTGACGCAATCTTCGTGGTCGACGTCGGCTACCACAAGATCGCCGTGACGGAAGCGAACAAGCTGGGCATCCCCGTCATCGCCGTGGTCGACACGAACCACTCGCCGGAAGGCATCGACTACGTGATCCCGGGTAACGACGACGCCAGCAAGGCTGTTGCCCTGTACACGCAAGGTGTGGCTGAGGCGATCGTCGAAGGCCGTGCGAGCGCGGTCAACGAAGTCGTGCAGGCTGTCCGCGGTGGCGACGGCGACGAGTTCGTCGAGGTCAACGGGGAAGCGTAAAGCACCCTGTGTCCGGCAAAAAAGGGGGCTCTCTATAGGCCCCCTTTTTTTAAGTCGCGACGATCTGAATGAGCGTGCCGCAACGGGCACGCGGCAGCGCCCGAAAAAATGTGCGCTGCGCGGAAACGAAATGCTGTCGCCGGCATCGAATGCGGGCGGCGTGTGACAGACAGACTCAAGGAGCGAATGATGGCGGCAATTACCGCAAGCATGGTGGCAGAACTGCGCGCGAAGACCGATGCGCCGATGATGGAATGCAAGAAGGCGCTGACGGAAGCCGACGGCGACATGGCGCGTGCGGAAGAACTGCTGCGCGTGAAGCTCGGCAACAAGGCCAGCAAGGCCGCGTCGCGCGTCACGGCTGAAGGCGTGATCGCTTCGTTCATCGAAGGCGGCGTTGGCGCGATCGTCGAGCTGAACTGCGAAACCGACTTCGTTTCGAAGAACGACGACTTCATCGGCTTCACGAAGCAGGTCGCCGAACTCATCGTCAAGCAAAACCCGGCTGACGTCGCTGCGCTGTCGGCGCTGCCGCTGGAAGGCTCGACGGTCGACGCAGTGCGCTCGGCGCTGGTCGGCAAGATCGGTGAAAACCTGTCGATCCGCCGTTTCGCGCGCTTCGAAACGTCGAACCAGCTGGCTGCGTACCTGCACGGCACGCGTATCGGCGTGCTGGTCGAGTACACGGGCGCGGACGAGCAGGTCGGCAAGGACGTCGCGATGCACATCGCGGCGATGAAGCCGGTCTCGCTGTCGTCGGACGAAGTTCCCGCTGACCTGATCGCCAAGGAACGCAGCATCGCTGAACAGAAGGCTGCTGAATCGGGCAAGCCGGCTGAGATCGTCGCCAAGATGGTCGACGGCTCGGTGCAGAAGTATCTGAAGGAAGTGTCGCTGCTGAACCAGCCGTTCGTGAAGAACGACAAGCAGACGATCGAGCAGATGCTGAAGGCAGCGAACTCGAGCGTGCAGAAGTTCGCGCTGTTCGTGGTCGGCGAGGGCATTGAGAAGCGTCAGGACGACTTCGCGGCCGAAGTCGCTGCGCAAGTCGCTGCTGCAAAGCAGCAATAAGCGTTATTTAAGTTTCACGCAGTACCGTTTCACCCGCGGCGGAGCTGGACTTCGCCGCGGCCGGCAGCGCCACCGGGCTGCGCGCGCGAAAGCCGCGCCGCAGCCACCGGTTGGCAGGCCCCGATCAGTCGTCGAGGCAGGTCAATTTGGCGGCGCTTGCCCGAACCCCTATTTCGCCCCTACAGTTAGTTTCTTGTTGTTTGGCGGCTTTTTGCCCTGCTCAGCGCGACCCGGATATCTCTATGCCCACTGCCTATAAACGCGTCCTCCTCAAACTCTCTGGCGAAGCCCTGATGGGCGACGATGCATTCGGCATCAATCGCGCGACGATCGAAAGAATGGTGGCGGACATGGCCGAGGTGGTGCGGCTCGGCACGCAACTGGCGGTGGTGATCGGTGGCGGCAATATCTTTCGTGGCGTGGCGGGCGGCGCAGCGGGCATGGACCGTGCAACGGCTGACTACATGGGCATGCTGGCCACGATGATGAACGCGCTGGCGCTGCAGGACGCAATGCGTCACGCCGGCATCGAGGCGCGCGTGCAGTCGGCGCTGCGCATGGACCAGGTGGTCGAGCCTTACATCCGTCCCCGCGCGATCCGTCAGCTGGAAGAAGGCAAGGTCGTGATCTTCGCGGCCGGCACGGGCAACCCGTTCTTCACGACGGACACGGCGGCTGCGCTGCGCGGCTCGGAAGTGGGCGCCGAAGTGGTGCTGAAGGCGACCAAGGTGGACGGCGTCTACTCGGCTGACCCGAAGAAGGACCCGTCGGCCACGCGCTATACGACGATCAGTTTCGACGAGGCGATCGGCCGCAATCTGCAGGTGATGGACGCGACGGCGTTCGCGCTGTGCCGCGACCAGAAGCTGCCGATCCGCGTGTTTTCGATCGTCAAGCCGGGCGCGCTCAAGCGCATCGTGCAGGGCGAAGACGAAGGCACCCTCGTCCACGTGTAAACTCTCTTTCACGTCTGTGGGCTTGAACGCGGGCTCAGGCTGCGCCTCGCGCGCTTATGGGCCCGCATCGTTTTGATGGTTCGGAGGTTTAATCATGTCTTTGGCTGACACCAGGAAAAGCGCTGAGCAAAAGATGCAGCGCTCGATCGACGCGTTCAAGAACGATCTGTCGAAGATCCGCACGGGCCGTGCTCACACGGGCCTGCTCGATCACATTCAGGTCGACTACTACGGTTCGCCCGTGCCGATCTCGCAGGTCGCGAACCTGACGCTGATCGACGCGCGCACGATCGGCGTGCAACCGTGGGAAAAGAAGATGATCACGGTCGTCGAAAAGGCGATCCGCGAATCGGATCTGGGTCTGAACCCGGCGTCGCAAGGCGATGTGATCCGCGTACCGATGCCCGCGCTGACGGAAGAGCGCCGCCGCGAACTGACGAAGGTCGTCAAGAGCGAAGGCGAAACGGCCAAGGTGGCCGTGCGCAATCTGCGCCGCGACGCCAACGAGGCGCTGAAGAAACTCGTGAAGGACAAGGAGATTTCGGAAGACGACGAGCGTCGCGGTAGCGACGACATCCAGAAGCTGACGGACAAGTTCGTCGCCGAAATCGACAAGCTCGTACAGACCAAGGAAGGCGAGATCATGACGGTTTGACGGTCTGGCGCACACCAGACCCCAAGACTTTCACTGATCATCGTTTCTTTCTTTGCAGCTTTACCCGACGGCCATGACCTATACAAGCTCAACCGTTCGCGTCCCTGACGTTTCAGCCGTACCACGTCATATCGCGATCATCATGGACGGCAATGGCCGTTGGGCGACGCAACGCCGCCTGCCGCGCGTGGCGGGCCATACGCGCGGCGTCGACGCCGTGCGCGCAGCCGTCGAGGCGTGCGCGCGCCAGGGCGTCGAATACCTGACGCTGTTCGCATTCAGTTCGGAAAACTGGCGCCGTCCGACCGACGAAGTGTCGTTCCTGATGCGCCTGTTCGTGACCGCGCTCGAGCGCGAGATTGGCAAGCTGCACGCGAACGGCATCCGCCTGCGCGTGGTCGGCGATCTGTCGATGTTCGACAAGAAGATCCAGGATCTGATCGCACGCGCCGAAACCAAGACGGCGCGCAACACGCGCCTCACGCTCACCATCGCCGCGAACTACGGCGGCCGCTGGGACATCATGCAGGCCACGCGCAAGCTGGTCGAGCAGTCGGTGGCGGCGGGGCGTCCCGTCGAGGTCAACGAAGATGCCTTCGCCGAGCATCTTGCGATGGCCTACGCACCCGAGCCGGACCTGTTCATCCGCACGGGCGGCGAGCAGCGCATCAGCAACTTCCTGCTGTGGCAGCTCGCCTACACCGAGTTCTATTTCACTGACACCTACTGGCCGGATTTCGACGCCGACGCGCTCGGCCGCGCCATCGGTTCATACACGGGGCGCGAGCGCCGCTTCGGACGCACGAGCGCGCAGCTCGAGCCGCAATCGCAAAACGTCGATTCGCTTCCATGCTAAAAACCCGTGTCATCACGGCGATCGTCCTGCTGGCTATTCTTCTGCCTGTCACGCTTTGGGCGCCGATCGGCGGCTTTGGCGCGCTGATCGCGTTCGTCGTCGTGTTCGCCGCGTGGGAATGGGCGCGGCTTCTGAAGCTGCCGGGCGCCGGTCCCGTGATCTACGCGATCGTCGCCGCGCTGGCGCTGGTCGCCAGCACGAAGCTCGGCACAGGCGTCACGGCGCCGCGCCCGCTCTTCGAGGCGTCGTCAATCTTCTGGATATTCGCCGGCCCGTTCGTGCTGCTGCGCAAGCCGACGCTCGCGCAAGGCGCATGGCGGCCGTTCCTGCTGCTGGCGGGCGTGGTCGTGTTCGCCGCCTGCTGGCATGCGCTCGTCGCGGCGCGGATGGCGGGCGTGCCGTTCGTGCTTTCCCTGCTGCTGGTGGTCTGGTTGGCCGATATCGGCGCATACTTCGCGGGTAAGGCGTTTGGAAAGCACAAACTCGCGCCGTCGATCAGTCCCGGCAAGACCTGGGAAGGCGCGATCGGCGGGTGGCTGGCCGTGATGATCGTCGCGGCCCTGGCTGTCATCACGCATGCCTTCGCGCCGACCCTGTTTTCCGCGCTGCTCGACCATCTGGGCACCGCTCGTGCGTTTGCCACGCTGACCTTGCTGGTCGTGTTCAGCGTGGTGGGCGATCTGTTCGAATCGATGCTCAAGCGCCAGGCTGGCGTGAAGGATTCGAGCAATCTGCTGCCGGGTCACGGTGGCGTGCTCGACCGCATCGACGCTTTGTTGCCGGTGCTGCCGCTTGCGATGCTCGTGTTGTCGTAGCCATCGGCTAGAGAAAGAGATATGCAAAAACGAATTAGTTTGCTCGGTTCCACGGGCTCGATCGGAGACAGCACGCTCGACGTCGTCGCGCGTCATCCTGAGCGCTTCTCGGTGTACGCGCTGACGGCGCACCGCAACGGCGACAAGCTCGTCGAGCAATGCTTGCGCTTCAAGCCCGAAGTGGCCGTGGTCGGCGATGCCGATACGGCTGCGAGCGTGGCCGCGAAACTGCGCGCAGCGGGCTGCAAGACCGAGGTGACTTACGGTCCGCAGGCATTGGTCGACGTGTCGAAGAGCGACGGCTGCGACACCGTCGTCGCGGCGATCGTCGGCGCGGCGGGCCTCGAGCCGAGCCTCGCGGCGGCGCGCGCCGGCAAGCGCATCCTGCTCGCGAACAAGGAAGCGCTCGTGATGTCGGGTGCGATCTTCATGGACGCGGTGCGCGACAACGGCGCGATCCTGCTACCCGTCGACAGCGAGCACAACGCGATTTTCCAGTGTCTGCCGCGCGAATCGGCGCTGCATGGCGGCGTGTCGAAGATCATCCTGACGGCCTCGGGCGGACCGTTCCGCACACGCGAACCGTCCAGTCTCGTCGACATCACGCCGGAAGAAGCGTGCAAGCATCCGAACTGGGTGATGGGCCGCAAGATTTCCGTCGATTCCGCGACGATGATGAACAAGGGCCTCGAAGTGATCGAGGCGCATTGGCTCTTCAATCTGCCCGGCGATCGCATCGAGGTGCTGATTCACCCGCAGAGCGTGATCCACTCGCTGGTCTCCTACACCGACGGTTCGGTGCTCGCGCAACTGGGCAACCCGGACATGCGCACGCCCATCGCGCACGCGCTGGCGTTCCCCGATCGCGTCGATTCCGGCGTCGCGCAACTCGATCTCGCGCAGATCGCTCAACTGTCGTTCGAGAAGCCCGATTACACGCGCTTCCCGTGCCTCGCGCTCGCGATGAAGGCACTGGCTGAAGGCGGCGTCGCGAGCGCCGCGCTGAACGCGGCAAACGAGATCGCCGTCGAAGCATTCCTGACGCGCCGCATCGGCTTCATGGCGATCGCCCGGGTCGTCGATGCCGTGCTGAACGCATTGCCCAACCGCGAGGCGTCGAGCCTCGCCGACGTGGTCGACGCCGACGCCGCTGCGCGCCGCGCTGCCCACGCATTCATCGACGGTCTGCCGGCGGGCGCTCGCCTTACGGAACGCGCCGTCCAGTGAGGCGTTTATGAACCTGCTGATCGAACTGGTCGCCTTCGCAGTCGCGATTGGCGTACTGGTGGTCGTCCATGAGTATGGCCACTACAGCATCGCTCGCTTGTGCGGCGTCAAGGTGTTGCGCTTTTCGATTGGCTTCGGCAAGCCGCTCGCGCGCTGGGTCAGCAAGAAGACGGGTACCGAGTGGACCATCGCGGCGCTGCCGCTCGGCGGCTACGTCAAGATGCTCGACGAGCGCGAAGAGGGCGCGCCCATTGCGCCCGAAGACCTGCCGCGCGCGTTCAACCGTCAATCGGTCGGCAAGCGCATCGCGATCGTGGCGGCCGGCCCGATCGCCAACTTCATTCTTGCCATCGTGCTGTTCGCAGCCGTGTTCGCGACGGGCGTCACCGAGCCCGCGGCGATCGTCGCGGCGCCCGCTGTCGAGACGGCCGCCGCGCGCGCGGGCTTCGACGGCGGCGAGACGGTGGTTGCCGTGCGCGATGCGAATGCGGGCGAATCGGAACCCGTGCGCTCGTGGTCCGATCTGCGCTGGAAGCTGCTCGGCGCCGCGTTCGATCACAAGCGCGTCGTGCTGACCGCGAAGGACACGCACGGCACGTTCGACTTCCCGCTCGACTTGCAAAATCTTTCCGACAAGGAAGTCGATGACGACTTCATGTCACACCTCGGTTTCGAGCCGGGTGGCGGGACGTTGTCGGTGGCGGGCGTGCAGCCGGGCAGCGCGGCCTTGCAGGCGGGACTGCTGGCGGGCGACCGGATTCGCGCCGTCGACGGTCATCCCGCCGACAACGCGACCACCTTCATCAGCTACATCAAGTCGCACGCGGGCAAGCCGATCGTGCTGCAAATCGAGCGCGGCGCGAAGAATCAGCAGGCGGGTGCATTACAGAATCTAACCATCGTGCCGGGCGCACAGCGCGACGAAACGACGGGGCAACCCATCGGCCGCATCGGCGCTGAGCTCGCGACGCAGGTGCCGTCCATCGACGTCCGTTATGGTCCTGTCGACAGCGTGCGCCTCGGCGCGCATCGCACGTGGGACCTTGCTGTGTACTCGGTGCGGATGTTCGGCCGGATGATCGTCGGCGAAGCGTCGTTGAAGAATCTGTCCGGTCCCGTGACCATCGCGGACTATGCAGGCAAGAGCGCGAGACTCGGTCCGTCAGCATTCCTGTCGTTCCTTGCGCTTGTCAGCATAAGCCTCGGCGTGCTCAACCTTTTACCAATACCGGTATTGGACGGGGGGCATCTGTTATATTATCTGGTTGAAGCTGTTACCGGCAAAGCTGTATCCGATCGCTGGCAGCTCGTTCTTCAAAGAGCGGGACTGGCTTGTATCGTCGCCTTGTCGGCGATCGCGCTGTTCAACGATCTTGCTCGTTTAATCCATTTTTAAAGTGTCTGGCGGCGTACGATGGCGCCCGCCTGACCTGATGCAGCTATACACACTGGGGAAGCACGTTGTTTAAACCTCATCGCTTTGTTCCAAAGACGGTTGTAGCCGCGGCAATCGCCGCGCATGGGCTGGTAGCTCACGCGACGACACCTTTTGTGGTGAAAGACATTCGGATCGAAGGGCTGCAACGGGTAGAACCCGGCACGGTGTTCTCCTATCTTCCCATCAAGCAAGGCGATACGTTTACCGACGAAAAGGCTTCCGAAGCCATTCGCGCGTTGTACGCAACGGGCTTCTTCAACGACGTGAAGATCGCCACGGAAGGCGAGGTCGTGGTGGTCCAGGTGCTCGAGCGTCCCGCCATCGGCACGATCGACTTCTCCGGCCTGCACGAGTTCGAGAAGGACAACCTGATCAAGGCGCTGCGCGCCGTCGGCCTCTCGCAGGGCCGCTATTACGACAAGGCGCTCGTCGACAAGGCCGAACAGGAACTGAAGCGCCAGTATCTGACGCGCGGTTTCTACGCAGCTGAAGTCACGACTACGATCACGCCGATCGATCGCAACCGTGTTGCGGTCCTGTTCGCCGTGATCGAAGGTCCGAGCGCGAAGATCCGCCAGATCAACTTCATCGGCAACAAGTCGTTCAGCACGGGCACGCTGCGCGACGAGATGCAGCTGTCCACGCCGAACTGGTTCTCGTGGTACACGAAGAACGATCTGTATTCGAAAGAAAAGCTCACGGGCGACCTCGAGAACGTTCGCTCGTACTACCTGAACCGCGGCTATCTCGAGTTCAACATCGAGTCGACGCAGGTGTCGATCACGCCCGACAAGAAGGACATGTATCTGACGGTGACGCTGCATGAAGGCGAGCCGTACACGATCAACAGCATCAAGCTCGCGGGCAATCTGCTCGACCGCGAAGCCGAGCTGAACAAACTGATCAAGATCAAACCGGGCGACAAGTTCTCTGCTGAAAAACTGCAGGCCACGACGAAGGCGATCGTCGACAAGCTCGGCGAATACGGCTATGCGTTCGCGACCGTGAACGCGCTGCCGCAGATCGACCAGGAGCATCACAAGGTCGACCTGACGCTGCAGGTCGATCCGAGCCGCCGCGTGTACGTGCGCCGCATCAACGTGGTCGGCAATACGCGTACGCGTGACGAAGTCGTGCGCCGTGAAATGCGCCAGCTCGAAAGCTCGTGGTTCGATTCGAACCGCCTCGCGCTGTCGAAAGACCGTATCAACCGTCTCGGCTACTTCACGGACGTGGACGTGACGACGATTCCCGTCGAAGGCACGCCGGACCAGGTGGACGTCGACGTGAAGGTCGCCGAAAAGCCGACGGGCGCGATCACGCTGGGCGCGGGCTTCTCGTCGACGGACAAGGTGGTGCTGTCGGCGGGCGTGTCGCAGGACAACGTGTTCGGTTCGGGCACGAGCCTCTCGGTGAACGTGAACACCGCGAAGACATACCGTACGTTGACGGTGACGCAGGTCGACCCGTATTTCACGGTCGACGGCATCAAGCGCATTACCGATCTCTACTACCGCACGTACGAGCCGCTGTACTACTCGACGGATTCGAGCTTCCGTATCGTCACGATGGGTGGCGACCTGAAGTTCGGTATTCCGTTTTCGGAAGTGGACACGGTGTACTTCGGCGCGGGCTTCGAGCAGAACACGCTCGACGTCGACGCGAACACGCCGCAGGCCTACAAGAACTACGTGCAGGACTTCGGCCGCGTGTCGAACAACGTGCCGCTGACAGTCGGCTGGTCGCGCGATGCGCGTGACAGCGCGCTGGTGCCGAGCCGTGGTTACTTCACGCAGGCGAACGCCGAATACGGCACGCCGCTGGGCGGCGTCCAGTATTACAAGGCCGACTTGCAGGCGCAGTACTATTACTCGTTCTCGCGCGGCTTCGTGCTGGGCTTCAACGTACAGGGCGGCTACGGCAACGGTATCGGCAACGCCTACCCGATCTTCAAGAACTACTACGCGGGCGGTATCGGCTCGGTTCGTGGCTATGAACCGAGCTCGCTGGGTCCGCGCGACGCGACGACGAACGACCCGATCGGCGGCAACAAGATGTTCGTCAGTAACATCGAACTGACGTTCCCGCTGCCGGGTACGGGCTATGACCGCACGCTGCGGGTGTTCACGTTCATCGACGCTGGTAACGTCTGGGGCGATCCGGGTCAGGGCGGCACGACGACGACGGGTTCGAACGGTCTGCGTTACGGCTACGGTGTCGGTCTCGCGTGGATTTCGCCGATCGGGCCGCTCAAGCTGTCGTTGGGCTTCCCGCTGCAGAAACATACGGGCGACCAGTATCAGAAGTTCCAGTTCCAGATCGGGACGGCGTTCTGATCGCGCGCACCAGAACTGGAACCCCTTACAGCATCGAGAGGATGACTTTGCTAACTGGTATGTTTTCGAAGCGTGTGGCGTGTGCAATGGCGCTTGCCATGACGCTCGGCGTGGGCGCGGCGAACGCCGCGCTGGCGCAGGAAGCGCGAATCG
Organism: Paraburkholderia sp. SIMBA_054; assembly: GCF_046534875.1. NCBI lineage: Bacteria > Pseudomonadati > Pseudomonadota > Betaproteobacteria > Burkholderiales > Burkholderiaceae > Paraburkholderia > Paraburkholderia sp. SIMBA_054. The sequence goes on along the minus strand of NZ_JAWRXV010000002.1, from coordinate 12,377 downwards.
CCGCGGTGAATTCGGATCGCATCCTGCGTGAGTCGGCGGCGGCGAAAGCGGCGCAGACCAAGCTCGAAGCGGAGTTCGCGAAGCGCGACAAGGACCTGCAGGACATGGCGCAGCGTCTGAAGTCGCTGTCCGACTCGCTCGACAAGAACGGCGCGTCGCTGGCGCCGGCCGATCGCGCGCAGAAGCAGCGCGACTTGTCGCAGCTCGACACGGATTTCCAGCGCAAGCAGCGCGAATTCCGCGAAGACCTGAACCAGCGCCGCAATGAAGAACTGGCGGCCGTGCTCGACCGCGCGAACAAGGTCATCAAGCAGATCGCCGAGCAGCAACACTACGATCTGATCGTGCAGGAAGCCGTCTATGTCAGCCCGCGTATCGACATCACCGACCAGGTGCTGAAGGCGCTGGCGGCATCGGGCAATTGAAGCCGGGCCGGACGGCGCCCACGCCAGCCGTCCGGCGCACACCTTCCGGCGCGCGCGAGATCCGGGAAAAGCGCGCAAGTTAGGCAACTGAACAGCAGGAGCAGTACACGCATGGCATTCACGCTCGAGGAGATCGTCCAGCAGTTCGGCGGAGAGATCGTCGGCGATCGCGCGCACCGCGTCGGCAATCTGGCGCCGCTCGATCAGGCTGGCCCCGATCAACTGGCGTTTCTCGCCAACCCGAAGTATCTGGCGCAAGTCGAGTCGACGCGCGCGGGCGCGGTGCTGATCAACGCGGCGGATCTGGAGAAGGTCACGTCGCGCGACGGTCGTAATTTCATCGTCACGCCGAATCCCTACGCTTACTTCGCGCGCCTCGCGCAGGCCTTCATCGACATGGCCTCGCCGAAGGCGAAACCTGGCGTGCATCCGGGCGCAACCATCGACCCGTCCGCGCAGATCGCCGCGAGCGCCGTGATCGGCCCGAATGTGACGGTCGAAGCGGGCGTGTCGATCGGCGAAAACGTGCGTCTCGACGCGAACGTGTTCGTCGGGCGCGGTACGCAGATCGCGGCGGGCTCGCATCTATATCCGAACGTCGCCGTGTATCACGGCTGCAAGATCGGCGAGCGCGCCATCATCCACGCGGGCGCGGTGATCGGCTCGGATGGCTTTGGTTTTGCGCCGGACTTCGTCGGCGAAGGCGATGCGCGCACGGGCAGCTGGGTCAAGATTCCGCAGGTTGGCGGCGTGTCGATCGGACCGGACGTCGAAATCGGTGCAAATACCACGATCGACCGCGGCGCGATGGCCGATACTGTCATCGAAGAATGCGTGAAGATCGACAACCTCGTGCAGATCGCCCACAACTGCAAGATCGGCGCCTACACGGTGATCGCCGGCTGTGCGGGCATCGCGGGCAGCACGACGATCGGCCGTCACTGCATGATCGGCGGCGCGGTCGGCATTGCCGGCCACGTCACGCTGGCCGACTACGTAATCGTTACCGCACAGTCGGGTGTATCGAAGTCGCTTCTGAAGCCCGGCATGTACACGAGCGCATTCCCGGCCGTCGACCATGCCGACTGGAACAAGAGTGCCGCGTTGATGCGCAACCTCGACAAGTTGCGCGATCGCATCAAGGCGCTCGAAGCCGCAGTCGCCAGCGCCTCCGGAGACAAGGCGTAAGCATCTCGGGCACCATAGGCACGACCGGAAGGAAACGCCGGCGCGCGCGGCCCCCGGATCGCGCGCAGCCGGAACAGGAACGGGCGGCAGGGCGCGTCGTCATCATCCAGCCCCTTGCACCCAGCATTCGCAGTCATCATCGCGCAACCCTTGCGTGAGCAGAAACACCATGAGCACCGAAAAAATCAATCTCGACATTCACAAGATTCTCACGCTGCTGCCGCACCGCTATCCGATCCTGCTGGTCGATCGGGTGCTCGAACTCGAGCCGCACAAGAGCATCAAAGCGCTGAAGAATGTGTCGATCAACGAACCGTACTTCATGGGTCACTTCCCGAAGCGCCCGGTTATGCCTGGCGTGCTGATTCTGGAAGCGCTCGCGCAGACGGCAGCGCTCTTGACCTTCGCGGAAGAGCCGCACGATCCGAACAACACGCTGTACCTGTTCGTCGGCATCGACAATGCGCGCTTCAAGCGGGTCGTCGAGCCGGGCGACCAGCTGATCCTGAACGTCACGTTCGAGCGCCATATGCGCGGCATCTGGAAGTTCAAGGCGCGCGCGGAAGTGGACGGCCAGGTGGCTGCCGAAGCCGACCTGATGTGCGCGGTGCGCCAGACGGACAGCGAGTAATGCCAGCGGCCGGGCAGCCGTGAACGGTGTGTCCGGCAACGCGCGAGGCAGAACCATCGAAACCTTGAGCGGTCACAAAACGGGTTGCATCGTGACCGCTTCAACGCGTCGGATGACGCCGCAGCGTCATCGGCGCCATGTAACTGATACGCGGAAATACTAGCGAGGGCGCATGAGCAGGATTCATCCTACTGCGATCATCGAGTCGGGCGCACAGCTCGACGAATCGGTCGAAATCGGACCGTACGCCGTTGTCGGCGCGCACGTCACGATCGGCGCACGCACGACCGTCGGTTCGCACAGCGTGGTCGAAGGCCACACGACGATCGGCGAAGACAACCGGATCGGTCATTACGCATCGGTCGGCGGGCGTCCGCAGGACATGAAGTACCGGGACGAGCCGACGCAGCTCGTGATCGGCAATCGCAACACGATCCGCGAGTTCACCACGATCCACACGGGCACCGTGCAGGACAAGGGCACCACGACGCTCGGCGACGACAACTGGATCATGGCCTACGTGCATATTGGCCACGACTGCCAGATCGGCAGCAACGTGATCCTGTCGAGCAACGCGCAGATGGCGGGCCACGTGATCATCGGCGATCACGCGATCGTCGGCGGCATGTCGGGCGTGCACCAGTTCGTGCGGATCGGCGCGCATTCGATGCTGGGCGGCGCGTCGGCGCTCGTGCAGGATATTCCGCCGTTCGTGATCGCGGCGGGCAACAAGGCGGAGCCGCACGGCATCAACGTAGAAGGGCTGCGCCGCCGTGGCTTTTCGCCGGATGCGATTTCGGCGCTGCGCTCGGCCTACCGTCTGCTGTACAAGAACGGTCTGTCGCTCGAAGAGGCGAAAGTGCAGTTGCGCGAGCTCGCGACGGCGGGCGGCGACGGCGACGAGCCGGTACGCGCGCTCGTCGAGTTCGTCGAGCAGTCGCAGCGCGGCATCATCCGCTAACCGATGCCGTTGCCTACCAGTCCGCTACGGCTCGCAATGGTGGCCGGCGAGCCGTCGGGCGATCTGCTGGCGGCTTCGTTGCTGGACGGGCTCGCCGCCCGTCTGCCTGACACCACGCAGTACTTCGGTATTGGCGGCCCGCGCATGATCGCGAAGGGCTTCGACGCGCATTTTCCGATGGAAAAGCTGTCGGTGCGCGGCTATGTCGAAGCGCTGAAGCACATTCCCGAAATTCTCGGCATTCGCAACGAGCTGAAGCGCCAGCTGCTGGCCGAGCCGCCGTCCGCCTTTATCGGCGTCGATGCGCCCGACTTCAACTTCGGCCTCGAGCATCCGCTGCGCGACGCGGGTATTCCGACCATTCACTTCGTCTGCCCGTCGATCTGGGCGTGGCGCGGCGGCCGCATCAAGAAGATCGTCAAGGCCGTCGATCACATGCTGTGCGTGTTCCCGTTCGAAAAGGCGCTGCTCGAGAAATCGGGCGTGACGGCGACCTATGTCGGGCATCCGCTCGCTGACGAGATTCCGCTCGAACCGGACACGGCAGGCGCGCGCCGCGTGCTCGGCCTGCCCGAAAGCGGCCCGGTGATCGCCGTGCTGCCGGGCAGCCGGCGCTCGGAAATCTCGCTGATCGGCCCGACGTTCTTCGACGCAATGGAACTGATGTTGCAGCGCGAACCGGGCGTGCGTTTCGTGATGCCGGCAGCGACGCCGGCGCTGCGCGATCTGCTGAAGCCGCTCGTCGAAGCGCATCCGAAGCTGCCGCTGACGCTGACGGACGGCAACGCGCAGATCGCGATGACGGCCGCCGACGCGATTCTCGTGAAAAGCGGCACGGTCACGCTGGAAGCCGCGCTGCTGAAGAAACCGATGGTGATCTCGTACAAGGTGCCCTGGCTGACGGGACAGATCATGCGCCGGCAGGGTTATCTGCCGTACGTCGGCTTGCCGAATATTCTAGCGGGGCGTTTCGTCGTGCCGGAGATCCTGCAGCACTTCGCGACGCCTGAAGCGCTGGCGGACGCCACGCTGACCCAGTTGCGCGACGACGCAAACCGGCGCACGCTGACGGAAATTTTCACCGAGATGCATCACGTGCTCAAGCAGAACACCGCGCAGCGGGCTGCGGAAGCGGTCGTCGCCGTCATTGAAGCGCGCCGGGGGCGTCCATGACCCGCGCAACGGCCGTGGCTGCGTCGCGCCGCAAGGCATCGGCGAAGAAAACGGACCAGGGCGGCCTCGATTTTTCGTCGCCGGAAGACATCATTTGCGGCGTCGACGAAGCGGGGCGCGGTCCGCTGGCCGGGCCCGTGGTGGCTGCCGCCGTGATTTTCGATCCGTCGAAGCCGCGCATTCGCGGCCTTGACGATTCCAAGGCGCTGACGGCGAAAAAGCGCGACGAACTCTATGAGAAGATCATCGAGCGTTCGCTCGCGTATTGCGTCGCGTCGGCTTCCGTCGAGGAAATCGACGCGCTGAACATCCTGCACGCAACCATGCTCGCGATGAAGCGCGCAGTCGAAGGCCTGAAGGTCACGCCGACGCTGGCGAAGATCGACGGCAACCGCTGTCCGACGCTGAGCATCCGCAGCGAGGCGATCATTGGCGGTGACGCGCTCGTGCCGTGCATTTCGGCCGCGTCGATTCTCGCGAAAGTCACGCGCGACCGGATGCTGCTCGAACTGCATCAGATGTTCCCGGTATATGGCTTCGATGCGCACGCCGGCTACGGCACGCCGCAGCATCTGACGGCGTTGCGCGAGCATGGTCCGTGCGAGCATCACCGGCGCTCGTTCGCGCCCGTACGTGAGGCGCATTTGCGGCTCGGCACAGGCAACGGTTTGCCGAAAGGCGTGATAGTCGTGCCGCCCGCAGCCGCCGACGATGCATTCCTCGCCGACGACAGCGCGCCGTTCTGACGCCACGCAAAACACGATCAAGCGCCTGCGGGCGCTTTTCTTTTCACCGCTATTCTCTTCGTGCTGCCTGTGAAAGCCATCACCTCGCGGGACAATCCGCTCTACAAGCGTCTGAAGGCATTGGCCGGCTCGACGCATCAACAGCGCAAGAGCGGCCATGCGCTGCTCGAAGGGTTTCACCTCGCGAGCGCGTATCTCGACGTCGCTGGCCAGCCGGAAATGTGCGTCGTCACGGAAGGCGCGCTGCGCCACGATGAAGCGCAGGCGCTCGTCGCACGGATCGAGGAACGGCGCATCGTCACACTGCCCGATGCGCTGTTTGGACAACTGTCGAATGTCGTCAACGGCGTCGGCCTGTTGCTGCTCGTCGAGAAGCTCGACCTGCCGTTGCCCGAGCGCGTGATGCAGGGTTGCGTCGTGCTCGACGGCGTGCAGGATGCGGGCAATGTCGGTTCGATTCTGCGCAGCGCGGCGGCAGCGGGCATTGGTCATGTGTTCTGCGCGCCGGGCACCGCGTACGCGTGGTCGTCGAAGGTGCTGCGCTCAGGGATGGGTGCGCATTTTCTGCTGCAGATTCACGAGGACGTTGAGCCGCAGACGCTGATCGAACGGCTCGGCGTGCCAGTCGCGATCACGGACTCGCATGGCGCGCAGGCGATCTACGACACCGATCTGTCGGGGCCTGTCGCGTGGGTGTTCGGCAATGAAGGGGCGGGTGTCTCGCAGGCGTGGCGCGACGCAGTGACATACCGCGTGACGATTCCACAGCCGGGTGGGATGGAGTCGCTCAATGTCGCGGCGGCCGCCGCCGTGTGTCTTTTCGAGCAGTGCCGGCAGCAGCGCGCTGCCGGCTGAATTCACCGCATCGCCATCAATACGACGACCGGTCCAGCTTGATTTCCTGCAGGATCGTCGTCGCGATTTCCTCGATCGACTTGTGCGTCGACGAGAGCCACTTGACCCCTTCGCGCCGCATCATCGTCTCGGCTTCGTTGATCTCGTAGCGGCAGTTTTCGAGCGCCGCGTACTTGCTGCCGGGGCGCCGCTCGTTGCGGATTTCCGAAAGCCGTTGAGGATCGATCGACAAGCCGAACATCTTCGTGCGATGCGCGAGCAGCGGCGTCGGCAGCTTGCCGCGCTCGAAGTCTTCGGGGATCAGCGGATAGTTTGCCGCCTTCACGCCGTACTGCATCGCCAGATACAGGCTGGTTGGCGTCTTGCCGCTGCGCGACACGCCAACGAGGATCACGTCGGCTTCTTCCAGATTGCGATTGGACTGGCCGTCGTCATGCGCGAGCGAGAAGTTGATCGCCTCGATCCGGTTCTTGTACTCCTCGGTGTCGGCGTTCTGGTGGCCGCGGCCCATCGCGTGGCTCGACTTCAGCTCCAGTTCCTGTTCGAGCGGCTCGACGAAGGTCTGGAACATGTCCAGCACGAGCGCGTTCGAATCCTTCACGATCTGGTTCGACGCGCTGTTCACGAGCGTCGTGAAGACGATCGGGCGGCGGCCTTCGTGATGAGCGGCTTCGTTGATCTTTTCGAGCGTGGCGTAGGCTTTTTCCGTCGAATCGACGAAGGGCACGCGGACCAGACGGAACTTCTGGTCGAACTGGGAGAGGATCGAATGCGCGAAGGTTTCGGCAGTGATCCCGGTACCGTCGGAGACGATGAATACGGTTGGCGGCATCAGTGGGCAGGGAACATGAGCGTCAAAATCCGCTCGAATCAGACATTGCCGCGTGGCGCGCGCTGCCCGGTGGCTGGCCGGAAAACGGCAGCGGCGCAACACGATACGACACGCGGCGCAGCGTGCGCCCGGAACGGGTAAAAGGCTGACGCGTGGCCCGGATGACAGCCGCGGTTGTCACGCAAACCCCGGCGGCAAGCCGCGCGCGCCGTCCTGGGCGCATTTCTCGTCCGACTGTCACATTTTGAGAGTCGGCACGGTAGAATAGCGGCAACCTGTTGGATAAGCAATTGCAGCCAAATCGCGTGTAACTATCTGTTATCGCTCTTTGATTGCGTCGTGATTTGTTCGTAAGTTGCACGGCAACGCTGCAAGTTCGTTCAATCCTCCGCTTCGTCGGCCTTCGTGCCGGGCATAAAGCCTTCTGCGATTGTTTCTCCAACAGGTTGCGCAAGGCACGAGTCAACGCTCTCAATGAGCGCCTCGTGTTCGAGCCCACTTGCGCAATCGAGCATTTTTTTCCACTTAGGGGCTTGTATGACTAACGCAGTTAACGTTGCTAAGGATCAGGCGTATGTAGTTCCATTCGAGCAGTTGCGGATGACCGACGTGGAAATCGTCGGCGGCAAGAATGCTTCGCTCGGCGAGATGATCAGTCAGCTCGCCGAAGCCGGCGTGCGCGTCCCGACGGGTTTCGCCACGACGGCGCTCGCATTCCGCGACTTTCTGCATTACAACAACCTGACCGAACGCATCGCCCAACGTCTCGAGACGCTCGACGTCGACGACGTGAAGGCACTCGCCGCTGCGGGCAAGGAGATCCGTCAATGGATCGTCGACGCCCCGATGCAGGCGCGTCTCGAACAGGAAATCCGCGCAGGCTTCGACACGCTGCAAAAGAGCTCGCCTGAAGAACTGTCGTTCGCGGTGCGCTCGTCGGCCACGGCGGAAGACCTGCCGGACGCATCGTTTGCCGGTCAGCAGGAAAGCTACCTGAACGTGGTCGGCGTCGAAGACGTGCTCGATCGGATGAAGCACGTGTTCGCGTCGCTCTACAACGACCGCGCCATCTCCTATCGCGTCCACAAGGGCTTCACGCATGCTGAAGTGGCGTTGTCGGCGGGCGTGCAGCGCATGGTGCGCTCGGACGTCGGCGCAGCGGGCGTGATGTTCACCCTCGATACGGAATCGGGCTTCAAGGACGCAGTCTTCATCACCTCGAGCTATGGCCTCGGTGAAACCGTCGTGCAAGGCGCGGTGAATCCGGACGAGTTCTACGTCTTCAAGACCACGCTCGCGCAGAACAAATACCCGATCATCCGCCGTTCGATCGGCTCGAAGCTCATCAAGATGGAATTCACGAAGGCGGGCGAAGAAGGCCGCGTGAAGACCGTCGACGTGCCGCACGAGCAGCGCAACCGCTTCTCGATCACCGACGAAGACGTGATCGAACTGGCGAAGTACGCGGTCATCATCGAAAAGCACTACCAGCGTCCGATGGACATCGAGTGGGGCAAGGACGGCCGCGACGGCAAGATTTTCATCTTGCAGGCGCGTCCGGAAACGGTGAAGAGCCAGGGCGGCAACAAGGCCGAGCAGCGCTTCAAGCTGAAGGGCCAGTCGCAGGTGCTGGCGACGGGCCGCGCGATCGGCCAGAAGATCGGCGCGGGCCCCGTGCGCGTGATTCACGATCCGTCGGAAATGGAGCGCGTGCAGCCGGGCGACGTGCTGGTCGCAGATATGACCGACCCGAACTGGGAACCCGTGATGAAGCGCGCAGCCGCGATCGTCACGAACCGTGGCGGCCGTACCTGCCACGCGGCGATCATCGCGCGTGAGCTGGGTGTGCCCGCCGTCGTGGGTTGCGGCGACGCGTCGGACGTGCTGAAGGAAGGCGCGCTCGTCACGGTATCGTGCGCGGAAGGCGACGAAGGCAAGATCTACGACGGTCTGCTCGAAACGGAAGTGACGGAAATTCAGCGTGGCGAACTGCCGGAAATTCCCGTCAAGATCATGATGAACGTCGGCAATCCGCAGCTCGCGTTCGACTTCGCGCAGCTACCGAACAAGGGCGTCGGTCTCGCCCGCCTCGAGTTCATCATCAACAACAACATCGGCGTTCACCCGAAGGCGATTCTCGAATACCCGAACATCGATCAGGATCTGAAGAAGGCTGTCGAAAGCGTCGCGCGCGGTCATGCATCGCCGCGTGCCTTCTATGTCGACAAGCTGACGGAAGGCATCGCGACGATCGGCGCGGCGTTCTATCCGAAGCCCGTGATCGTGCGTCTGTCGGACTTCAAGTCGAACGAGTACAAGAAGCTGATCGGCGGTTCGCGCTACGAGCCGGACGAGGAAAACCCGATGCTGGGCTTCCGCGGCGCATCGCGTTACATCTCTGAAGACTTCGCGCAGGCGTTCGAAATGGAGTGCATCGCGCTCAAGCGCGTGCGGGAAGAGATGGGCCTCGACAACGTCGAGATCATGGTGCCGTTCGTGCGGACGCTGAAGCAGGCGGAGCGCGTGGTTGGCCTGCTCGCGAAGTACGGTCTGAAGCGCGGCGAAAACGGCCTGCGCCTGATCATGATGTGCGAAGTGCCGTCGAACGCGATTCTGGCTGAAGAGTTCCTGCAGTACTTCGACGGCTTCTCGATCGGTTCGAACGATCTGACGCAATTGACGCTCGGCCTCGACCGCGACTCCGGCATGGAACTGCTGGCAGCGGACTTCGACGAGCGCGATCCCGCCATCAAGTTCCTGCTGAAGCGTGCGATCGAAACGTGCCTGCGTCTCGACAAGTACGTCGGTATTTGCGGCCAGGGTCCGTCGGACCACCCGGACTTCGCCGAGTGGCTGACGAAGGAAGGCATCGCGTCGATCTCGCTGAACCCGGACACGATCATCGAAACGTGGCAGGCGCTGGCGAAGGTGACGGCTAAATAAGCATTACGCATCGATTTGTGGCGGTACGTAAAACGTGCTGCTACGAACGATAAAAGCTGGACGCTTCATGCTATAAACACCCCGGTAGATCCGGGGTGTTTTGCTTTGTGGAGGCGCAAGTGTTCCAAAGTGGACTGTTCTGGTGGATCGGCGCAGGCGTGCTGATCGTGCTCGAACTGCTGCACGGCACGTTCTATCTGCTGATGGTGGCGCTCGGCTTTATTGCGGCGGCGTTGGCGCGTCTCGCGGGGGCTGATCTGCCGCTGCAATTCGGCATCGCGGCCGCCGTCGCGCTCGCCGCGGTGCTCCTGCTGCGCAAGTCGCGCTTCGGACGTAAAACGAAAACGCGCGCTGAAGCCGCGCGCAATCCCGACGTGAATCTCGATATCGGCTCGACGTTGACCGTGTCCGCGTGGCACGACGGACACGCGCGCACCAGTTATCGCGGCGCGTCATGGGAAGTCGAACTCGCGCCCGGCGAGCCGGAAGACGCCAATCTCTATGAAATCACTGCGCTGCGGGGCAACTGTCTTGTCGTCGTCGCGAGCAGGCATGCGGCGGCGAGGGCTTGAGCCGTCCGATGCAACGTAGGCGCATTCGAACGCGCACAACAATTCAAAAACAGAGTGGGGGCAGGAATGGAATCGTCGAGCATCGCTGGGCTGGTCTTGCTGATTGTCGTGATCGTGGTTGCTGCGCAGACGATCAAGATCGTGCCGCAGCAGCACGCATGGGTGATGGAGCGCCTCGGGCGCTATCACGCGACGCTCACGCCGGGCCTGAACTTCGTGCTGCCGTTCATCGACCGGATTGCGTACAAGCACATGCTCAAGGAAATTCCGCTCGATGTGCCGAGTCAGGTCTGCATCACGCGCGACAACACGCAGTTGCAGGTGGACGGCGTGCTGTACTTTCAGGTGACTGATCCGATGAAGGCGTCGTATGGTTCGAGCAACTTCGTGTTCGCGATTACGCAGTTGTCGCAGACGACGTTGCGTTCGGTGATCGGCAAGCTCGAACTCGACAAGACGTTCGAGGAGCGCGACTTCATCAATCATTCGATCGTGTCGGCGCTCGACGAAGCCGCGTCGAACTGGGGCGTGAAGGTGCTGCGTTACGAGATCAAGGACCTGACGCCGCCTAAGGAGATTCTCCATTCGATGCAGGCGCAGATCACGGCGGAACGCGAGAAGCGCGCGCTGATCGCTGCATCGGAAGGGCGCAAGCAGGAGCAGATCAATATCGCGTCGGGTGGGCGTGAGGCGGCGATCCAGAAGTCCGAGGGCGAGCGTCAGGCGGCGATTAACCAGGCGCAAGGCCAGGCGGCGGCGATTCTGGCTGTTGCTGAGGCTAATTCTCAGGCAATCCAAAAGATTGCGGCGGCGATTCAGTCTACGGGCGGGATGGAGGCTGTGAATCTCAAGGTTGCTGAGCAGTATGTGAATGCTTTTGCGAATCTCGCGAAGGCGGGGAATACGTTGATCGTGCCGGGGAATATGGCGGAAATGGGGTCGATGATCGCGGCGGCGCTGACGATTGTGAAGCAGTCTAAGAGTGTTGTTTGAAGGGGTTTTTTGTCTGCGACGCTTGGTGGTTTGCTTTGCGTTTTCGCGAGCATCCGCGTATTGCCTTCGCGCTTCAAGCGTCGCCCCTGTGCGGGGCGGCACCTACTTTTCTTTGCCGCCGCAAAGAAAAGTAGGCAAAAGAAAGCGGCTCACACCGCCAGTGCTAGTTATTGCCTGAGGGCCCCCAGCCGGTCCCACACTTCACACGTCAGCGTCCCTGTTCGCGTTCGTTGCCAACGCGCTGAATGAGCGCCTCACCCGCTTCGAATACCCGTACTCGGGCAAGCGGCAGCGAATGGTACGTGCCGCCCAGGTGGCAAACTGTGTGTAGGTTGTCGCGTCGTATAGGGCAGCGCTCTTACAGGGTGGAACGCATGCGCAATCGGTCCGAAGTGAGGCGTGTGAGGCACTACGGCCTACACACAGTTTGCCACCTGGGCGGCCGTGGAATATCTGGCACGGCATGATGAAGCGCGGGTGCGTGAAGCGGGTGAGGCGCAGCGCAAGAGCGTTAGCAACGAACGTGGGTCACGTGGTTGCCGTGTGAAGCGTAAGAACCTTCGGGGGCCCTCAGGCAAGAACAAATGTTGGCGGTGTGAGCCGCCTTCTTTTGCCTACTTTTCTTTGCCGCCGCGTAACTATTCAGCGCTTGTAAACTGCTACCAGGCTATGCATAGTGAGGGACATGACGAAGATGCCCGACATCAAGGACCTGACACCGGAGCAGAAGGACGCACTCATCGTTGATCTGGTGAGGCGTCTGAACGAGCTTGAGGCAAAGCTTGAGAAGGACAGTCATAACTCCAGCAAGCCGCCGTCAAGCGATGGTCCAAGACGCAAGCCGAAGTCATTGCGCGGCACGAGCGGCGCCAGGCCTGGCGCGCAACCGGGGCACAAGGGCAAGACGCTCAAACGCGTCGCGCAACCCGATCACATCGAGATTCACCCGGTGACGCGGGTGTGCGATGCATGTAGGAGGCTGATCGCGGCAGCCAGCGTCACCGTGTTGCCCGAAGGCCGTCAGGTGATCGATCTGCCGCCCACGCGCTTTGAGGTGA